>DASXYS010000169.1:0-20033 GCA_036502365.1 Amycolatopsis sp.
GTGGTTCTCGACCGGGGTGCCGGTCAGGGCGATCCGGTTCTCGGCCTGGAGCGCCCGCGCGGCCTGGGCCTGCTTGGTCTGGGGGTTCTTGATGTTCTGGGCCTCGTCCAGGACCAGGTTCGACCAGCGGACTTTCCGGAAGAGGTCGAAGTCGCGGTGCAGGAGTGAGTAGCTCGAGAGGACCAGGGCCTGTTTGGCGGCCTGCTTCGCGAAGCCCGTACCCCGCGTGCGCTCCAGGCCGTGGTGGACCATCACGGGGAGGTCGGGCGTGAACCGGGCGGCCTCCTTGCTCCAGTTGCCGACGACGGACATCGGGCAGATGAGCAGCGTCGGCTTCCGCTTGCGCACCGGTGTCGACTCCCACTCGCGCTGGATGAGCGCCAGGGTCTGGATCGTCTTGCCCAGCCCCATGTCGTCGGCCAGGCAGGCGCCAAGGCCGAGCCCGGTCATCGTGGCCAGCCAGCCGAGGCCGGCCAGCTGGTACGGGCGCAGGGTCGCGGTCAGCCCCGGCGGCGGCGCGACCGGCTCGGGTTCGCGCTCGCGCAGCCGTTCCACCAGCCCGGCCAGCACGGGCTGGGCCGCGAACTCGACCGTCTCACCGTCCAGCTCCAGCTCGCCGGTGAGCGCGGCGGCCAGCGCCTCGGCACCGGTCAGCTTGCGCGACCGGCGGGCGCGCATGCGGGCCAGCAGGAACGGATCGAGCTTCACCCACTGGCCGCGCAGGCGCACCAGCGGGCGCTTGGCCTCGGCCAGCGCCGCGACCTCCTCGTCGGTCAGCTCCGACCCGCCGAGGCTCAGCCGCCAGCGGAACTTCAGCAGGCCGTTCAACGGAAACGCCGGGCCGCCCTCGCTCGCCGGAGCCTGGGTGGCGCTCGCCTTCGCCTTCAGCTCACCGGCGAACAGGTCCTTCGGCCACAGCACCTCGATGCCGGCGCCGCCCAGCTCGCGGCTGCCGTCGGTGAGCAGGCCGACCACCTCGTCGTCGGTCAGCACCAGCTCGGTGGGCGCCGGCTCGGACAGCACCCGGCCCAGCGGCGCCCACGCCCGCGCGCCGCGGCGCAGGCCGAGCAGCAGCTGGGTCTCGACCTGGTCGCCGAGCCGGTGCAGCACGGCTTCCGGCGCGTCCCAGAGCATCGCGGCCTCGACGATCAGGCTCGGCTCCACAGTGGACCGAACGGCGAGCACCCCCGCGAACTCCGGCTCGTCGCCGCCCTCGCGCGCCTCGACGCGCAGGATCAGCTGGACGCCGTGCGGGCGGCGAGTCTCCAGCTCGGTGAGCCAGGCCGCGCCGTCCGGGCCGATCAGGGTGGGCTCGGGCTCGGCGAAGGCCGGTCCGCCCGCCCCGACCGGAGCCGCGGGGCTGCGCACGAGGACGTCGGCCGCCGCGTCCCAGAGCGCGCGGACCAACGACTCCGGCGAGTGCAGGCGGATCCGCTTGACGCCGGACAACGGCAGCGCGTGGGCCTCCGGCGGCAGTGCGGCGGCCAGGTCCCGCAACAGCGCCTCGTCCGCGGCGTCGAGCGGCCCGACCCGCCACGACCCGACGCCGCCCGGCGTGACGGCGGGCCGGAGCCGCCCGCGCGCCACCAGATTCACCCCGGCGTTCACGGCCGCCGACCAAGCGGTGAGCGCCGGGCTGGCGTCGTCGGGCACCACGAGCAGCCGCGGGATGGCCCGCGCGAGCGGCACGAGGCGAGCGGAAACCTTGGTGCGCGCGAACTTCCCGCCCGAGGGCAGCACCAGCTCGATCGCGGTGTCTCCCGCGACCTCGTCTCCCCAGAGCGCCAGCACCCCGTCCCGCGGCGGATCCGACGGGACGTAGGTGGCCTGGGTGTGCGTGCCGAACTCCACGACCAGCACCGTAGGCCAGGGGTACGACAAACCGCGTGACCGGCGGTGCGAAAGTCCCCCTCGCGGCGTGGTGGCCCGGTCAGGGCTTCCGGCGGTCCTGCACGATTTCCGCGTCAAAGTCGAGCGCGGCCAGCCGTTCCTGCAGGCGGGCGTGCCGGAACTGGTAGACGCCACCGGCCTGCCGGAGGACGCCGCGGCGGTGGGCGTCGTCGAGGAAGTGCATGAGCCGCCAGGGCAGGCGGCCGGTCGCGGCGAGCCAGAGGTGGTTGACGAAGTAGTTTCCCCAGGCGCGCGTGACGAGGACCGCGAGGCCGATGCCGCCGCCGAAGCAGACGCCGACCACGAACGGCAGAACCGGGCTCGTCGTCGGCGGGAACACCTGGCCGCCGGCGACCGCGCCCGCCAGGCCGTAACACACGGCGGCGACGCCACGGGCCATGAAGAACCCGAACAACGCGCCCGCCAGCCCGCCGGCGATCGCCAGCGCGAGGTCGTACCGGCCGCCGAACACCGGCAGGAACCGCGTGTTGGCGGTGAACGCGAACGCCATCCCGTCGAACAGCCCCAGCGACACCAGGAAAGAGGCGGACAACGCGATCGCCCCGGTCCGCTCGTTGCGCAGGATCGACCGCGGGCTGGACACGCGGCTCGCGTCGACCGGCTTCGCCAGCCACACGTGCACCGCGAACACCAGGCCGAACACCAGCGCCAGGAAGACGACCAGCCCGGTGCCCAGCGACCAGCCCAGGCCGAGCAGGACGCCGACCACGGCGCCGATCGCGAACCGGCCGGCGAATTTCCGGGCGGCCCCGGCGAAGCGCAGCTCCGTGCGCAGCGGCTCCGGCGGGCGCCCGAACCGATGGGTCAGGTAACCGGCGCCGCCGAAGGAAAGGGCGTAGATCGCGGCCAGCGCCGGCCCGTCGTCGACCCAGCCGGTGGCGAGGAACAACACCGCGATCAGCAGGCCGACCAGCCCGGCCCGGGTCCCGGCGGGCACCGCGCGGTAGAGCTGCCACCAGGCCAGGTCGCGGCTACGGGCCCGTTCCAGCCGCCGGGCCAGGAAGCCCAGCCAGCGGTTCGCCTGCGCCGCGGTGTACTGCGCCGACGGGCTGGTCTTCGGGTTCCGCCCGGGCGGCTCCGGCACCTGGGCGTAGGCAATGGGCACGAACGAGTCGAGCAGCCGTCCTTCCAGAGTGTCCGCGTCGCCGTCGCCGAGCAGCTCCGCGGGATCCGCGCCGGGACGGCCGTAGACGATCCGCGCCAGGTCGACCATCAACGGGGTCCGCAGCACCCGGCCCAGCGGCCCGTCCGGATCCCGGCGCAACCGCTCGGCGACGGGGCGCCAGCGGTCGTGCCCGGCGCCCTCCCGGGCGGACAGATAGGTGATCGCCTCCGGCCGGGCGACCGGTTCCAGCCGGACCACGGTGGCGGTGCCCAAAGCCGCGCCGGATTCGCGGGTGACCTGCTCGTACTCCGCGGAGCGGCAGGTCAGCACCAGCGAGCGGCCGCCGGACATGGTTTGGTCCAGTGCGTCGAGCGCGGTCGCGCGCAGGTCGGCCGGCATCTCGTCGAGGCCGTCGAGGATCGGCACGACGTGGCCGCCGAGGACGAGCCGGGTGGGCGCGTCGCGGCCGTACTCCCGGGCGTTGAGCAGGGCCGGGTGGTCCTCGGCGAGCCGTCCCGCCAGCCACCGGTCGAGGTGCTCCCGCCGCGGGTCCCACGAGGCGAGGGAAAGTAGCACCGGGACCGGTTCGCCCGGACCGCGGGCGCGCAGCAATTCGAGCGTCAGCACCAGCGAGAGCACCGACTTGCCGGAGCCGGGATCGCCGAGCACCACCAGCTGCCGGGAGGGCAACGCGGTGAACATCTCCGCGACGCCGTCGAGTTCGCCCCGCAGCGCCGGTTTCCCCGAGACGGCCGACCAGCGCAGGGCGATCGGCCGGGGCCGGTGCAGCGAACGCAGTTCCGCCTCCGCCCGCCACTGCCACGTGACGGCTTCGGCCAGCTCGGTGACCGCACGCCCGAAGTTGTGCTCCGGCAAGGGTTCCGCGGCAGGCTCGGCCGGGGCCGCCGGGGTGGCCTCGGTGAGGATCTGCTCGTGGAGCCGGTGCAGGTCAGGGCTCGGGTCGACACCGAGTTCGTCGGCGAGCCGCCGGCGCAGGCTGTGGAACAGCGTCGAGGCTTCGGCGTAGCGGCCCTCTTTCGCCAGCGCGCGCATCAGGAGCAGGTGGGACCGCTCACGCATCGGGTGCTCGCCGCAGAACTCGGCCAGCTCGCGGCTGACCTGATCCGTCTCCCCCAGCCGCAGCTGCCATTCGGCGCAGAGCTCCACGGCGTCGGCACGCTGTTCGTCGAGCACCGCCGCCCGGCCCGCCAGTGTGGTGGTCCGGAGCCCGTCGAGCGCCGGGCCCCGCCAGAGCGCGAGCGCGTTCCGGATCTCGCCGACGGCGTCGACCAGCTTCACCTGCCCGGCGAGCCCCCGCGCCACCGTGACGTGGCGGCGGAACCGGAGTGAGTCGAGATCCTCGGCGCCGGCCTCCAGCCGGTACCCGGGCCCGTCGGTGACGATCGCCCCGCCGGCCTCGCCGAGCCGTCCCCGCAACGCGGAAACGCAATTCCGCACCTGCTTCACGGCCGTCGTCGGCGGCTCGTCCTCCCAGAGCGCGTCGACCAGACGCTCCACCGGGACCACGGAATTGGGGCTGAGCAAGAGGGCGGCGAGCGCCCGCTGCTGGCGCGGGCTCGCCAAAGCGACCCGGTCCCCGTGGGCCCGGACCTCCAGCGTCCCGAGTATCCGGAACCTCATCGCTTCCCCCCAGGCTGGTGCGCGGCCTCCAGGCTCGACAACGCGCAGGTGGAGCCCTTGCCGCCGGCCCGAGGACGAAACGAGGACGGCCTCGGAAACCCTAGGGGCACGGCGAGGAAACGGGGAGGCCGGGGCAAGCCGGCGGCGGGCGCGCACTGGGGGTCGCGCCCGCCACCGGCACCTTCTCGCCGACGGTGGGCCGGATGCCGCGGATGCCGCGCGGTTCCGGCGTGAAAGTCCGCCTCGTGATGTGGGACGGCGGTCAGCGGGGCAGGCTGAGAAGCTGGTCCCGCAGCAGCGGTGCGGAAGACGGCGCTCAGCGAGACAGCCCTGAAAGGCGTCCCACCGCGGCGGCGGGCGGCGTCAGCGGGGCAAGCCGAGGAGCCGTTCCGCGGCGGCGGTGCGGAGGATCTGGGTCGTGCCGCCCGCGATGGACAGGCAGCGGGTCATGAGGAACTCGTGCGGGACCTCACCGCCGGCTTCCAATGCCGACGGGCCCATCAGCTCCAGCGCGAATTCCGCGACCTCCTGGCGATGCCGGACGCCGAGCAGCTTGCGGACGCCCGACTCCGCGCCGGGGCTCCGTCCGTCCAGCCGCCGGAGGGTGGCCCGCAGGTCCAGCACCGAGCACGCGCTGCCCTCACCCACCAAGGCGCCCAGTCGTTCCCGGGCCGCCTCGTCCAGTCCCGCGGCCGGTTCCCCCGCAGCACCGAAAGCGTCCACTCGCTCCGGAGCAGCCAGCGCGGCCACCAGGTTCTCCACCCCCTCCCCCACCGCCGAGCCGCTGCCGATGGCCACGCGTTCGTTCGCCAGGGTCGTGCGGGCCAGCCGCCAGCCCGCTCCCGGTTCGCCGACCACGTCCGCGTCGGGGACGAACACCTCGTCCAGGAAGACCTCGTTGAACACGCTCGCGCCGGTGATCTCGCGCAGCGGGCGGGTGGTGATGCCGGGCGCGCGCATGTCGACCAGGAAGTACGTGATTCCCTTGTGCTTCGGCACTTCCGGGTCGGTGCGGGCCAGGCAGATCGCCCAGTCGGCCTCGTGTGCGAGCGACGTCCAGACCTTCTGCCCGGTCAGGCGCCAGCCGCCGTCGGCGCGGCGGGCGGTGGTGCGCAGGGCGGCCAGGTCGGAGCCCGCGCCGGGTTCGCTGAACAGCTGGCACCAGGTCAGCTCGCCACGCAGGGTCGGGCCGGCGAAGCGGTCGCGCTGCTCGTCGGTGCCGTGATCGAGGATCGTCGGGATCGCCCACGCGCCGATGACCAGATCGGGCCGGCGTACGCCCGCCGACGCCAGGGCCGCGTCGATCCGCAGCTGCTCGGCGGCGTCCGCGCCACGGCCGTGGGGCGCGGGCCAGTGCGGGGCGAGCAGTCCGGCGTCCGCCAGCGCGACCCGTCGCTCTTCGGCCGGCAGCGCCGCGATTTCCGTGGCCTCGAGGGTCAGCGACGGGTCCGTGCCGACGTCGACGGCCAAGGTCCGCCGGGCCCCCGCCAGCGTCAGGTCCGCCGCGCGCCGCCGCCAGCGGGCCGAGCCGCCCAGCCAGTGCCGCAACGCCAGGGCGCGCCGCAGGTACAGGTGCGCGGCGTGCTCCCAGGTGAACCCGATGCCGCCCAGTACCTGCACGCAGTCCTTCGCGTTGTCGACGGCCGCGTCGAGCGCCACGGCGGCGGCGCTCGCCGCCGCCAGCGCATGTTCCGGACCGCCGGCCGCGGTGGCCGCGTCCCAGGCCAGCGCCTCCGTGGACTCGGCGCGGCACAACATCTCCGCGCACAGGTGCTTGACCGCCTGGAACGACCCGATCGGGTGACCGAACTGCTCTCGCACCTTCGCGTACTCGACCGCCGTGGTGAGGCACCACCTCGTGACGCCCGCGGCCTCGGCGACGGCGAGCGTCGCGGCCAGATCCTCGACGCCGTCGATCCCGCCCTCCGCCAAGGCCGGTGAGTACCGCACCCGAGCCAGCGGGGCCGAGAAGTCCATTGGTGCCAACGGTTCCACCTCGGCGGCGCCCGGCGGCAGCAGCACGTGGCCGTCCGGTCCAGGCAGCAGCAGCCACGACGCCGCGTCCGCGCCGGGCACCAGTGAGCTGCCCGCCAGTCCGACGGCGATCCGTTCCGTGCCTTCGGCCAGCGCGGGCACCAGCTCCTTCGCACGCGGGTGGTCAGCGAGCAGCAATGCGCCCAGCGCCGTGCCGAGCACCGGCCCCGGCACCAGCGCCTCGGCCGCCGCGGCGAGCCCGGCCGCGAGGTCCGCGACGGTCCCGTCCGCGCCCCCGGCCGACGCGGGCAGCGCGACGCCGAACAAGCCGAGCGCGGCAAAGCCTTCCGGCAGCGACGCGCCGCCGCCTTCCGCGGCGCGGACCGCCGCGACGGGGTCGTGGGCCGCCGCCCAGTCATGGATCGCCGCGGCCAGCGCGGCCTGTTCCTCGGTGAGTGCGACCGGCATCGGCCCTCCTCGCGGGATACGGGACTACTCGCGAGTGTAGAACGTGTTACAGTTTTTCGGCCAGTGGGTCACCGGTTGAACGCTTCGCCAGGGGAGGTACGCTCAGACCAGAACTGGAACGGGTTCCGGACGTGGAGGAGAAACCGATGCCGGGCAAGGCGAAGGCTCCGGCGGCGAAGGCGCGCTCGAACGGGCTCGGCGCGATCGGCGACGAGCTCGGGTCCGCGGCACAGCGCGACCGGCGCCGCCGCATCATCGACGCGACCCTCGCGCTCGCGTCGAAGGGCGGCTACGACGCCGTCCAGATGCGGGCCGTGGCCGAGAAGGCCGACGTCGCGCTGGGCACGCTGTACCGCTACTTCCCGTCGAAGATCCACCTGCTCGTGTCCGGGCTGGCCCGGCAGTTCGAGCGGGCGCAGGAGAAGATGGAGCGCGCCGCGATCCCGGGTGAAACCCCCGCGGAGCGGCTGATGTTCGTGCTGGGCCGCAATACCCGGCTGATGCAACGCGACCCGCACCTGACCGAGGCGATGGTGCGCGCGTTCATGTTCGCCGACACCTCCGCGGCCGCCGAGGTGGAGCTGGTCGGCAGGCAGATGGAGGAGATGTTCGCCCAGGCCATGGGGATCGACGAGCCGACGGACGCCGACCGCGACATCTTCCACGTGGTCGCCGACGTCTGGATGGCGAACCTGGTGGCGTGGGTGACACGCCGGGCGTCCGCGGCCGACGTCGCGAACCGGCTGGAGCTGTCGGTCCACCTGCTGCTGGACAAATAGCCCTCGTGAGTGGCTACGACGGTAAGAACCGGCATAGCCACTCACGAGCAGGCTGGTGCGTCAGGCGTTCAGCTTCGGCAGTACTTCCTTGCCGAAGGCGTCGAGGAACGCGTCTTGGTTGCGGCCCACGTTGTGGATGTAGATCCGGTTGAAGCCCGCGTCCACGTACTTCTGCAACGCGGCGCGGTGCACGTCCAGATCGGACGAGACGACCATGCGGCCCTCGAAGTCCTCACGGCGGACCAGCTTCGCCATCTGCTGGAAGTCGAACGGCGAGCGCACGTCGGCCTTCGGGAACTTCATCCCGCCGTTGGGCCACTGGTCCAGCGCGTTGGCCCACGCCGTCTCGTCGTCCTCGGCCCAGGACAGGTGCACCTGCAGCAGCTTCGGCATCTCGTCCGGGTTCTTGCCCGCCTTCTTCGCGCCGGCCTCGAAGTTCTCCACGATCCCGGCCAGCTTGTCGATCGACGCGCCCGGCGTGATCAGGCCGTCGGCCAGCTCGCCGGTCTTGCGCGAGGTGTACGGGCCCGCGGAAGCGATGTACACCGGCGGCGGCGTGTCCGGCAACGTCCACAGCCGCGTGGAGTGCATCTTGAAGAACTCGCCGTTGTGCTTGACATCCTTGCCGGTGAACAGCTTCCGGATCACCTCCAGCGCCTCGAACATCCGCCGCACCCGCTCCGGCGCCTCCGGCCAGTAGCCACCGATGATGTGCTCGTTGAGCGCCTCACCCGACCCGATGCCCAGCCAGGTCCGCCCCGGATAGGTCGCCTCCAGCGTCGCCGCGGCCTGCGCGACCATCGCCGGGTGCAGCCGGAACGACGGGCAGGTCACACCCGGCCCCAGGTCACCCGTCGTGTTCTCGGCCAGCGACGCCAGCACACTCCACACGAACGAGGCCTCACCCTGCTGCGGGACCCACGGCTGGAAGTGGTCCGCCGCCATCTGCCCGGAGAAACCCCGCTCCTCCGCGGCCTTCGCCAACCGGATCGACTCTCGCGGCGAGAACTGCTCCAGCGCCGCCGCCAGGCCGATTTGCACGTCACTCACGCGTTTTCCGCTCCTTCACCGATACTCTTCGACGATCTTGGCCAGATTGTCCAGCCGGTCCAGGGTCTTCGCCTCCGGATGCGTGCCGAGCAGGAGCGTGATCCGCTCGACGCCCGCCTCGACATAGGCGTCCAGCAGCGCGCGGTCCTTGCTGCCCACCGCGAACATCGACACTCGCGTGCCCGGGGCGAACTCGTCCCGCAGCGCCATCATCGGCGCCACCGCTTCGGGCACGACCACCGAGTTCGGCATCCAGACCCCGCCGTGCCGGCCCGCCCGCCGCGCCGCGAACCGGCTGTTGCCGCCGACGTAGATCGGCGGGTGCGGCTGCTGCACCGGCTTCGGCCACGTCACGGCGCGGTCGAAGTTCGTGAACTCGCCGTGGAAGGTGGCCTCTTCGGCGGTCCACAGCGCTTTCATCGCGTTCAGCCGCTCGTCGAGCAGCCGGCCGCGGGTGTCGGGGTCGGTGCCGTGGTCCCGCATCTCCTCCAGGTTCCAGCCGGCGCCGACGCCGAAGAGCACTCGCCCGCCGGAGTAGTGGTCGAGCGAGGCGACCTCCTTCGCCGTCTGGATCGGGTCGCGCTGCGCGAGCAGGCTGACGCCGAGGCCCAGCAGCAGCGTCGTAGTCACCGAGGCGGCCGCGGTGAGCGCCACGAACGGGTCGTACATCCGGTAGTAGAACGCCGGCAGCTCGCCCCCGGCCGGGTAAGGCGGCTGCCGGTCCGCCGGGATGTGCGAGTGCTCCCCGACGAACAGCGAATCGAACCCGCGCTCCTCGACGCCGCGCGCAAGCACGTCGGGCCGGACGCCCTCATCGGTCACGAAGCTGAAGATGCCGAACCTCATGCGCTCATCGAACCACGGTTCACCGGTGGCCCGCCGCCAGCCGGGCGAGGTCGTCGAGCGCCGTGAGCGTCTCGGCCTCGGGCATCGTGGGCAGCATGAACGTGTAGCGCTCCACGCCGGCTTCGGCGAACCGCTTGACCACGTCCCCGTCCGCGACACCGCCGAACACGGTGAACGGCACGTTGTCGCGGCCTTGCTCGGCGAGCCAGTCGCGGACGCGCCGGATTTCGTCGATCGGGGTCGACGAGCGCGGCAGCCAGCCGTCGCCGTGCTGGGCGAGCCGGCGCAGCGCGGCCGGGCTCTCGCCGCCGATGTAGACCGGCGGGTGCGGCTGCTGCACGGGCTTCGGCCACGAGAAGATCGGGTCGAAATCGACGTGCTTGCCGTGGTACTCGGCCTGATCGGTGGTCCAGATGGCCTTGAGCGCCTCGATCTGCTCGTCCATCAGCGCGCCGCGGGTGGTCGGGTCGGTGCCGTGGTTGGCCATCTCCTCGCGGTTCCACCCCACGCCGACGCCGAACGCGACCCGCCCGCGCGAGACCAGGTCGAGCGAGGCGACCTCCTTCGCGGTGTGGATCACGTCGCGCTGGATCAGCAGGGCGATGCCGGTGCCGAGCACCAGGTCCGAGGTGCGCACGGCGGCCGCGGTCAAGGCCACGAACGGGTCGAGCGACCGGTAGTACACGCGCGGCAGCTCGCCGCCGCCCGGGTACGGGGTCTCACGGCTCGCCGGGATGTGCGAGTGCTCGGCCATGAAGAGCGAGTCGAAGCCGCGCTCCTCCAGTGCCTCGCCCAGCACGTCGGGCCGGATGCCGTCGTCGGTCACGAAGGTGGAGATCCCGAAGTCCATGACTCGTTCTACCCGCCTTCCGGCCGGGGTATTCCCGCCGCGGTTGACACCTCACCGGATGGGCGGCAAAGTGGAAATCATCAACCGTTGAAAAGGAGTCTCGGATGAGCCTGCCGGACCTCGATTTCGAGCAGCTGTACCAGGGGCAGAGCCCGATGGGCGGCTCGATGCCGTGGGACATCGGCGCACCGCAGCCGGTGCTGGTCGCGCTGGAGGAGTCCGGCGGCTTTCGCGGCGAGGTGCTCGACGTGGGGAGCGGGCTCGGCGAGAACTCCGCGTTCCTCGCCTCCCGCGGATACCGCGTGACCGGCGTCGACGGCTCCCCGACGGCCGTGAGCCGGGCTCAGGAGCGCGCGGCCGCCAAGGGGCTGGAAGTCGGCTTCGAGGTCGCCGACGCCACCCGGCTGGACGGCCTGGAGAACCGCTTCGACACCGTCCTCGACAGCGCGCTTTACCACTGCCTGGACGAAGAGCAGCGGCACAGTTACGTCGCCGCGCTGGTCCGGGCCACACGTCCCGGCGCGCGCCTGCACATCCTCTGCTTCTCCGACGCGCTGCCCGAAGGCTTCCCCACGCCGTTCCGGATCAGCGAGCGGAACCTGCGGGAGACCGTCGGCCAGGGCGGCTGGCGGATCACCAGCCTGCAGCCGGCGCTTTACACCACGGCGGTGACGCCGGCGGAGATGAAGAGCACCGTCGAGGCGTTCATGCCGGGTCAGAGCTTCGACGCCACCACGCTCGATTCGCTGGCCGTGGACGAAAACGGCCGGGTCCGCGCGCCGATCTGGCAGCTGGCCGCCGAACGCGTGTAACCCGGCCGCCGCGTCAAACGTTGCGCCGGTACTGACCGCCGACCTCGAAGAACGCGTCGGTGATCTGGCCGAGCGAGCACACCCGCGCGGCCTCCATCAGCACCCCGAACAGGTTGCCGCCCCGGGTGGCGGCCTCGCGAAGCGCCTTGAGCGCGTCCTGGGCCTCCACCTGGTGGCGGTGCTGGAAGTCGGCCAGCCGATCGAGCTGCGACTGCTTCTCGTCCTCGGTCGCCCGCGCCAGCTCGACCTCGATGTCGTCCTCGCCCGCGTGCGGGTTGCGGAAGGTGTTGACGCCGATGATCGGCAGCGACCCGTCGTGCTTCTTGCGCTCGTACAGGATCGACTCGTCCTGGATCTTGCCGCGCTGGTACCCGGTCTCCATCGCGCCGAGCACGCCGCCGCGCTCGGAGATCCGGTCGAACTCCAGCAGCACGGCCTCCTCGACCAGGTCGGTCAGTTCGTCGATGATGAACGAGCCCTGCAGCGGGTTCTCGTTCTTCGACAGGCCCCACTCCTTGTTGATGATCATCTGGATGGCCATCGCGCGGCGCACCGAACTCTCGCTGGGCGTGGTCACCGCCTCGTCGAACGCGTTGGTGTGCAAGGAGTTCGCGTTGTCGTACAGCGCGCAGAGGGCCTGCAGCGTGGTGCGAATGTCGTTGAAGCTCATCTCCTGCGCGTGCAGCGAGCGGCCCGAGGTCTGCACGTGGTACTTGAGCTTCTGCGACCGCTCGTTCGCGCCGTAGCGCTCGCGCATGGCCACGGCCCAGATCCGCCGCGCCACCCGGCCGAGCACCGAGTACTCGGCGTCCATGCCGTTGGAGAAGAAGAACGACAGGTTCGGCGCGAAGTCGTCGATGCTCATGCCGCGCGCGAGGTAGGACTCCACGTAGGTGAAGCCGTTGGACAGCGTGAACGCCAGCTGCGAGATCGGGTTCGCGCCGGCCTCCGCGATGTGGTAGCCGGAGATCGACACCGAGTAGAAGTTCCGCACCTTGTGCTCGATGAACCACTCCTGGATGTCGGCCATCATCCGCAGTGAGAACTCGGTGGAGAAGATGCAGGTGTTCTGGCCCTGGTCCTCCTTGAGGATGTCCGCCTGCACGGTGCCCCGCACGTTGGCCAGCGCGAACTCGGTGAGCTCCGCGCGCTCGGCCTCGTCGGGCTCCCGGTCGTGCTCCTCGCGGAAGTTGTCGACCTGCTGGTCGATCGCCGCGTTCAGGAAGAACGCCAGGATGGACGGCGCCGGGCCGTTGATCGTCATCGAGACCGACGTGCTCGGCGAGCACAGGTCGAACCCGCCGTAGAGCACCTTGAGGTCCTCGATCGTGGCGATCGAGACACCGGAGGTGCCGACCTTGCCGTAGACGTCCGGGCGGGTGCCGGGGTCGCGGCCGTACAGGGTCACCGAGTCGAACGCGGTGGACAGCCGCTTGGCATCGGAGTCCGACGACAGGTACTTGAACCGGCGGTTGGTGCGGAAGGGGTCGCCCTCGCCGGCGAACATCCGGGCCGGGTCCTCACCCTCCCGCTTGAACGGGAACACCCCGGCGGTGAACGGGAAGTGGCCCGGCAGGTTCTCCCGGCGCAGGAAGCGCAGCAGCTCCGCCTCGTCGTCGAACTTGGGCAGCGACACCCGGCGGACCTTGTTGCCGGACAGCGTCTCCCTGGTGAGCTGGGTGCGCAGTTCCCTGTCCCGGATCTTCACCACGAGCTCGTCGCCGGAGTAGTCCTCGACGACCTGGCCCCAGCCGTCCAGCAGCTCGGCGGACTCGGCCGGCAGCGCCTTCTCCGCCGAGGCCAGCACGGTCTCGATGCCGCCGGCGTCCGCCTCGGCCCGCTCCAGCTCGGCCTTGGCGATACGCAGGGCCTGGCGGCGGCGGGCCGCGTCGGCGTGCTTCGCGGTGTTCGCGTGGTACCCGCGCAGGGTGTCGGCGATGTCGGCGAGGTAGCGGACCTTCTCCGGCGGGATGACGGCGGCGAACTCCGACGACGTCTTGCGGTCGGTGCGCGGCAGCCGCCCGTCGTGGCTGGTCAGGCCCTGCTCGGCCAGCAGGTCGGTGAGGTGGTGGTACAGCGCGGTGACGCCGTCGTCGTTGAAGGTGGCGGCGGACGTGCCGTAGACCGGCATGTCCTCCCAGGTCTCGCCGAACGCCTCGCGGTTGCGGACCAGCTGGCGGCCCACGTCGCGGCGCGCGTCCTCGGCGCCCCTGCGCTCGAACTTGTTGATCGCCACGACGTCCGCGAAGTCCAGCATGTCGATCTTCTCGAGCTGCGACGCGGCACCGAACTCCGGCGTCATCACGTACAGCGAGCGGTCCGCGAACGGCACGATGCCCGCGTCGCCCTGCCCGATGCCGGGGGTCTCCACGATCACCAGGTCGAACCCGGAGGCCTTGAGCACGTCGATCGCGTCGCCGAGGCGCTCGGGTAGCCCGCCGTCGCTGCCCCGGGTGGCCATCGAGCGGAAGAACACCTGCTCGCCGACCAGCGAGTTCATCCGGATCCGGTCGCCGAGCAGCGCGCCGCCGCCCTTGCGCCGGGTCGGGTCGACCGCGAGTACGGCGATCCGCAGCTTGTCCTCCTGGTCCAGCCGGAAGCGGCGGACCAGCTCGTCGGTGAGCGACGACTTGCCCGAACCGCCGGTGCCGGTGATGCCCAGGACCGGGACCGGGTGCTGCTCGACGGCGCTCGCGATCCGGGCCCGCACCTCGTCGGGCAGCCGGCCGGCCTCGGCGAACGTGAGCGCGCGGGCGAGGGTGGCGGTCTCGCCGGAGAACACGCCGTCGTAGGACGCGGGCGGCTCGGCGGTCAGGTCCACGTCGCACTCGCGGATCATGATGTTGATCATCCCGGGCAGGCCGAGCTTCTGGCCGTCCTCCGGGGAGAAGATCCGGGACACGCCGCGCGAGTGCAGCAGCCTGATCTCCTCGGGCACGATGACGCCGCCACCGCCGCCGTAGACCTTGACGTGCCCGGCGCCGCGCTCGCGCAGCAGCTCCACCAGGTAGCTGAAGTACTCGACGTGCCCGCCCTGGTACGAGCTGATCGCGACGCCCTGCACGTCCTCCTGGATGGCGGCCGCGACGACCTCGTCGACCGACCGGTTGTGCCCCAGGTGGACGACCTCGGCGCCCTGGCGCTGCAGGATGCGCCGCATGATGTTGATCGCCGCGTCGTGCCCGTCGAACAGGCTCGCCGCCGTGACGAACCGGACGGGGTGGGTCGGCACGTGCAGCTCTGCCATCGCGACGCTCCTCAGGCTCGACGGGTCAACCTACTTAGTTTGACACCCGATCATAGGAAGACCAACCTTTTTGGTCGATGTCGTTCCTCACACCACCCGGCACCGAAGTACCCCACTAGCAGGGCGTGAAATCGTCGATGCCGCCGGCGACCTGCCGCAGCGTGACGTCGAGCCAGTTCTCCAGCGCCGCCGCCTGCTCGGGACCGGGTTGGGCGAGCACGTACTCGGCAACCGCCTCGGAGGCCATCAGCCGGAAGACCAGGACGAGCTGGGCGGCGGCCACCCTCGGCCGCGGCGCGTGCGGATCCTCGCCGACCTCCTCGGCCAGCACGGCGGCGACCGCCTCCTCGAAGTGCTCCCACATCAGCCGCATCCGCGCCTTCAGTACCGCGCTGTCGCCCACCGTGCGGCGCAGCCGGTCCAGCCCGGTCACCGCCGGCGGGTCGTAGGACGCCAACAGCTCGCGCAGCAGCCCGCCCATCGCGTCCAGCGGCGTCTCACCGGGGGCACGCCCTCGGATCCGCGCGACGATCCGGTCCCGCATCTCGGCCTCGCCGTCGAAGACCAGGTCCTCCTTGGCGGAGAAGTACACGAACACCGTCTTCGGGGAGATGTTCACCGCGTCGGCGATCTCGGCGACCGTGACGTGGTCGAAACCACGCTCGGCGAACATCGACTGGGCGGCGTCCAGGATGGCACCGCGGGTCATCAGCTTCTTACGCTCCCGCAACCCGAGGCGCGCACCGCCGTCACCCTCAGCCATCATGACAGCAGCTTACGAGATGACCTCTGGAAAGAACGACATCCAGTAACTTTTCTCTCCACTTACCCACGTTGTGCGCCAGGGCGCCAGGCAACCCGTAAAGCCGTAGCCGACGAACAGGTGAGCCTGTTACTTTTAGTATCAGCATACGTTCGTTAGATGATGTTGCGAGCTGGCGGGGGCGGTCAGGTCCGATGAGCACCGAGACCGTCGACCGAGCTCCGACGGCGCCGCCGGCCTCGACCGCGCCGAACAGCAGATGGCTGGTCCCGCTGCTCGTGCTGATCGTCGGCATGTTCATGTCCGTACTGGACATCAGCATCGTGAACGTGGCGATCCCCACCATCCAGCGTGACTTCGGCGCCACCACCGACGGCATCCAGTGGATCACCACCGCCTACACCCTGTCGCTGGGCGTGGTGGTCCCGCTGAGCGGCTGGCTGGGCGAACGGCTCGGCCAGACCCGCATCTACCTGTACTCGCTGATCGGCTTCGCGGCCTTCTCCGCGCTGTGCGGGCTGGCCTGGGACCTGAACAGCATGGTCGCCTTCCGGATCCTGCAGGCGGTCCCCGGCGGCATCCTGCCGGTGGTCACGATGACCATCGTCTACCTGATCGTGCCCCGGGAGAAGATGGGCGCCGCGATGGGCATCTACGGTCTCGGCGTGGTCGTCGGACCGGCGATCGGCCCCACGCTGGGCGGCTACCTGGTCGAGTACATCGACTGGCGACTCATCTTCTACATCAACGTCCCGGTCGGCATCCTCGGCGCGATCCTGGGCTACCTCCTGCTGCCCAGGGTCGGCGAGATCTCGAAGCGGCCGCTGGACTGGTGGGGGTTCCTGACCATCGGCGCCGGGTTGTTCGCGCTGCTGCTCGCCACCTCCCAGGGGCAGTCCTGGGGCTGGGACGGCTACCGGGTCCGGATGCTGCTGGTGGCCGGGGCGCTGCTGGTGGCCCTGTTCGTGGTCATCGAGCTCGAACGCGACCAGCCGCTGCTCAACCTGCGGGTGTTCAAGTCCTGGCAGTTCGTGAACTCGCTGCTACTGATCAGCATCCTGTCCGTCGGGCTGTACGCGATCCTGTTCTACCTGCCGCTGTACCTGCAGGAGAGCCAGGGTCTGCAACCGCTGCGCGTCGGCCTGATCCTGCTGCCGGAAGCGCTCATGCTGGCCGTGTTCATGCCGATCGCCGGCACCCTCTACGACAAGATCGGGCCGCGCTGGCCGGCGGTCGTCGGGCTGCTCGTCGCCGTCTGGGGTGGCTTCCTGCTGTGCGGGATCGACCCCGACATGACCCAGGGCGAGGTGGTGTTCTGGACCTCCGTCCGGGCCATCGGCAACGGGCTCGCGCTGATGCCGATCATGACGGCCGGGCTGTCCGCCATCCCGCCCGATCTCGCCGGCTCCGGCGCCACCGTCAACAACATCACCCAGCGGGTCTCGGCCGCCCTCGGGCTCGCCGGCATGACCGTGCTGGCCACCAACCAGGCGAACCAGCTGATGGCCGACCGCACCGCGCTGATCCCGGCCAGCCCGCAGACCCCGCTGGCCAAGCAGCTCGCCGACCAGGGGCTGACCGGCATGTACGGCTACTACCAGCAGCTGCAGGGCCACGTGATGGCCGACGCCTACAGCAACGTGTTCCTGGTCTGCGCCGTGCTCACCGTGATCGGCCTCGTACTGGCGTTCTTCATCAAGCGCCCGGAGGACTTCCCGACGGCGGACGCCGCGACGGCGGAGCCCGGGGCCGACGGAGCCGACGGGGCCGGGCCCGCCGGCGCCACGGCCAGCACCACCCGCGAGCCGGCCGCCGCGATGATGCACTAGCTCTTTGGCCGGCCGGACCGCTCAGCTGCGGCGGGTCGCTCAGCCGCGGCGGTAGTCGGACAGCCGCGCGCGGTGCGTCCGACGCCAGAACTCGATCGTCGAGGACGGCCAGAGCAGGGTGTTGCGACCGGTCTCCGCGTGCTGGTACCAGCTGCGGCAGCCACCCGCCTGCCAGACCGAGCCGTCGAGGCAACGCTGCACCCAGGTGTTGTACGCGCGCTCCACCTCCGGGCGCACCTCGACCGACCGGACCCGCCGGCGGCGCATCGCGGCCAGGCAGCTCACCGCGTACCGGGCCTGCGCCTCGATCATGAAGATCTGCGAGTTGTGGCCGAGCCCGGAGTTCGGGCCCATCATCACGAAGTAGTTCGGGAAGCCGGAGACGGTGGTGCCGAGGTAGGCCTCCATCCCGGAGACCCAGCGCTGGGCGAGGTCCAGGCCACCCCGCCCGGTGACCGGCACGGCGGCGAGCCCGTGCTGGGTGTCGAACCCGGTGCCGAAGATGATCACGTCGACCGGGTGCTGGGCGCCGTCCTCGGTGACGATCCGGTCGGACAGGACCTCGCGGATGCCCGCGGTATCCACGGTTGCGTTCGCCCTGCTCACCGCGGGGTAGTAGTCGCTGGAGATGAGCAGTCGCTTGCAGCCGATCGCGTAGTCGGGGGTGAGCTTGGCGCGCAGTTGCGGGTCGGGCACCTGGCGGCGCAGCTGCGAGCGGGCCAGCCCCTCGGCGGCGGCCAACCCGGCGGTGCCGTCCCCCTGAGCGTCCTCGGGCCCGCCGGTGAACCCCTTGCGGCGGGACTCGTGCATCCAGAACAGCCGGGCCCTGTCGTACCAGCGACACGGCGCCAGCCGCCGCAGCAACCGCTGCCGGCCGGTGAACGGGACGTCCCGCTTCGGCACGATCCACGGCGGGGTCCGCTGGAACAGCGACAGGTGCTCGACCTGATCGACGATGCGGGGCACGAACTGGATCGCGCTCGCCCCGGTGCCGATCACCGCGACCCGCTTGCCGCGCAGGTCCAGCCCGTGATCCCAGGTCGCCGAGTGCATGGTCGGGCCGGCGAACGTGTCGAGCCCGGGCAACCGGGGGGTGGCCGGCACGTGCAGCGCACCGATCGCCGACACCACCGCGCGCGCGACGTGGCGCTCGCCTGCCGCGGTGGTCACCTCCCAGGTGCCGGTGGCCTCCACCCAGCGGGCACCGGTGACCTCGGTGTCGAAGCGGATGTGCTCGAGCAGCCGGCGGCGGCGCGCGAAGTCGCGCAGGTAGTCCAGGATCTCCGGCTGGCGCGGGAACAACCGGGTCCACCCGGCCCGCTGCGCGAACGAGTACGAGTAGAGCGGCGACGGGATGTCGCAGGCGCAGCCCGGGTAGGTGTTGTCCCGCCAGGTGCCGCCGACGTCGCCGGCCCGCTCCAGGATCCGGAACGAGAAGCCCCGCCGGCGCAGTCCCCGCGCCACGCACAGCCCGCTGAACCCGGCGCCGATGATCAGCACGTCGACCTGCCCCAGCTCGGGGCGGGTGGTCCCGGCCGGCGCGCCCGCGCGGGCTTCCGGACTGGAGACGCTCACCGGGAGCCGCCCAGGCTCATCGTGTTGAGCCCCAGTCCGCCGTGCATCTCGATCTCCTGGGCGGTCAGGTACCCGGCGCTCTCCCCCGCCAGGTAGCCGACCAGCCCGGCGATCTCGGCGGGCTCGGCGAACCGGCCCATCGGGATCAGCGGCAGGATCCGGTCCCGCACCGCGTCCGCCATGGCGAGTGCCTTCGGGGTGGCCACCATGCCGGGCAGCACGCAGTTGGCGGTGATGCCGCGCTTCGCGTTCTCGGTGGCGATCGTGCGCATCATGCCGTGCAGCCCGGCCTTCGACGCCGCATACGCGACCTGGCCGGGCAGCCCGTCGTGGCCGGCCAGGCTCGAGATCGCCACGATCCGTCCCCAGCCGCGCTCGCGCATGCCGACCAGGCAGGCCTGGATCACCCGGAACGCCCCGGTGAGGTTGACGTCGATGTCGCGGCGCCACTGCTCGTCGGTCATCCGGTGCGTCGGGGCGACGGTGTCCACGATGCCGGCGTTGGACACGCACACGTCCACCTCGGCCAGCACCGCCGGCAGCGGGTCCGTCGCGATGTCCAGCTGGATGTCGCACGGCCCGGCGAGGTCCAGCGTGATGACCTTCAGACCGTCGGCGCGCAGCCGTTCGGCGATGGCCGCGCCGATGCCGCCGTTGGCGCCGGTCACGAGTGCGGTGCGTCCGGTCATGCGTACAGCTCCTCGATCGTGGCCGCGTACTTGGACCCGATGACGCGGCGGCGCATCTTCATCGTCGGGGTCAGTTCGTCGCCGTCGGGCAGCCAGTCGGCGGGCAGCAGCCGCCAGTACTTGATCTGCTCGACGCGGGACAGCTCGGTGTTGGCCAGCGCCACCTCGGCGCCGACGTCGGCCAGCAGGTCCGGGTCGGCGGTGAGCGCGGCGTAGTCGGCATCGGGGCGGCCGTGTGCGGCGGCCCAGGCGCGGGCCCCGTCGGGGTCGAGCACCAGCAGCGCCACCGTGTAGGGGCGCCGGTCGCCGATCGCACAGGCCTGCCCGATGAGCGGCCCGGCCGTCTTCAGCGCCAGCTCGATCGCCAGCGGGGACATGTTCTTGCCGGCCGCATTGATGATCAGTTCCTTCTTGCGGTCGACGATGCTCAGGTAGCCGTCCGCGTCGATCCGGCCGATGTCGCCGGTGTGCAGCCAGCCGTCGATGATCGTCTC
>DASXYS010000170.1:0-3372 GCA_036502365.1 Amycolatopsis sp.
CACGATCAGCCGGTCGGCCAAGGTCATCGCCTCGACCTGATCGTGGGTCACGTAAAGCGAGGTCGTGCCCAACTCCTGCTGCAGCCGCTTGATCTCCACCCGCATCTGCACCCGCAGCTTGGCGTCGAGGTTCGACAGCGGCTCGTCGAACAAGAACACCTTGGGGTCGCGGACGATGGCGCGGCCCATCGCCACGCGCTGCCGCTGGCCGCCCGAGAGCTGCCCGGGCTTGCGGTCGAGGAGCTGGTCGATGTCGAGCAGCACCGCGGTCTCATGCACCCGCCGGTCGATCTCGGCCCGCGGGGTCCGCCGCTGCCGGAGCCCGTAGGCGAGGTTGGCGAACACGCTCATGTGCGGGTAGAGCGCGTAGTTCTGGAACACCATCGCGATGTCGCGCTCCTTGGGCGGCAGGTGCGTGACGTCGCGGTCGCCGATCCGGATGGAGCCGTCCGTGACGGCCTCCAGCCCGGCCAGCGCGCGCAGCGACGTCGACTTCCCGCAGCCGGAGGGCCCGACGAGCACCAGGAACTCGCCGTCGGCGATCTCCAGCTCGAGCGCGTCGACAGCGGGCCGGTCGGTCCCGGCGTAGCGCCGGGACGCCTTGTCGTAAGTGATGGTGGCCATCGGTCAGTCCTCTCCGAATTTCGCGGGAACCCCGTGCACGGCTTGGCGTGCCTCGCGGTGGCGTTGCTGGATCTCGTGGCCCGCGGCGCGCTGCGCCCCGGTCGGCTCGTCCAGCTCGAGCCGGTTTCCAGGTCCCTGTCCCGCCCAGGCGGGCGGCTCGGCGGTGCCGGCCAGCGCCCAGGCGGCCTGCCGCGCGGCGCCGAGGGCGACGTACTCGCCGACCTCGGGGATCACCACGGGCACGCCGAACACGATCGGCGCCACGGCCCGCACGGCCGCGGACTGCGCGCCGCCGCCGATGAGCAGCACCCGCCGTACTTCCAGGCCCTGCGCGCGGACCGCGTCGAGGCCGGCGGCCAGTCCGCACAGCATGCCCTCGACCGACGCGCGGGCGAGGTTCTCCGGGCTCATGTTCGCCCTGGTCAGGCCGTGCAGTGAGCCGGTGGCGCCCGGCAGGTTCGGCGTCCGCTCGCCGTCGAGGTACGGCAGCAGCGTGAGCCCGCCCGCGCCCGGCCCGGCGGCCAGCGCGAGGCGGTCGAACTCGGCCAGGCCGACGCCCAGCATCGCGGCGCCCGCGGTGAGCACACGGGCGGCGTTCAGCGCCGCGGTGAGCGGGAGGAACCGGCCGGTCGCGTCGGCGAACCCGGCGACCAGGCCGCTCGCGTCGGCCGAGCCCTGCTCCGCCACGCCGAACACGGTTCCGCTGGTGCCGATCGAGACCACCGCGTCGCCCGGGGCCAGCTCCAGCGCGAGGGCGGCGGCCATGTTGTCGCCGGTGCCCGCGGAAACCAGCACGCCACTCTTTATGGGACCAGCACTGTCGGTGTGCCCGGCGACGTCGGCCGGGCCCAGCACCGTCGGCAGTTCGGGCGTGCGGCCGCCGAAAGCGTGGGCCAGCACGTCGAGGCGGTAGGTGTTCTCGGTCGGGGAGAAGTAGCCGGTGCCGGACGCGTCGCCGCGATCGGTCACTGCCGTCTCGGGCCGGCCGAGCAGCCGCCAGGTCAGCCAGTCGTGCGGCAGCAGCACCCGCGCCACGCGGTCGGCGTTCGCCGGCTCGTGCTCGGCGAGCCAGCGCAGCTTGGTGACGGTGAAGCTCGCGACCGGCACGGACCCGACGGACTTGGTCCAGACACCGGGCCCGCCCAGCTCGTCGGTCAGATCTTTGGCGGCCTGCGCCGAGCGGGTGTCGTTCCACAGCAGCGCCGGGCGGACGACCTCACCCGCCTCGTCGAGGGTGACCAAACCGTGCTGCTGACCGCCGATGCCGATGGCCTTGACGCCGTCGAGCACGTCCTTCGTGGCTTCCCCGAACGCTGTCCACCACGCGGCGGGGTCCACCTCGGTGCCGTCCGGATGGGGCGCGCGGCCGGTGCGCACGACCTCACCCGTGCGCGCGTCGCAGACCACCACCTTCGACGACTGGGTCGACGAATCGACCCCGGCCACCAGCTCAGCTGTCATAGGGCTGCCCCTCCTCGACGTGTTCGACGGTCTCCACGGCCGTGCCCTCGTTCAGCGCGGCCTCGATCTCCTCGGTCGGCGTGATCTCGCTGGTCACCAGCAGGTCGTAGTCGCCGACGGAGCCGTGCGCGTACGTGGCGGTGCGGCCGAACTTCGAGTGGTCCAGCACCAGCACGTTGCGGTTCGCGGCACGCAGCACGGCTTTCTTCAGCTCGGCGTAGTCCCGCACGGGGTGGAACAGCCGTCCGACGGCGACCGCGCTGACGGACACGAACGCGACGTCCGCGCGTGTGCGGTCGAGCAGGGCCAGCACGTCCGGACCGGAGCAGGAGTCGTACTCGGCGTGGTAACGACCGCCGGCGAGCACCACCTCGACGCCCGCGCCCAGCAGCCTCGCGGCGTGCAGGGAGTTGGTGATCACGGTCAGGCCCGGTACCTCCGCCAGCCGCTCGACCAGGGGGAACAGCGTGGTGGAGTCGTCGACGAAGACGGTCTGCCCGGGCTCCACCTGGCGGATCGCGGCCTCGGCGAGCGCCTCTTTCTCGCCCGCGTGGAGCGTGAACCGGCTCGCGGTCTCCATGGTGAGTGCCGGGTAGGCCTCGACCTTGCCGCGGAGCTTGCGCAGGAGGCGGCGTTCGGCGAGGTCGTCGAGGTCGCGGTGCATCGTCATCAGGCTGACGCCGAAGCGCGCGGTGAGGTCGTCGATGCGGACCTCGCCCACCTCGATGACGTGATCGAGGATCTCCTTGCGCCGCTGCTCGACGGCTGCGTCCGACGGCCGGGTCCTAGGCACAGGCCACCCCGCTGGGGGCCGCCTGATCAGGAGTGTCGCCGCTCACACGTGCTTCTTACCAGATTTCAGGCCGCAAGTTAACAGGTAACTCGATAACTTCCAGCAGGCAAGGACTCGTGAGTGTTTATGACGGTTCTAACCGTCATAAACACTCACGAGCCTTGACCACGCGCAGAGCAGAAGGAATGGCGTCGACGATCCCCGACGCCGAAGTCGGCACGCCCTCCGCGGCCAGCACCCCGGCCAGTGAGTGCACCTGCGCGCCCGCCGACGCCGCCAGCCACGGGTCCACGCCGGCCGCCAGCAGCGAGCCGATCAGCCCGGTGAGGACGTCGCCGGAGCCCGCGGTGGCGAGCCAGGAGCCGCGCGGGGTGTTGACCGAGACTCGGCCGTCCGGTGCGGCGACCACCGTGCAATGCCCCTTCAGCAGCACAACGGCGTTGTACTTCTTCGCCGCTTCGCGCGCGGCGGTGAGCCGGTCGGCGCCGGGCTTG
>DASXYS010000171.1:0-8109 GCA_036502365.1 Amycolatopsis sp.
GACCACCGCGGCGGGAGACCTTGATGACGCCCTTCGAGATCGGCGTGGGTGGCGGGCTGCCCTGCTTGTCCCCGGCCGCCGCGGCCAGCAGTTCCTCGGCGTGCGCCCGGCCGGTCTCGGTCTCCTCGGTCCCGGCGAGCATCCGGGCGAGCTCGACGACCCGCTCCGAGTCGTCGAGGGTGCGGACCGAACTGCGGGTCACGCCCTCGCTGGCGGCCCCCTTGTCGACCATGAGCTGCCGGTCCGCGTACGCGGCGACCTGGGCGAGGTGGGTGACGACCACGACCTGGTGGGTCTCGGCGAGCCGGGCCAGCCGCCGACCGATCTCCACCGCCGCGTGCCCGCCGACCCCGGCGTCGACCTCGTCGAACACCAGCGTCTGTACGGTGTCGACGTTCGCCAGCACCACCTCGATGGCCAGCATCACGCGCGAGAGCTCACCACCGGACGCGGCCTTGTGCACCGGCAGCGGCGGCGCGCCGTCGTGCGCGCGCAGCAGCAGCTCCACCTCGTCGACGCCCTCGGAGCCGGCATGCACCGCGCGGCCGTCGATCGCCAGCGCCTGCCGGTCGCCGTGCTCGGCCGGCCGCTGCTCGACGGTGATCTCCAGCTCGGCCTGACCCATCGCCAGGCCGGACAGCTCCTGGGTGATCGCCGACGCCAGCTCGGCGGCGGCCTTGCCGCGCGCGGCCGAGACCTCGGCGGCGAGCCCGGCCAGCCGCACCCCCAGCTCGTCGCGGCGGCGGGCCAGCTCGGCCAACGCCTCGTCGGAGGTGTCCACGGACTCCAGCCGGCGGCGGGCGTCGTCGGCCCAGGCCAGCACCCCGTCGACGTCGGCCGCGTATTTGCGGGTGAGCCGCTTGAGGTCGGCCTGGCGCGCCAGCACCTTTTCCAGCAGCGCCGGGTCGGCGTCCAGCGTCTCGACGTAGCTGCCCAGCTCGGTGCCGACGTCGCCGAGCAGCATTGACGCCTCTTCCAGCCGCGGCGCGAGGTCGCGCAGCACGGGGTCCTCGGCGGTGGCGAGCCGCCGGACCGCCTCGCCGACCAGCCCGAGCGCGCCCGGCGCATCCGGGTCGCCGTCCTGGGAGCCGGACACGGCGGCGTGTGCCTCGGTGGCCGAGGAGCGCAGCTCGTCGACCGCGGCCAGCCGCTTGATCTGTTCGGTCAGCGCCACGTCCTCGCCCGGCTCCGGCGCGACGGCGTCGATCTCGTTCAGCCCGTGCTTGAGCAGGTCGGCCTGCTGCGCCATCTCCCGCGAACGGCTGGACCGCTCGTCCAGCTCGGTGATCACGGCCAGCCACTCGGCCCGGATCTCGCGGTACTCCGCCAGCGGCTCGCCCACGGACTCGCCGGCGAACCGGTCGATCACCGCGCGCTGCTCCGCCGGGCGCAGCAGCCGCAGCTGATCGTTCTGCCCGTGCACGGCGATCACCTGCTCGGACAGGTCGGCCAGCACCCCGACCGGCACGGACCGGCCGCCGAGGTGCGCTCTCGACCGCCCGTCGACGGACACCGTGCGCAGCGCGATCACGCTGCCGTCCTCGTCGATGTCGGCACCCGCGTCGGTGACGATCCGGCTCGCGACCTCGGCCTTGTCGAGGGTGAACCGCCCTTCGACGAACGCCTTGAGCATTCCCGTCCGGACCTTGGAGGCCTCGGCCCGCCCGCCGGAGAGCAGGTGCAGCCCGGTCACGACCATGGTCTTCCCGGCACCCGTCTCACCGGTCACGACGGTGAAGCCCGGGTGCAGTTCCAGCAGGGCTTCCTCGATCACTCCGAGGCCCTGGATGCGCATCTCGGCCAGCACGACGCCTACGGTAGCCGCCCCCACCGACGTTCCGTGCGCTCGACCACCGTTAAATGTTCTTTTCCCTGGTCGAACACCTGTGCGGGCGAGTCGCGGCGGGTCAGACGGCGCGGCCGCCGGTCCGGCGCTCGCGCCAGCTGCGCACCGGCAGGCCGAACTTGTGCACCAGCCGGTCGGTGAACACGCCGTCCCACAGCCGCACCAGCCGCACCGGCCGCTGCCCGCACACCACCCGCACCCGCGAGCCCGGCGGCATGTCGAAGCTGCGCAGCCCGTCGCAGGTCAGCACGGCCTTGGGGCCGGTCGGGTCGATCGCCACGGTGATCACCGAGTCCGGCGAGACCACGAGCGGACGCGAGAACATGGCGTGCGCGTTGCTCGGCACCACCAGCAGCGCCTCGACGTCCGGCCACATGATCGGGCCGCCCGCGGAGAAGGCGTACGCGGTGGAGCCCGTCGGCGTCGCGCACAGCACGCCATCGCAGCCGAAGGACGAGACGGGCCGGCCGTCGACCTCGATCAGCGCGTCCAGCACCCGCTCGCGCGTGAACTTCTCCACGCTGGCCTCGTTCAAGGCCCAGGTGCGGTACAGCTCTTCGCCGTCGGAGGTCACCGTGACGTCGACGGTCATCCGCTCCTCGACCTGGTACTCGCGGTCGACCACCTGCTGCACGGCGTCGGCGAGCGCGTCGGAATCGGCCTCGGCGAGGAAGCCGACGCGGCCCAGGTTCACGCCCAGCACCGGCACGCCGGCCGGGCGCGCCAGCTCCGCCGCGCGCAGCAGCGTGCCGTCGCCGCCGAGCACGAACACCAGCTCGGCCCCGCGCGCGGGGTCGTCCTGCGGCGCGACGATCGTGCACGGCGTCGCCATGCAACCGTCCGGGTCGATCAGCTGCCGGACTTCCTCGTCGGTCACGCGCAGCCGGATCCCGGCCTTGCTGAACCGCTCGGCCACGTCACGCGCCGCGTCCCGGGTGGTGTCCCGGTCCGGGTGCACCACGAGGAGCACTTCACGTTCGGTGCTGATCACTGGGGTCCTTCCTGGACGGCGGCCCGGACGAGCCGCTCGGCACTGTCCACAGTGCCATCGCCGGCCCCCTCGGCGCCCGTGTCCTGACGCCGAAGCCACACGAAGTACTCGACGTTCCCCGAAGGCCCCGGCAACGGGCTGGCCACCACCCCGCGCAGCGCCAGCCCGAGCTTCGCCGCCGCGTCGATCACGCCGAGCACGGATTCGGCACGCAGCTCCGGGTCTCGCACCACGCCCCCGCTGCCGAGCCGGTCCTTGCCGACCTCGAACTGCGGCTTGACCATGGGCACCAGATCACCGCCGTCACGCACGCAGGCCACCAGCGCGGGCAGCACGAGCTTGAGCGAGATGAAGGACAGGTCGCCGACCATGAGGTCGACCGGCCCGCCGAGGTCGTCCGGGGCCAGGTTGCGCACATTGGTGCGGTCGAGGACGACCACCCGCTCGTCCGTGCGCAGCCGCCAGTCGAGCAGGCCGCGGCCGACGTCGGCGGCGATCACGGTGGCCGCGCCCCCGCGTAACAACACGTCGGTGAAGCCCCCGGTGGACGCGCCGGCGTCGAGACAGCGCTTTCCCTCGACCTCGAGCCCCTCGGGACCGAATTTCTCCAGCGCGCCAAGGAGTTTGTGCGCGCCGCGCGAAGCCCAGCCCGGGTCGTCTTCGTCCTTGACCACGATGGGCGCGTCGGATTCGACGCCGGTCGCGGGTTTCGACGCCACCATGCCGCGCACGGTGACCTTGCCGCCGGTGATGAGCGCCGAGGCCTGTTCGCGGGAGCGGGCGAGGCCGCGCCGCACCAGCTCCGCGTCCAGACGGGCCCGTCTGGGCACGGCGGTCAGACCTTGTCGATGCTGGACAGGGCCACGGTCAGCTCGGTGTGCACGGCCTCGAACCGGTCGACGTGCTCGGCCAGCGGCAGGGTGTTCAGCTCGTCCAGGCCCGCGACGGCTTCGTCGATGCCCGCGCGGGGATCGATCTGCTGCGGCCCGGGGGCCGGCGGCGGGCCCGGGACGGGCCGCGGGACGTTCGGGTACACGCTCGTAAAACTACCAGTCAGGCCAGTCCGAGTTCGGCCAGCGCCGTGGCCGCCGCGTCGCCGTCCGCGCGGACCGTGGTCACGCCCGTCTCCCACGCCGCGTGGCACAGCGCCCGCAGCAGGTCGAGGGCGTCGCCGCGGCCGCGTACGGTCAGCTCGTCCCCGGCGGTGACGTCCCAGCCCGGGCGCGGCCCGATCTTCAGGTCGTCGGCGCGCCGGGTCAGCCCGGTGAGGTCGGCGGCGAGGTGCGTCGGCCGTTCCGCCGCGATCGCGGTGAGCAGCCCGATCGGCGTGGCGACGCCGGTGAGCACGGCCAGCGAGTCGACGCCCGCCGCGACCGCACCGGCGATGTCGGTGTCCAGCCGGTCGCCGACCACCAGCGGGTGGCTCGCGCCGGCCGAGCGCGCGGCCGTCTCGAACAGCAGCGGCTGCGGTTTCCCGGCCACCACCGGCTCGACGTCGGTGGCCGTGCGCAGGGCGGCGACCATCGAACCGTTGCCCGGCAGCAGACCGCGCTCCGACGGCAGGGTGGCGTCGACGTTGCACGCCACCCAGAGCGCGCCCGCGCGGATGGCGAGGCACGCCTCCGCCAGGTCGGCCCACGCGTTGTCCGGCGAGTGCCCCTGCACCACGGCGGCGACGTCGGGCCCGTTCTCGCGCACTGTCGCGAGCCCGGCCGCGGTCACCTCCGCCGCCAGTGACTCCGTGCCGACCACGAGCACCTGAGCCCCGGCAGGCAGGCGCTCGCCGAGCACGCCCGCGGCGGCCTGGGCGCTCGTGTGGACCTCCGCGGACTCGGCCGGCAGGCCCAGCTCGCGCAGGTGCGCCACGACGTCGCCGGGGGCCTTGGACGCGTTGTTGGTGACGAACCGGACGGCCGTGCCGTGCTCCCGCACGGCGTTGACCGCCTCCGGCGCGCCCGGGATCACCTGCGTGCCGTGGTAGACGGTGCCGTCCAGGTCGAACAGCACTGCGTCGTAACCCGCGAAGAGCGCGTCACTCATTCGAAAGCTCCGCCGCCCGCTCCGCCGCGTCGGTCTCATCCTCGGCGTCGGCCTCGGAGGCGTTGAGGAACCAGCGCACGGCTTCGTCCTTACGCCCGGCGGCCGCGAGGTTGTCGGCGTACGCGTAGAACAGGCGCGCGCTCCACGGGTCCCGCTTGCTGGGGATCAAGTCGGCGCCCTGCAAGGAAACGACCGCCGCGTCGAGCTGTCCGAGGTCACGACGCGCTCCCGCCGCGACGATCGCCAGCTCGACCTGCGTGGCCTTCGCCAGCTTCGTGGTGTCGGTTTCCTTCGCCAGGTCCAGTGCCCGCTCCGGCCGCCCCAGCGCCCGCTCGGCGTCGGCGATGATGGCGATGTGCTCGTCGCTGCGTGTCATGCGCCGCACGGCCCGCAGCTCCGACAGCGCCTCCTGCCAGTTGCCGGAGTGGTAGGCGACGAGCCCGAGCGCCTCCCGCACGATCGGCACGCGCGAGGCCTTGGCCTTCGCGTACTTCGCGTGCTCCAGCGCCGCCTCGGGGTCGCTGTCGATCAGCCCGCCCGCGGCCACCAGGTGCTTTCCGACGGTCTCGGCCAGCCCCTTCGGCAACGTCCGCAGCTCCCGGCGCGCCTCCTCGTCGAGGTCCGAGAACTCGATGTCCTCGGGCAGCTCGGGCGCGGCCAGCAGCTCACGGGCCATGGCCTCGTCGTCGAGCGTGGCGTCCGCCCCCGCCCGCACGAAGCGGCTGCCCCGCTGCGGCCGGTCATCCCGCCGAGGCCGCTCGTCCCGCCGGGGACGGTCATCCCGCTGCGGCCGATCAGAACGAGCCGGCCGGTCGCCGCGCTCGTCACGACGGGGCCGTTCATCCCGCTCGTCCCGCCGGGGACGGTCGTCGGACCGGTCACCACGGCTGTCCTGGCTGCCACCACTCGGCCGGTCACTCCGGTCGGCCGCGTCGCCGCGTTCGCGGTCTTCGGCCGTGCCGGCGTCCTCAGTGGGGCGCTCGGAGTCCTCGGCAGCGCTGCTGTCGTTGGCCGGGCTGCTGTCCTCACTGGTGCCGTCGTCCGCCGCAGCCTTCGCGGTGATGGCGTCGGCTCCGGACTCACCCGCGTCAGCCTGCTCAGTGTCCGATTCAGTGTCCGAGCGAACGGACGCGTCGGCCCCACTCTCGGCCGAGCTGTCGTCGCCGGTTGCCTCGGACTGCGGCCGGGCCTCCGGGGTCACCTCGTCGACGAAGGTGGACGACATGGTGTCGTCGGTGATGTCGTGGTCGGTCGCGTCCAACCCGGTGGTGTCAATGCCGCGGTCACTCTGGTGCCCACCGGATCCGCTGTCGTCTCCAGAGCGAGCACGGTCGTCCCGCCGGTAGCCGCCACGGTTGTCCTCACGACCGGACGAACCACCGCCCCGACGCTCGAACCCCCGGTCGCTCCCGCCCCGCGAGTCACGGGAACCGCCCCGATCGTCCCGGCGGAAGCCGCTGCCCGAGCCACGGTCGTTGCGGAACCCGCTGCCACCACGGTCACCACCGCTGCGATACCCACCGGTGCCCCGGTCGCCAGTCCGCGAATCGCGGTCGCCCTGGTACCCGCCGGTGCCACGATCACCACCGGTCCGGGAGTCGCGATCACCCTGGTAACCGCCGGTTCCCCGGTCGCCACCGGTACGCGAGTCACCCTTGTACCCGCTGGAGCTGCTGCCGCCCCGAGCGCCGCTCGAACCGCGGTCACCCTGGTGGCCACCGCTGCCGCCACGATCATCACGACGGTCCCCACCGCTCCGGAAACCACTGCCGCCACGATCGTCACGACGGTCCCCGCCACTACGGAAACCACTGCCGCCACGGTCATCACGCCGGTCTCCACCGCTGCGGAAGCCACTGCCACGCGCGTCGCGGTTGTCCCGGTCGCCGCGGTAGCCGCTGGTGCTGCCGCCGCGCGAATCGCTGGCCGAGCCCCGGCTGTCGCGGAAGCCGGAACGGTTGTCGCCACTGCTGCGGAAGCTGCCACGATCATCACGCGAACCGCCGGCGCTGCCGCCGCGGTAACCGCCGCTCGTGCCACGGTCGTCCCGGTCGCCGCGGTAACCGCCCGAGCTGCTCTTCGAATCGCGGAACCCACCGGAGCCGCGGTCGTCCCGACGGTCACCCTTGAAATCGCGATTGCCCTGATAGCCGCTCGAACCGCGGTCGCTCTTGAAGCCGCTCTTGCCCTGGTAACCGCTCGAACCACGGTCGCTCTTGCCCTGGTAACCGCCGGTGCCCCGGTCGCCGCCAGTACGCGAATCGCGGTCGCCCTTGTACCCGCCGGAGCCGCCGGTACGCGAGTCGCCCTTGTACCCGCCCGTGCTGCCGCCGCCCCGGGAACCGCTCGAACCGCGGTCACCCTGGTAGCCGCCACTGCCGCCGCGGTCTTCCCACCGACGGCCGGAGTCCTGGCGGTCGCCGTAGGCCGACTTGCCCTGCGGACGGCCGGCGCCACGGTCGTCGGAACGCCCGCCACCACGGTTGTCGTAACTGCCGCGCGAGCTGCCGCCGGAGCCGCCGCGATAACCACTGGAACGGTTGTCATCGGAGCCACTGCGGTAGCCACCGGAGCGCTTGTCGTCGGAGCCGCCCCGGTAACCACCGGAACGCTTGTCATCAGAGCCACTGCGGTAACCACCGGAGCCCTTGTCGTCCGAGCCGCCGCGGTAGCCGCCGGAACGGTTGTCGTCGCGGTTGCCGGCGTAGCCGCCGCGCTGGTCACGCGGGCCGTCGCCCTGCGAAGGCCGGCCCTGGTAGCCGCCGGTGCCACGGGCGCCCGCGCCGCGGTCGTCACGTCGCGGTCGTCCCTGGTGGCTGCTGTCGCGTCCGCCTCGGTCCTGCCGCGCGCCGCGCCGGTCTCCCCGGGGCGCGTCCGGCCGGTTGCCGCGGGAGCCTTGGTCGCGGCGAGCCGACCGGCCGGACCCATCATCCTCTGAGTCACGTCGACCGAACTCGGACACCTGGCCTCCTGCCATCGAAAAAAATCTTGGTTTGGTACGTATGCCCCGCTAGGGGGCCAACTGACTATCCTACGGGTCCCTGCGGACCATCCCCCGGGCGGCGTCGTCGCCGGCGCCGGGCCACACATAGCAGTAGGGCCCCGGGAGAACCGTTGCGGGTTCTCGACCGGGGCCCTGACTGTCATGTTGAGTTCGGCGGCGTCCTACTCTCCCACAACCCTTCGGTTGCAGTACCATCGGCGCTACCAGGCTTAGCTTCCGGGTTCGGAA
>DASXYS010000172.1:0-18900 GCA_036502365.1 Amycolatopsis sp.
CCCCGATCGACACGCCACCGGCGCTGCCACGCGACCCATCTCAGCCGCGCGTCGCCACCTCGATCGCCGCACCACCAATGCCACCCCACTTTCCCTTCAGCCGCGTTGCCGCCCAATAGAAACGTCGCCAACTCCGCCCCGCTGCCCTCTCCGGCCGCACGCCCCCGTCGTCGTCGAGACACCATCCCCCTCAGCCGCACTCCCGCACTCCCGCACTGACATCGTTCAGCCACGTCAGCCACGTCAGCCACGTCAGCCCCGATGCCACACCTCGCACCTCCCCGTCTGCGCTCAACCCGTTCCCTGCAGACAGCGCAGATCGTCACCCCAGCCCACTCTCCCCAGCCGCCCAACCCCTCGGCGGAACGGCTCCAACCCACCCATAGGTCCTTTGTAGACACACATTCCCACATCACCCGATCGATATCGTGCATATGTTCGATAATCGCCGTAACCTGGACCTATGAGCTCCTCCGAAGACCTCTGGCAGGTCAACGAAGCAGCGCTGGCGGCCAGTCTCACCGACTCCACAGCGCGAATCCGCCGCGCTGAAGCGGAGCGGCTGGAAACGATCGCGGAAGTCGCCCGGCGCGGTGTTGCGCGGCTGTACGGGTACCGGTCCTTGGCCTCGTGGCTGATGGACCTGCTCGGTATTTCCCGCAGCACAGCGAACAAGCTCGTCCGACGCGCCGATGCCCTCTACCCCGGTTCGCACGTCGACGGATCCGAACTTCCCGCGCTGGCACCGCAAACCGCCAAGGCTGCCGCGGAAGGACGCCTCGACAACGAAAAGATCGACGCCATCCTCCTGGCGCTGCGCAAGATCCCGGCAGAACACCGTGCGAGCACGGAAGAGATCCTCGTGCGCCTGGCCGGCACGTCGACCCATCGCGAGATCACCGTCGCGGCGGAACGCATCCTCGCCCATCTCGACCCCGATGGCGCCGAGCCTCCCGTCGACGAGCCGGCCCCACCCCGTCGTGAGCTGTCCCTGCACCGCCGCAAAGACGGTTTCTGGCGGATCTCCGGCCTGCTCGACGAGCTGACCGGCACGAAAACGCGCGCCCTGCTCGAGGCGCTGGAGTCCCAGCGCAGCACAACAGCCGAGGGCACCGTCGCCCGCCGAGGTCCCGACAGCGGCCGCGAAATTCGTGCCGACGCGTTCGCGGATCTCGTCGACCTCGCACTGGTTTGCCCCGACCTGCCCGCGCACGCGGGTGACCGGGCCACTGTGGTGGTGACGGTCGACCTGGCCGACCTGGCCGCCGCGACCGGTCAGGCAGCTCTCGACGCGACGGGCAAGATCAGCGCGAGCCGCGCTCGCCGGCTGGCCTGCGACGCCCGGGTCCTGCCCGCGGTGCTGGGAACGAAAAGCCAGGTACTCGACCTTGGCCGCAGCAAGCGCATCATCAGCTCTGCCCAGCGGCAAGCACTGTCCTTACGCGACCGTGGTTGCGCGTTCCCGGGCTGTCGAAGACCGCCGAAGCACTGCGAGGGCCACCACATCGTCCATTGGGCCAACGGCGGCACCACCGACCTCGACAACCTGGTGTTGCTCTGCAGCTACCACCATCATGTCCTGCACGACGCCGGGTGGAAGGTCCGCATCGCGCCCGACGGGCTGCCGGAGTTCATCCCGCCGGTTCTGCTCGACCCGGCGCAGCAGCCACGACGCAACATCAACCATGTCCCCCTGGCGGCCTGACGGCGTGGTGAAGGGCCGCCTGTGAGGGGGTCCAGCCGGGGGTCTTTACGCACCGCTCAGCCCTTGGCCTCCAGTTCCTCGTCCAGCAGGGCGAACAGCTCGTCGGCGGTGGCTTCCTGCAGGTCGTCGCCGGCGGAGTAGGCGGTGATCAGGGCCGTCAAGCGGGCCACGACCTTCGTGCGGCCCGCCTCGTCCAGCACCGCTTCCCGCAGGGCCGCCTCCAGCCCGGAAAGCTGGGAGTCCACCGGGGACGACGCGTCGGCCAGGCCCTCGCCCAGGAATTCGGCGAGCGCGGCGGCCGACGGGTGGTCGAAGATGAGCGTGGCCGGCAAGCGCTTGCCCGTCACGGTGTCCAGCCGGTTGCGCAGCTCGATCGCGGTCAGCGAGTCGAAGCCCAGCTCGATGAAGCCCTTGCGCGGGTCCACCGCGTCGCGCTTCTCGTGGCCCAGCACCACCGCCGCCGTGCCGCAGACGAGGTCGAGCAGCGCCCGGCCCCGTTCCGCGGCGGGCAGCGCGGTGATCCGCGACCACGAGTCGTCGACGACCTCGGCGCGGCGCCTGGCCGTGCCGCCACGCGCGGCACCAGAGGCAAGGCCGCGCAGCATGGCCGGCACGTGTGCGTCGGCCCGCAGGCCGGACATGTCCAGCCGCACCGGAACCAGCGACGGCTGCGAGGTGCCGAACGTCGCGTCGAACAGTTCCAGCCCGTCCGCGAACGACAGCCCGAACACGCCCGAGCGGGCCATCCGGATCAGGTCCGTTTCGGCCAGCTCGCCGGACATGCCGCCTTCAGACCACAGCCCCCACGCCAGCGATACGGCGGGTTTGCCGAGCGCGGCGCGATGGTGGGCCAGCGCGTCGAGGAACACGTTCGCGGCCGAATAGTTGGCCTGGCCCGCCGCGCCGAGCGTGCCGCCGGCCGACGAGTACAGCACGAAGGCCGCCAGGTCCAGCTCCGCCGTCAGCTCGTGCAGGTGCCACGCCGCGTCCACCTTGGGACGCAGCACGGTGTCCATCCGCTCGGGCGTCAACGCGAGCAGCACACCGTCGTCGACCACGCCGGCCGTGTGGATCACCGCGGTCAGCGGGTGCTCGGCCGGCACGCCGGCGATCAACGCCGCCGCAGCCTCGCGGTCGGCCAGATCGCAGGCCTCGATCGTGACCGAGGCACCCAGCTCCGCCAGCGAGGCGGTCAGCTCCGCCGCGCCGGGGGCCGCCGCACCCCGGCGGCTGGTGATCAGGAGGTGGCGCACCCCGTACGCCGTAACCAGGTGCCGCGCGATCAGCTGCCCCAGCACCCCCGTACCCCCGGTGACCAGCACCGTTCCTTCGGGGTCAAGCGAAGCCGGGCTCTCCGGTGCGGGCACGAACTTCGCCAGCCGGTGCACCAGGACCGCACCGTCCCGGACGGCGACCCCCGGCTCGTCGGCGTACATCGCGCCGAGCACCGAGCCCAGCGGCAGCTCGCCGCCGTCGAGGTCCACCACCATGAAACGGTCCGGGTACTCCAGCTGCGCGGTCCGGATCACACCCCACAAACCAGCGTGCGTCAGGTCTTCGGCGCCCTCTTCGGGCCGGGTGGCGATCGCGCCGGCCGCGGCCACGACCAGCCGTGACGCCGCCAGCGCCTCCTCTCCCACCCACGCCTGCGCCAGCGCCAGCAGCCGGTGCACGGCTTCCCGCGCGGCCTGCGGCGAAGCCGATTCCGGTGCCACGAACGGCGCGAACACCACGTCCGGCACCGCCGCCCCGCCGTCGACCGCGGCCACCAGGCCGGCCAGGTCCACATAGGACTCTCCTGGCAGGCCGAACGCCGGTCCGCCCAGCACGGCGCACCGCCCGATCGCGGCGGCCTCACCCGGCCACGGCACCCAGTCGACGCGGAACAGCGAGTCGTCCACGGCCGAGCGCGCCGCCGGGGCGAACGCATCGGCCGCAATCGGCCGCAGCGCCAGCGATTCCACGGTCAGCACCGGCGCGCCGGCCGGGTCCGTGGCCGTCAGCGAGACGGTGTTCTCGACCTCCGACGAGATCAGCACCCGCAGGCTCGGTGCCCCGGCCGCGTGCAGCGATACCCCGGACCACGCGAACGGCAGCACGGCCTCGTCCGCGGTCGGCCCGGCGAGGCCGATCGTGTGCAGCGCGGCGTCCAGCAACGCCGGGTGCAGGCCGAACGCGCTCGCGTCCACGTGCTCGGGCAGCGCCACCTCGGCGGCCAGTCGGTCGCCCGCGCGCCAGGCCCGGCGCAACCCCGCGAACACCGGCCCGTAGTCGAAGCCCTGATCGGCCAGCTCGTCATAGCGCTCGGTCACGTCGATCTCGACCGCGCCCGGCGGCGGCCACGACACCGGCGAAGACACCGGCGGGGCCGAAGGTGACAGCCGGCCGCTGCCATGTTGCGTCCACTCGTCCGACGGCGCGTCGTCCGGCTGCGAGTAGATGCCCAGCGAGCGGCGACCGGACTCGTCCGCGGCGCCGACCACCACTTGCAGCCGCGTCCCGCCCTGCTCAGGCAGGATCAGCGGGGCCGCGAGCGTCAGCTCGTCCAGCCGGCCGCAGCCGGCCTCGTCACCGGCCCGGATCGCCAGCTCCACGAACGCGGTGCCGGGGAACAGCGCCGAGCCCTGCACCAGATGGTCGGCGAGCCACGTCTGGGTCCGCAGCGAAAGCTTGCCGGTCAGCACCACACCGCCGGAATCGGCCGCCACCACGACGGCGCCCAGCAGCGGGTGCCCGGCGTCGAGCTGCCCGACCTCGGTGACCCCGCGGACGCGGGCGCCGGTCGGGTTCTCCAGCCAGTAACGCTTGCGCTGGAAGGCATACGTCGGCAGCTCGACCACCGCGCCACCGGCGTAGAACGCCGGGAAGTCCACAGTGGAACCGCTGACGAAGAGCGACGCGACCGCGGCGGCCGCCGTCTCGGCTTCGGGACGGTCCTTGCGCAGCACCGGCACGAACGTCGCCTGCTCGTCCGCACCCAGGCAGGTCTGCCCCATCGCGGTGAGCACCGCGCTCGGCCCGACCTCGACAAACGTCGTCACGCCCGCGTCGAGCAGCGTGCGGACCCCGTCGGCGAACCGGACGGCGTCGCGGACCTGGCCCACCCAGTACTCCGGCGAGGCCAGGTCGGCGTCGGGGGAAACCGTGGAGATGATCGGGATCTCCGGCGCGCGATAGGTCAGATTCCGGGCGATGAAGGCGAAGTCCGCCAGCATCGGCTCCATCAGCACCGAGTGGAACGCGTGCGAAACCTTCAGCCGCGAAGTCTGCTCGAACTTCGACGCCACGGCGAGCACCGCGTCCTCGTCACCGGAGAGCACCACGGACGCCGGCCCGTTCACGGCGGCGATCGACACGCCGTCGGTCAGCAGCGGCAGGACGTCCGCTTCGGTCGCCGCCACGGCGACCATCGCACCTCCGGCCGGCAGCGCCTGCATCAACCGCGCCCGGGCCGTCACCAGCGTGCAGGCGTCCTCGAGCGAGAGCACGCCGGCGACGTGCGCCGCGGCCAGCTCGCCGATCGAGTGCCCCAGCAGGTAGTCCGGCTGGACGCCCCACGACTCGAGCAGCCGGAACACCGCGACCTCGACCGCGAACAACGCGGGCTGCGTGTACCCGGTCTCGCCGGAGCCGAGCACGGTCCGCAGCGGGGCGTCCAGGCGCTTGTCGAGTTCGGCGGCCACCAGGTCGAATACCTCGGCGAACGCCGGGTACGCCGCCGCCAGCTCCAGCCCCATCCCGGCGCGCTGCGCGCCCTGGCCGGTGAACAGGAACGCCGTGCGCCCCGCCGCGGCGGTGCCCGCGGCAGTGCCCCCGACGATCCCCGCGGCCGTCCGGCCCGCCGCGAACTCGGCGAGCGCCCGCACCGCGCCGGCCCGGTCGGCGGCCACGACGCCGGCGCGGTGCTCCGCGAGCGTGCGGGTGGTCGCCAGCGAGAACCCGATGTCCACTGTGGACGCGTCCGTCGCGAACCCGGCGAGGCTACCCGCCTGGGCCCGCAGGGCCTCCGGGTCGTTGGCGGACAGGAGCCAGGTCACCGGGGCCGAGTCCGCCGCATCCCCGACTGCCGGAGCGGGGTCACCCTGCTCGACGATCACATGCGCGTTGGTCCCGCTGATGCCGAACGACGACACCCCGGCCCGCCGGGCCCGCCCGGTCTCCGGCCACGGCCGCTGCTCGCTGAGCAGCGAGACCGTGTCCGTCCATTCGACGTGCGGCGACGGCTCTTCCGCGTGCAACGTGCGAGGGAGGACGCCGCGCCGCAGCGCCTCCACCATCTTGATCACGCCGCCGACCCCGGCGGCCGCCTGGGTGTGGCCGACGTTCGACTTGAACGAACCGACGTGCAGCGGTCGCTCCGGCGTGGCCACCTTGCCGTAGGTGGAGATCAGCGCCTGCGCCTCGATCGGGTCGCCCAGCTTCGTGCCGGTGCCGTGCGCCTCGACGGCGTCCACATCGGACAGTCCTAGTCCGGCGTCGGCCAGCGCCGCGCGGATCACGCGCTGCTGCGCGGGCCCGTTCGGCACGGTGATGCCGCTCGACGCGCCGTCCGAGTTCACCGCGCTGCCGCGCAGCACCGCAAGCACGTGGTGGCCGTTGCGGCGAGCGTCGGAAAGCCGTTCCAGCAACAGCATTCCGGCGCCCTCGGAGCAGCCGACGCCGTCGGCGCCGCTGCCGAACGCCTTGCAGCGCCCGTCCGAGGAAAGCCCGTGCTGCTCGCTGAAGTAGACGAACATGTCCGGCGTCACCATCACGGTCACGCCACCGGCCAGCGCCAGCGAACACTCCCCGCGGCGCAGGGCCTGCGCCGCCCAGTGCATGGCCACCAGCGAAGACGAGCACGCCGTGTCCACCGACACCGACGGGCCTTCCAGCCCGAGGGTGTAGGAGACGCGGCCGGAGATCAGGCTGCCGTCACTGCTGCCCGCGCCGTAGTCGTGGTACATCACGCCGGCGAACACGCCGGTCTTCGAACCGCGCAGCGTCGACGGCACGATCCCGGCGCGCTCCACCGCCTCCCACGCCGTCTCCAGCAGCACCCGCTGCTGGGGATCGAGCGTGAGCGCCTCACGGGGCGAGATCCCGAAGAACTCCGGCTCGAAGTCGGCGGCCTGGTAGAGGAAACCGCCCTCCTTCGAGTAAGTCGTGCCGGGCGGGCCGGCGGGGTCGAACAGCGCGGCGGTGTCCCAGCCGCGGTCCTCCGGGAACTCGCCGATCGCGTCCGTGCCGCCGGCGACGAGGTCCCACAGCTGCGCGGGCGTGGTCACCCCGCCGGGGAACCGGCAGCCCATGCCGATGATCGCGATCGGCTCGGTTGTCGCCGCGGCGAGCTTCCGGTTGTCCGCCTTGAGCTGTTCGTTGTCCGCCATGGACTGGCGCAGGGCGGCGACGATCTGCTCGGTCGACGGCTGCGTGCTGGGTGACTGCGTCACTCGGACTCACCTCGTTCGTCGGTCGGGTTCCCGCCCATCGCGGACCGGACCAGGTCGGCCAGGTCCATCGAGGCCACCGCGCTCACGGCGTCCTCGGGCTGTGCTGTTTCTTCGGCCGCCGTTTCTTCACCAGCCTGCTCTTCGACAACAGAGCCGATCTCCGGCAGCAGCTCGGCGAGCAGGTGCTTGGCCAGCGGCACGGGGCTCGGGTAGTCGAAGATCAGCGTGGCCGGCAGGCGCAGCCCGCTGGCGGCGCCGAGCCGGTTGCGCAGTTCCAGCGCCGCCAGCGAGTCGATGCCCAGGTCGGTGAAGCCCTTCTCGACGCCGACCGCCGAAGCGTCGTCGTAGCCGAGAACAGCCGCCGCGTGCTCACGCACCAGCTCCACCGCCGCCGTCTCCCGCTCGTCCGGCGACAGCGTGACCAGCCGGTCCGCGAACCCGGCCACCGGCGCCGCCGTCTGCGGTCCGGCCGCCGCGGCGACCCGGCGTGGGGCCGCCGTGACCAGGCCACGCAGCAGCGGGGCCACCGCGTCGACGTCCCGCAATTCGGCGAGCTTCACCGGCACCAGCACCGGCTCGCCGGCCGCGAGCGCGGCGTCGAACAGCGCGAGGCCCTCGGCCGCGGACAGCTCCGCGACGCCGGACCGGGCGATGTGCGCCAGGTCCACCGCACCGCCGGTGCCCTGCCACGGGCCCCAGGCCAGCGAGGTCGCCGGCAGTCCGCGAGCCGCCCGGTACTCGGCCAGCGCGTCGAGGAAGACGTTGCCCGCCGCGTAGTTCGCCTGCCCGGCGGCGAGCAGCAGGCCGCCCGCCGAGGAGTACAGGACGAACCCGCCCAGGTCGAGATCCGCAGTCAGCTCGTGCAGGTGCCAGGCCGCGTCCACCTTGGGGCGCAGCACATTGTCGACCTGCTCCGGGGTGAGCGCGCTGAGCACGGCGCTGTCCATCTGGCCCGCGGCGTGCACCACCGCGGTGAGTTCCGCGCCGATCGAACCGATCAGCTCGGCCAGCACGGCGCGGTCGGTGACGTCGCAGGCCGCGACCGTCACCTGGGCGCCCCGCTCCGTCAGCTCGTCGGCCAGCTCCTTCGCCCCCGGCGTGTCCAGGCCCTTGCGGCTGGTCAGCAGGAGGTTACGGGCGCCGTGGTCCACCAGGTGACGGGCCAGCAGCCCGCCGAGCAGCCCGGCGCCACCGGTGATCAGTACCGTGCCGTCCGGGTCCCACGCCGCGGGTTCGCCGAGCGTTGTCACCTTGGCCAGCCGCGGCACGCGGACCTCGCCGTCGCGGACGATCGCCTCCGGCTCGGCCGAAGCCACCACCGCGGGCAGCGCCCGCACCGAGGAGGCCGCCGCGTCCACGTCGACCAGCTGGATCCGGCCGGGGTTCTCGGCTTGGGCGGCCCGCACCAGGCCCCAGACCGGAGCCTGAGCCAGGTCGGGACCATCCTCAGTGGACACTGCGGCGCGGGTCAGGACAATCAGCTTGCCGTCCGCGAACCGTTCGTCGGCCAGCCAGGATTGCAGCTGTGCCAGCGTCTGGTGCACGGCGCCACGGACCTGCGCGGGCACGTCACCCGAGCCTGGTCTGACCGGCAGGACCAGCACGTCGAACGGCTCGGCCCTCTCAAGATCGGCACTGTCCAGCACCGGCACGCCGAGACCGAGATCGTCGGACCCGAGCACGGCCCAGCCCTCGAGCGAGCCGGCCGGCCGGACGCCCGCCGCCGGCTGCCAGTCGATCCGGTAGAGCGAGTCGGGCACCTTCGCGCCGAGCTGGCCCTCCGACACCGGCCGCGTCACCAGCGATTCGATCCATGCCACCGGGTTGCCGGCCGCGTCGGCCAGCGCCAGCGAGGAGCCGGTGACGTCCTTGCGCACCAGCACCCGCAGCGCCGTCGCGCCGGACGCCTGCAGCGAGACCCGGTTCCACGCGAACGGGATGGTGGTCTCGGTCAGCGCCTTCGGGCCGCCCGGGATCAGGTAGTCCGTCGCGCCCAGCGCCGAGTCGAGCAGCCCCGGGTGCAAGCCGAAATCACTGACCGGCGTGCCCTCGGGCAGCGCGACCTCGGCGAAGACCTCGGTCCCCCGAGCGCCTTCGCGCAGCCAGACGGCCTTCAGGTTGCGGAACGTCGGCCCGTAGCCGAAGCCCAGCCCGGCCAGGTCGTCGTACAGCCCGGTCAGGTCCACGGACTCGGCGCCGGAGGGCGGCCACGCCGTCAGGTCGAACTCGTCGGGCCGCGCCCCGGTGGCCAACGTGCCCGCCGCGTGCTGCGTCCAGGCCGCGCCGGGCTCCTCGGTGCGCGAGTGCACCGACAGCTCCCGGGTGCCGCCGGCGCCGGGTGCGCCGACCACCACGCGGAGGTCGACCCCGCCCTTTTCCGGCAGCAACAACGGCGCCTGCTGGGTCAGCTCGTCCAGCACGTCGCAGCCGACCTGGTCCCCGGCGTGCAGGGCCAGCTCGACGAACGCCGCACCGGGCAGCATGGTCCGGCCCATGATCACGTGGTCGGCCAGCCAGCCCTGGGTGTCCACCGCGAGCCGTCCGGTCAGCACCGCGCCGCCGCCGGGCAGCTCCACCAGCGCGCCCAGCAGCGGGTGCGCGGCGGACTTCGCGCCGAGCGAGGTCACGTCACCGGTCGGTTTGGTGGCGTCGAGCCAGTAGGACTTGTTCTGGAACGCATAGGTCGGCAGGTCCACAGTGGACGCGCCGCGACCCGTGTAGACGGCCCGCCAGTCGATCTTCGCGCCCCGCGAGTACAGCGTGGCGAGCGCGGTGAACAGGGTCGGCACCTCGGCGCGGCCCCGGCGCAGCGCCGGCACGCCGACAACGCGGTCCGGCCGGGCCGCCCCCGCCGTATCGCACTCGCGGGCCATGCCCGTGAGCACCGCGTCCGGGCCCAGCTCCACGAACCGGGTGACGCCGGCCGTCAGCAGCGTGGCGACGCCGTCGGCGAACCGGACGGCCTCCCGCACGTGGCCCACCCAGTATTCGGGCGAGCACAGCTGCTCCGCCGTGGCGATCCGGCCAGTCACGTTCGACACGACCGGTACCGCCGGTGCCGCATAGGAAAGCCGGACCGCGACCTCGCGGAACTCGGCCAGTATCGGCTCCATCAGCGTCGAGTGGAAGGCGTGCGAGACGGCCAGCTGCTTCGTCCGCCGTCCGGCTTCGGAGAAGACCGCCACGGCCGCCTGGACCGCGGCCTCGGGACCGGAGATGACCACCGAACGCGGGCTGTTGACCGCGGCGATGTCCACACCGGACGGCAGCGACTCACGAACCTCCGCTTCGGTCGCGGCAATCGCGGCCATGGCACCCCCAGCCGGGAGCGCCTGCATGAGACGGCCACGAGCGGCGACCAGTGAGCAGGCGTCGGCCAGCGAGAACACCCCGGCGACGTGCGCCGCGGCCAGTTCGCCGATCGAGTGCCCGGCCACGTAGTCCGGCGTGACGCCCCACGATTCGACCAGCCGGTACAGCGCCACCTCGATCGCGAACAGCGCGCACTGCGTGTACGCGGTCTGGTTCAGCAGCTGCCCGTCCGCCGAGTCCTTCTCGGCCCAGATCACCTGCTTCAGCGAGACCTCGAGCTCGGCGTCGAAGAGACCACAAGCCTCGTCGAACGCGCCGGCGAAGGCCGGGAAGACCTCGTACAGCCCGCGGCCCATGCCGGGCTGCTGCGCGCCCTGGCCGGTGAAGAGGAACGCGGTCAGGTCGGCCGCGCTGACCGTGCCGGTCACGGTGCTCGCCGGGGTTTGCCCGCCGGCCAGGCCGTCGAGCGCCTTCAGCGCGGCTTCGCGGTCGGCCGCCAGCACCACCGAGCGGTAGTCGAGCGCCGCCCGGCCGGTGGCGAGCGAGTACCCGACGTCGGTCAGGTCCAGTTCCGGGTTGGCCCGCAGGTGCCCGGCCAGCCGGCCCGCCTGGTCGGCGAGCGCGGTGTCCGCCGCGCCGGCGATCGGCAGCGGGACCACCGGAAGCCGCGGAGCCGTCCGGCGCGGTTCCTCCACAGTGGACGGGGGTGCCTCTTCGACGATGAGGTGCGCGTTGGTCCCGCTGATACCGAAGGACGAGACGCCCGCCCGGCGCGGCCTGCCGTTCGGCAGCCACGGCCGGGCCTCGGTCAGCAGTTCGATGTCGCCGGTCGTCCAGTCGACAACGGGCGAGGGCGCGTCGACGTGCATCGTCTTCGGCAACATGTTGTGCCGCAACGACTGCACCACCTTCATCACGGCGGCCACACCACCGGCGGCCTGCGCGTGGCCGATGTTGGACTTCACCGAGCCCAGGTACAGCGGGTGTCCGTCGGGCCGGTCCTGGCCGTAGGTGGCCAGCAGCGCCTGCGCTTCGATCGGGTCACCCAGCTTGGTGCCGGTGCCGTGCGCCTCGACGGCATCCACTTCGGACGGCCGGAGGCCGCTCGCAGCGAGCGCCGCGTGGATCACGCGCTCCTGCGAAGGGCCGTTCGGCGCGGTCAGCCCGTTGGACGCGCCGTCCTGGTTGACCGCGCCGGAGCGGATCACCGCGAGCACCTCGTGCCCGTTGCGCTGCGCGTCCGAGAGCCGCTCCAGCAGGAGCAGGCCCGCGCCCTCGGCCCAGCCCACCCCGTCGGAGGCGGCTGAGAAGGACTTCGACCGGCCGTCGGGTGAGAGCACGCCCTGACGGCTGGAGTCCACGAACAGGTCCGACTGCGAGAGCACCGTGACCCCGCCGGCCAGTGCCAGCCCGCACTCCCCCGCCCGCAGCGCCTGCACCGCGAGGTGCAGCGTGACCAGCGAGGACGAGCACGCCGTGTCGACCGTCATGCACGGGCCTTCCAGCCCGAGCAGGTAGGAGATGCGGCCGGAGACGACCGCGCCCGAGCTGCCGTTGGGGATGTAGGCGGCGACGTCGGCGGGCGCGCCGGGGACGCGGCTGCCGTAGTCGTCGTACATGGCGCCGGCGAAGACGCCGGTCAGGCTGCCGCGCAGCACGGTCGGGTCGATGCCCGCCCGCTCGATGGCCTCCCACGCGGTCGCCAGCAGGAGCCGCTGCTGCGGGTCCATGGCCAGCGCCTCACGCGGGCCGATGCCGAAGAACGCCGGGTCGAACTCGGCCGCGTCGTGCAGGAAGCCGCCCCGGTTGGCGTAGGTCTTCCCGCGCTTGCCGCGCTCGGGGTCGTAAATGCCCTCGGTGTCCCAGCCGCGGTTGGTCGGGAAGCCGCTGGTCGCGTCGACCTCGTCCACGAGCAGCTGCCACAGGTCCTCCGGCGACCGGACGCCACCGGGGTAGCGGCAGGCCATGCCGACGATCGCGATCGGCTCCTGCATGGACGCGTTGGTCCGGGTGGTCGTAGCGGGGACCTTCGCGACCGCGCTGCTTCCTGAAACACCCAGCAGCTTGCCCTTGACGAAGTCGGCCACCGCCTTGGCGGTCGGGTGGTCGAAGATCAGCGTCGCGGGCAGCGAGAGGCCGGTGGCGGTGCCGAGCAGGTTGCGCAGCTCCACCGCGGCCAGCGAGTCGAAGCCCAGCTCCTTGAACGCGCGGGTTCCGTCCACTTCGGACTTGTCCGCGTAGCCGAGCACGGTCGCCACCTGCGTGCGGACGATGTCCAGCAGCACGCGGTCGCGCTCGCTCTCGACCAGCCCGGCCAGTTCGGCGGCCAGCGCGTTGTCGCTGGCCTTCGCCGCCTTCGCGACGCGGCGGGCCTTCGGCGGGACGAAACCGCGCAGCAGAGCCGGAAGCTCGTCGGTGCGGGCCCGCAGCGCCGGGACGTCCACGCGCAGCGGAGCGATCACGGCTTCGTCAGCCGAAACGGCCGCGTCGAACAGCGCGAGCCCCTGTTCCGCGGTGACCGCGGGCAGGCCCAGGCGAGCCATCCGCGCCAGGTCCGCCTCGGCCAGGTCGCCGCCCAGCCCGGTGTTCTCCGCCCACAGGCCCCAGGCCAGCGCCGTCGCCGGCAGGCCGTGGGCCCGGCGGTGCTCGGCGAGGCCGTCGAGGAACGCGTTCGCGGCCGCGTAGTTCGCCTGGCCCGCGGGCAGCACCTGACCGCCGGCCGAGGAGAACAGGACAAACGCCGACAGTCCGGCAGTTAGTTCGTGCAGGTGCCAAGCCGCGTCCACCTTGGGCCGCAGTACCGCGTCCGCCTGCGCAGCGGTGAGCGAATCGAAGACCCCGCTGTCCGCCGTGCCGGCCGCGTGCACCACCGCGGTGAGCGGCGCATCGGCAGGCACCCCGGCGATCAGGGCCTCCGCCGCGGCCCGGTCGGCGACGTCGCAAGCCGCGACCGTCACCTTCGCGCCAAGTTCGGAAAGCTCCTCCACCAGCTGGGCCGCGCCGGGCGCCTCGAGCCCACGACGGCTGGTCAGCAGCAGGTTCGTGACGCCGTGCTCGGCCACCAGGTACCGGGCCAGCAGGCTGCCCAGCCCCCCGGTGCCGCCGGTGATGAGCACCGTGCCGTCCGCCCGCCACGGCGAAGCGCCTTCGGACTCGGTCCGGGCATACCGCGGCACCAGCACCGAGCCCGCGCGAACGGCGGACTCCGGTTCGCCGGACGCGATCACCGCGGCGATGGTCTCCACGGAGGTCTCGGCGTCGGCGTCGACCAGGAACACCCGGCCCGGGTGCTCGGCCTGAGCCCCGCGGACCAGGCCCCACAGCAGCCCCTGGGTGACGTCCACAGTGGACTCACCCGCGGGCACCGCGTCGCGGGTCACCACGGCCAGCTTCGTGCCCGCGAACCGGCCCTCGGCCAGCCAGGCCTGGATCTCGGCGAGCAGCCACGCGGTGTTCGCGCGGGCCGTTTCCGGTACGTCGGCCTCGACCGAAGGCACAGTCAGCGTGACCAGCTCCGGCACCGGCTCACCGCGGTCGACCGCCCCGACGAGGTCCGCGAAACCGGCGTAGGTGGCCGCCACCCCGACCCGGCCGCGGCCGACCGCGACCACGTCGCCCGCCTCGGCCGAAGGCACGGAAACCGGCTGCCAGGCGATCTTCAGCAGCGAGCCGTCCGTCGAGTCGGCGACCGGTGCGGACAATTCCTTGTGCACCGGACGCGAAACCAGCGAGCCGACGGTCGCGACCGGGCGGCCCTCGCTGTCGGCCACCTCGATGGCCGACACCTCGTCACCGTCCAGCCGGACGATCCGCACTCGCAGCACCGAAGCGCCGACCGCGTGCAGCGTGACCTCGTTCCACACGAACGGCAGCAGCGTCGAGCCGTCCGGGTCCCCGAGCAGGTCGGCGTGCATGGCGATGTCGAGCAGGGCCGGGTGCAGGCCGTACGCGCCCGCCGCGGACGCCGCCGGGTCCGGCAGCGCGACCTCGGCGAACACCTCGTTGCCCCGGCGCCAGGCGGCCTTGAGGCCCTGGAACGACGGGCCGTAGCCGTAACCGCGGTCGTTCAGCCGCTCGTACGCGCCTTCGACTCCGATGACGTTCGCGCCGGCCGGCGGCCACTCGGTGAGCCCGGCGGGCTCGGGCCGCGGCGCCGCGGACAGCGTGCCTAGGGCGTGCTGGGTCCACTCGCCGTCAGCCGCTCCGGCGGGACGGGAGAAGACCGTGATCGGACGGCGGTCCTCGGCCGCGGGGCCGACCACCACCTGCAGCGCGACCGCCTCGCCCGGCGGCAGCACGAGCGGCGCCTGCAGCGTCAATTCTTCGACCGTCGGATGCCCGACCTGGTCGCCGGCCGCGATGGCCAGCTCGACGAACCCGGTGCCGGGCACCAGGATCGCGCCCTTCACCACGTGGTCGGCCAGCCACGGCACGGACTCGGCCGACAGCCGGCCGGTGAGCACCGTGGTGTCCGAACCGGACAGGGGAACGACCGCGCCCAGCATCGGGTGCGCCAGCGGCTGCTGGCCCACCGACGTCACGTCGCCGGACGGCGTGGCATCCAGCCAGTAACGCTTGCGCTGGAAGGCATAGGTCGGCAGGTCGAGCCGGACCGGGCCGTCACCGAGCAGCTTGCCGAGCGCCGCGGCGCCGCGGGTGTGCAGCCGGCCGACGGCGGCGAGCACCGTCCGGACCTCGTCGGTGTCCCGGCGCCCGAGCGCCACGAACGCCACCGCGTCGGGGTCCGGCACGCTCTGCGGGCCGAGCACGGACAGCACGCTGTCCGGTCCCAGCTCCAGGAACGTCCGCGCCCCGGCGGCCTCGATGGCCGCCACCGCGTCGCCGAAGCGCACGGCCTCGCGGACGTGGGTGACCCAGTACTCCGGTGAGCGCAGCTCGTCTTCGGTCGCGAGGCGGCCGGTGACGGTCGAGACGATCGGAATTCGAGGCGCGGCAAAGGAAAGGCTCTCGGCCACGGTGCGGAACTCCGCCAGCATCGGCGCCATCAGCGGCGAGTGGAACGCGTGGCTCACGCGCAGCCGGCGGGTCTGGATGCCGGCCGCCGAGGCCTCGCGCTCGATGCCGGAGACCACCTCGTCGACTCCGGAGACGACCACGGACGCGGGACCGTTGACCGCGGCGACACTCGCCTCGTCCTCGTGCCCGGCCAGCAGCGCCCGCGCCGCCTCCTCGGAGGTGGCGAGCGAAACCATCGCGCCCGGCGGCTCGCTCAGCGAACCCATCAGCCGGCCACGAGCGGCGACCAACGTGGCGGCGTCGGCCAGCGAAAGAACCCCGGCCACGTGCGCCGCGGCCAGCTCGCCGATCGAGTGCCCGGCCAGCGCGTCCGGGATGATTCCCCATGACTCGACCAGGCGGAACAACGCGACCTCGATGGCGAACAGGCCGGTCTGCGTGTACTGCGTCTGATCCAGCAGCCCGCGGTTGGCCAGCGCCGTGGTGCCGAAGACGACGTCGCGCAGCGGCACGTCCAGCAGCGGGTCGATGGCGGCGCAGACGGCGTCGAACGCCTCCGCGAACACCGGGTACGCCGCGTACAACTCCTGCCCCATGCCCACGCGTTGTGCGCCCTGGCCGGAGAACAGGAAGGCGACCTTGGCTGTATCGCTGCCGGGGTCGGCTGTGTTGCCGGTGACGGTCGTGCTGCCGGTGGCGGCGGGCATACCAGTGGCGAGTGCGTCCAGTCCGTCGGCCAGTTCGGCGGCGGTCCCGGCCACGATCACCGCACGATGCTCCAGCGCCGCACGGGTCGAGGCCAGCGAACGCGCCAGCTCGGCGACGTCGAGATCCTCGTGATCGGCGACAAAAGCACGCAGCTTGGCGGCCTGGCCGCGCACCGCGGCGGCGGTCCGGCCGGACAACGCGACCGGGACGACGGCGCCGGGCAGCAATTCAGTGGCCAGTGGCTCGATGGGCTGTTCCACCACCGCGTCGGCCGGGGCCTGTTCCAGGATCACGTGCGCGTTGGTGCCGCTGATGCCGAACGACGAAACGGCGGCGCGGCGCGGGTGCCCGCCGTCCGACCACTCCTGCGGCTCGGTGAGCAGCCGGACGGCGCCGGACTCCCAATCGACCACAGTGGACGGACGGTCCACATGCAGCGTGCGCGGCAGCTGCTCGTGCTGCATCGCCATGACCATCTTGATGATCCCGGCGACGCCGGCGGCAGCCTGTGTGTGCCCGATGTTGGACTTGATCGAGCCCAGCCACAGCGGCTGCTCGCCGGCCCGGTCCTGCCCGTAGGTCGCCAGCAGGGCCTGCGCCTCGATCGGGTCGCCCAGGGTGGTGGCGGTGCCGTGGCCCTCGACTGCGTCCACTTCGGACGCCTCGAGCCCGGCGTCGGCCAGCGCCTTGGCGATCACGCGCTGCTGCGAGGGGCCGTTCGGGGCGGTCAGGCCGTTGGACGCGCCGTCGTGGTTCACCGCGGAACCGCGCAGCAGCGCGAGCACCGGGTGGCCGTTTCGGCGGGCGTCGGAAAGGCGCTCGACGAGCAGCATGCCCGCGCCCTCGCCCCAGCCGGTGCCGTCGGCCCCGTCGGCGAACGAGCGGCAGCGGCCGTCGGCGGAGAGGCCGCGCTGACGGCTGAAGTCGACGAAAGTGTCCGGAGTGGACATCACCGTGACGCCGCCGGCCAGCGCGAGCGTGCACTCGCCGCGGCGCAGCGCCTGGACCGCCCAGTGCAGGGCGACCAGCGACGAGGAGCACGCGGTATCGACCGTGACGGTCGGGCCCTCCAGCCCCAGCGCGTAGGACACGCGGCCGGAGACGACGCTGGCGAGGCTGCCGTTGCCGAGGTAACCGGCGATGTCGTCGGAAACGGTGCCGAGCCGGGTCCCCCAGTCGTGGTACATCACGCCGGCGAACACGCCGGTTGCGCTGCCACGCAACGAAACCGGGTCGATGCCGGCCCGCTCGAACGCCTCCCACGAGACCTCGAGCAGCAGCCGCTGCTGCGGGTCCATGGCCTGCGCCTCGCGCGGGCTGATCTCGAAGAAGTCGGCGTCGAACTCGGCGGCGTCGTGCAGGAAGGCACCGTGCTTCACGTAGCTGTGGCCGGGTTTGCCGGGCTCGGGGTCGTACAGCGCGTCGACGTTCCAGCCGCGGTCGGCCGGGAACGGGGTGAGCGCCTCCTCGCCGTCGGCCACCATCCGCCACAGGTCCTCCGGCGAGCCGACCCCGCCGGGGTAACGGCAGGCGATGCCGACGATGGCGATCGGCTCTTCCGGGTCCGCGGTGGTGACCGGCGCGATCGGCTTCGCCGGGGCCAAGCCGACCAGCCGCGTGACGATGTACTCGGCCAGCGCGCGCGGCGTCGGGTAGTCGAACACCAGCGTGGCGGGCAGCCGAAGACCGGTGACGGAGTCGAGCACGTTGCGCAGCTCGACCGCGGCGAGGGAGTCGAAACCGATCTCGCCGAACGGGCGGGCCGGGCTGATCGCTTCGGCGCTGTCGTGCCCGAGCACGGCCGCGACGTGGGTGCGCACCAGGTCCAGGATCGCGCGGTCGCGGTCGGCCTCGGTGAGGTGCGCGAACCGCTCGGCGAACTGCTGCTCCGGCGTCAGCTCCCCGGCCGGGACGGCGGCGGCGATGCGACGGCGGCCGGCGGGAGCCAGGCCACGCAGCAGCGCCGGGACGTCCTCGCCCCGAGCCCGCAGCGCGGCGCGGTCGACGCGGGTCGGCACCACGGCCGGCGCTCCCGTGACCAGCGCCGCGTCGAGCGCGGCCAGGCTTTCCGAGACCGTCAGCGGGGCCAGGCCCAGCCGCGCGATCCGGTTCCGGTCCACTTCGGACAGTGTGGCGCCCATGCCGAGCGCGGCCCCGGAATCGGGTGACCACAGACCCCAAGCCAGCGAAGTGGCCGGCAGGCCGATTTCGCGGCGGTGCGTGGCCAGTGCGTCGAGGAAGGTGTTGCCCGCCGCGTAATTCGCCTGGCCCGCGCCGTCGACCAGACCGGCCGAGGAGGAGAACAGGACAAACGCGGTGAGGTCCAGCTCCGCGGTCAGCTCGTGCAGTGCCCAGGCGGCGTCGAGCTTCGGCGCGACCACGGCGTCCAGCTGCGCCTCGGTGAGCGTGCCGATCATGGCGTTGTCGAGGATCCCGGCGGTGTGCACGACGGCCGACAGCGGCTGGTCGGCCGGGACCTTCTTCAGCGCGGCCGTCAGCGCGCGCTTCTTGGTGACGTCACAGGCGACGACCTCCACCGTGGCGCCCAATCCGGTCAGCTCGTCGACCAGCTCGGCCGCGCCCGGCGCGTCGGCGCCACGGCGGCTGAGCAGCAGCAACGAGCGGACGCCGTGGGTGGTGACGAGGTGCCGCGCGACCTGCGCGCCGAGACCACCGGTACCGCCGGTGATCAGCACGGTGCCGTCCGCGCTCCAGGTCGTGCCCTCGGGCTCGGCCGTGAGCCGGACCAGGCGGGCGGACTGCACG
>DASXYS010000173.1:0-13750 GCA_036502365.1 Amycolatopsis sp.
CGGAATCGGGCCCCGTGCGCGTAGTCGCAGCGGGGCCTTCGTCATTGCTGACGAGCCGTGGTCGGCGAATCAGCTTGCCGCAGTGGCCCGCGCCGAAACGACCAAGGAGGTCTCATTAGTTCCGAACCTAGGATCAACGACCGGATTCGTGTACCTGAGGTCCGACTCGTCGGCCCCGAGGGCGAGCAGGTCGGCATCGTGCCGATCGGCAAGGCTCTCGAGTTGGCTGCCGAGGCCGATCTGGATCTGGTCGAGGTCGCCCCGATGGCTCGTCCACCGGTCTGCAAGCTCATGGACTTCGGCAAGTTCAAGTACGAGAGCGCGCAGAAGGCCCGCGAGTCCCGCCGCAACCAGCAGCTGACCGTCATCAAGGAACAGAAGCTGCGGCCGAAGATCGACCAGCACGACTACGAGACCAAGAAGGGTCACGTGTCGCGGTTCCTGGCGGCCGGCAACAAGGTCAAGGTCACGATCATGTTCCGTGGGCGTGAGCAGTCCCGGCCGGAGCTCGGTTTCCGGCTGCTGCAGAAGCTCGCCGACGACGTGACCGAGCTGGGCTTCGTGGAATCGTCGCCCAAGCAGGACGGTCGCAACATGATCATGGTGCTGGCCCCGCACAAGAACGTGAAGCCGAAGGCCGTCAAGGCCGAGGCTCCCGAGGCGTAACCGCCTCCAGCGCCGACCAGCACAGTCAGCGGCACACCGGTGGACCCGGTGTGCCGCCGCACGGAAGAGGACAAACCATGCCGAAGATGAAGACGCACAAGGGCACGTCCAAGCGGATCCGCGTGACGGGCACGGGCAAGCTGCGCCGCCAGAAGGCCGGCCGCCGCCACCTGATGGAGAAGAAGTCCAACCGCCTCACCCGCCGTCTCGAGGGCACCACGGAGCTCGCCAAGACCGAGGCCGGCCGGGTCAAGCGCCTGCTCGGGATCTGACTCTCCGCCTTACCCGTACCAATCACCCCGGGGTCTCCGCGCCCCCCGAAACCGACAGGATGGACCAGTGGCACGCGTCAAGCGGGCGGTCAACGCCCAGAAGAAGCGTCGCGCAACTCTCGAACTGGCCAGCGGCTACCGCGGCCAGCGTTCGCGGCTGTACCGCAAGGCCAAGGAGCAGACGCTTCACTCGCTCAACTACGCCTACCGCGACCGCCGTGCGCGCAAGGGTGACTTCCGCCAGCTGTGGATCACCCGTATCAACGCGGCCGCTCGTGCCAACGGCGTGACCTACAACCGGTTCATCCAGGGCCTGAAGGCCGCGGGTGTCGAGGTCGACCGCAAGATCCTCGCGGACCTCGCGGTCAACGACGCCACCGCCTTCACGGCGCTCGCCGAGCTCGCCAAGGCGAACGTCAACACCGGCGAAGCGAAGTCGGCCTGACCGGCAGTTCTCAGCGACCCGGGGCGGAGCCGTTCACCGAACGGACCCCCCGGGTCGTTGCTGCGCGCAAGCTGACGCGGCGTGCGGAACGGGACAAGACCGGCCGTTTCCTGGCCGAGGGCGCCAACGCGGTCGAGGCCGCGCTGGCCTACGGCACGGTGCACGAGCTGTTCGTCACCGAGCGCGCCGCCGCAGCCCACCCCGCGCTGTCCGCCGCGGCCGCCGACGCGGGTGTCCGGATCTCGCCGATCACCGACCGCGCGGCCGACGGCCTCTCGGAAACCGTGACCCCGCAAGGCCTGGTGGCCGTCTGCTCCCTGGTCGACCGTCCACTGGAGACAGTGCTGCCCGGTGCCCGGCTCGTGGTCGTCCTGGTGGACGTCGCGGAGCCCGGCAACGCGGGCACGGTGGTCCGCGTGGCCGACGCCGCGGGCGCCGACGCCGTGATCCTGGCGGGCGACACGGTCGACCCGCACAACGGCAAGAGCGTCCGCGCCGCCGCCGGCAGCACCTTCCACGTCCCGATCGCCCGCACGCACGACGTTTCGGCGGTGCTGGATGCCCTGAAGACCGCCGGCCTGCGCACCCTGGCCGCCCACGGCTACGCGGAAACCTCGCTGGAAACGGTCACCTTCGACGCCCCCACGGCCTGGATCTTCGGCAACGAGGCCCACGGCCTCCCCGCCGACGTCCTCGCCGCCGCCGACGCCGCAGTGAAGATCCCCTTGTACGGCAAGGCGGAAAGCCTCAACCTGGCCACCGCGGCCGCCGTCTGCGTCTACACCGCCGCGATGGCCACCCACCGCTGACGCCCGGCCCTTCAGCCAACGGACCGCACTCCGCTCGCCGCACCTTTCGGCCTCCCCTTGGTTTCGGCTCGCCCAGTTGGTTTCCGTGCCGGGTGTTGCGCCGCTTGGTTCCCGCGTCTGGCCTTTGTGGTGCAGGCCAGCTCCGTCAGATTGCCCACCCGGCTTTGCCAGGCGGCCGGCACTCGCCGGCGCCCGAGCCTCACCACTGAGGTCCGGCCGCTCGAACTGCGCCGGTGCCAGAGGGGCTCGAACTGCGCCGGTGCCAGAGGGAGTTGCCCTCCGCCCGAGTTCCATCCCCCGACCGGTACGGCCCTCCGTCGCTGCCCGGCGACCTGCCCTCCATCAAGTCCCCGCTCCCCGCACCGCCCCGTCGCCGCTGGTCCGCCCGCCTCCGCCAGCCTCGGCCCGGCCGCGCCCGTCTCCGCCTGGCGCGCCCGCGTCCGCCCGGCCCGTCAGCCGCCGGGTCGCCCGGAGGCCGGCCTGTCATCGGCTGAGCCGCCGGCCGCCGTTGGCCTGCGGCGGAATTCCCCGCCGCGCCGACACCTGGTGGGTCACCCGATCTTCGGCGCGGCGCCGGGGCCGGGCGCGGTGATCCGGCGCGACCGCTCCGGAAGCGGAGGGTGAGCGGCTGGGCCGGGGGGCCGATCCCCTAGACTGGGCTGCCCGATGTGCACGTGCGGCTTCCCGCCCGCGTGCCGCCGCCCAACCAGTCCCAGTGGACGCCGAGGAGTCATGTCCGGAGCCACAGACAAGCCGGTCGAGGTGCTCGCACCGGAAACCCTGCGCGCGGCGATCAAGGCGGCCGAAGAGGCCTTCGCGGCCGCGGCCGACCTGGACGCGCTCGCCGCCGTCAAGCCGGCCCACCTCGGTGATCACGCGCCGCTGATGCTCGCGCGCCGGGAGATCGGCGGCCTGCCCAAGCAGGAGAAGGCCGAGGCGGGCAAGCGGGTCAACGAGGCACGCCAGGCGATCCAGGCCGCCTTCGACGCGCGCCGCACCGTGCTGCAGGCCGCGCGGGACGAGCACGTGCTGGGAGCGGAGGCCGTCGACGTCACGCTGCCGTGGGACCAGATCCCGCGCGGCGCCCGGCACCCGATCGCGACCCTGTCCGACCGCGTCGCCGACGCCTTCATCGCCATGGGCTACGAGGTCGCCGAGGGTCCCGAGCTCGAGGCCGAGTGGTTCAACTTCGACGCGCTGAACTTCGGCAAGGACCACCCCGCGCGCCAGTTGCAGGACACCTTCTACGTCGGCGAGGAGGACTCCGGCCTGGTGCTGCGTACGCACACCTCGCCGGTGCAGGCCCGCAGCCTGCTCCACCGCGACCTGCCGGTGTACGTGGTGTGCCCCGGCCGCACCTACCGCACCGACGAGCTGGACTCGACGCACACCCCGGTGTTCACCCAGGTCGAAGGCCTCGCCGTGGACAAGGGCATCACCATGGCGCACCTCAAGGGCACGCTCGACGCGTTCGCGCGCACCATGTTCGGCGAGAACTCCAAAACCCGCCTGCGTCCGCACTTCTTCCCCTTCACCGAGCCGTCGGCCGAGGTCGACGTGTGGTTCGAGGAGAAGAAGGGCGGCCCCGGCTGGGTCGAATGGGGCGGCTGCGGCATGGTCAACCCGAACGTGCTGCGTGCCTGCGGCGTCGACCCCGAGGTGTACTCGGGCTTCGCGTTCGGCATGGGCATCGAGCGGACCCTGCAGTTCCGCAACGGCATCCCGGACATGCGCGACATGGTCGAGGGCGACGTCCGTTTCACCCTTCCCTTCGGAACGGAGGCGTAGTGCGAGTCCCGGTGAGCTGGCTGACCGAGCACCTCGACGTGGGTGCCGAGGTCACGCCCCAGGACCTGGCCGACGCGTTCGTGCGGATCGGGATCGAGGTCGACGAGCTGAGCGAGCTTGGCCCCGTGACCGGTCCTCTCGTGGTCGGCCGCGTGGCCGAGATCGAGGAGCTGACGGGTTTCAAGAAGCCGGTCCGCTTCTGCCGCGTCGAGGTCGGCGAGGAGGCGTCCGAAGAGGACACTGCGCCCGCGGACGAGGATGACGACGAGGACGACGACGCCCCGTTCGAGGACGAGGGCCCCCACGGCATCCGGACCCGCGGCATCGTCTGCGGCGCCCGCAACTTCGCCGAGGGCGACCTGGTCGTCGTGGCGCTGCCCGGCGCGGTGCTGCCGGGCGACTTCGCGATCGCCGCGCGCAAGACCTACGGCCGGGTCAGCGACGGCATGATCTGCTCCGCCCAGGAACTGGGTCTCGGGGACGACCACACCGGCATCCTCGTGTTGCCCTCGGGCACCGCGAGCCCGGGTGACGACGCCAAGGAACTGCTCGGCCTGTCCGACACCGTCATCGAGGTCACGCCGACCCCCGACCGCGGTTACGCGTTGTCGATCCGCGGCCTGGCGCGCGAGCTGTCCAACGCGCTCGACGTCCCGTTCGGCGACCCGGCCTCGCTGGAGATCCCCGCGGCCGAGGGCGACGCGTGGCCGGTCCGGGTCGAGGACCCCGAAGGCTGCCCGCGGTTCGTGCTGCGCCGGGTGAAGGGCCTCGACGCCACGGCCCCCACGCCGTGGTGGATGCGGCGGCGCCTGATGCTGGCCGGGATCCGGTCGATCTCGCTGGCGGTGGACGTCACCAACTACGTGATGCTCGAACTCGGCCACCCGCTGCACGCGTTCGCGACGTCGGCGATCCAGGGCGACCTGGTGGTGCGCCGCGCGAAGCCGGGCGAGAAGCTGACCACTTTGGACGATGCGGAGCGCAAGCTCGACGCCGACGACATCGTGATCGCCGACGACAGCGGCGTGATCTCGCTGGCCGGCACCATGGGCGGCGCCAGCACGGAGATCACCGCGGAGAGCACCGACGTGCTGCTCGAGGCGGCGCACTGGGACCCTGCGTCGATCAGCCGCACGGCCCGTCGTCACAAGCTGTTCTCCGAGGCGGCCAAGCGGTTCGAGCGGTTCACCGACCCGGCGCTGTGCGCGGCGGCGGTGGAGCTGGCCGCGCGCCTGCTGCGCCAGTACGGCGACGCCGCGATCCAGCCCGGCCGCACCGACGAGGGCGGTGTCGCGCCGAAACCGCCGGTCACCATGCCGATCAACCTGCCCGACCAGGTGGCCGGTGTGCGCTACCAGCGTGGGGTCACCGTGAAGCGCCTCGGCCAGATCGGTTGCCGGGTCACGGTCAGCACCAGTGACGAGGGCATCTCCCTCGTCACGGCCACCCCGCCGACCTGGCGCGGCGACCTCGTGCAGCCGGCCGACCTGGTCGAGGAGGTGCTGCGGCTCGAGGGCTACGACAGCATCCCGTCGCAGCTTCCTGCCGCACCCGCGGGCCGCGGCCTCACCGACACGCAGCGCCGCCGCCGTGGCGTCGCCCGCGCGCTGGCCGAGGCCGGGTACGTCGAGGTGCGGCCCTTCCCGTTCGTCTCCGACTCGGTGTGGGACGCCTTCGGCCTGCCCGCCGACGACGTCCGCCGCACCACCGTGCGCGTCCGCAACCCGCTCGAGGCCGACCACGACCGGATGTCCACGACGCTGCTGCCCGGTCTGTTGGACACGCTGCAGCGCAACGTGTCCCGCGGCATGAAGGACGTGTCGCTGTTCGACATCGGCCAGGTCGTGCTGCCGAAGCCGAACCAGCTCAAGGTCCCGGAGCTCGGCGTCGAGCACCGTCCCACCGACGAGCAGCTCGCGGTCCTGGAGGCCGCGGTGCCCGCCCAGCCCGTGCACGTCGCCGTGGTGCTCACCGGCCGCCGCCGCCGCGCCGGCTGGTGGGGCGAGGGCGAACCGGCCGGCTGGGCCGACGCCGTGCAGGCCGCGCGGGTGGTGGCCGAGGCCGCCGGCGTGGAGCTGACGGTGCAGTCCGCCGACCTCCTGCCGTGGCATCCGGGCCGCTGCGCCCAGCTGCGCGTGGGCGACTGGCCGGTCGGCCACGCCGGCGAGCTGCACCCGAAGGTCGTCGAGGCCCTCGGCCTGCCGCCCCGGACGGTCGCGATGGAGCTGGACCTGGACGCGATCCCGCTCCCGGACTCGCGCCCGGCCCCGAGCGTGTCGGCCTACCCGCCGGTGCTCCTCGACGTCGCCTTGGTCGCGGCCACGGACGTCCCGTCGGCCGACCTCGCCGACGTCCTCCGCACCGGCGCCGGTGAACTGCTCGAAGAGATCACCCTCTTCGACGTCTACGCCGGCGAGCAGGTCGGCGAAGGCAAGCGCTCCTTGGCCTACAAGCTCCGTTTCCGGGCCCCGGACCGCACGCTGACCGTCGACGAGGCAACCAAGGCCCGCGACGCCGCACTCGCCGCGGCGGGCGAGCGCTTCGGCGCCACCCTCCGCGCCTGACCCTCCGCGAGCCCGCCCCCTTCACCGGGGCGGCGCTCGCCACCCTGGTCCGGCCTTCCGTGGGCTGAGAGCCCTGCCCTTTGCAGGTTCCCGGCCCACGGATGTTTCCGGTCTCGGCGCTCTCACTCGCGCGGGGACGCGCTCACCGCCTCCAGGCCGCTCGCGCGCTGCTGATGGCTGTGGCAAAGGCTGCTGTACGCGGAATGCACTGACGCCCGCTGTTCTGCCCGGTCGGCCCGGCGGCCTCGCCGCTGCGCGGCGGTCTTGCCGCGCCCGCGGGTCTTGCCGCGCTTGTGCGACTTGCCGCGCCTCAGCCGTATCCGCGGCGCTCGCCGCGTCTCAGCTGCGTTCCCGGCACTCTGCCGTTCCCCGGCTGTTCCCCGGCCGTGTCCGCGGTGCTCGCGAGCTGCGGCTGTCCCGCCGCGTCTGCCTGTATCCAGCTTCCCTCCCGTGTTTCACTCTTTCGCGGACCACTCAGGACAGGTGCTTCAGTGCCTCCCGTGTGGACAGTCCGGACAGGCCCGGATGGCCGGCGACGAACTCGCGGACCCAGTCCGGCGCCGTCCTGCCGTAGTTGCGCAGGGCCCAGCCGATGCCCTTGCGCAGGAAGAAGTCCGGGTCGCCGATATTGGCCTCGACGGCGGAGGTGAGCAGCACCCGATCGGTGTCCTCCTTCGCGCTCACCTGGCAGATCACGGCCGTGCGCCGCCGCCAGCGATCCGGGTCGGTGGCCCAGCGCAGCAGGAGCGGGGTGACCGCGGCCCGGTCACCGCGCAGGATGGGGCCGACCCGGCGGATCGCGAGCTCGTCCACGTAGTCCCACCAGGCTCCGCCGACGATCATCTCCTCGTACAGCCCGAGCAGGCCCGGATCCTGCCAGCCCCGGTAGGCGCGGTGGCCGGAAAGATCGATTGCCGCGTACCTTTCCTCGCGGAATTCGGCGTCGCGCCACAGTTGCCCCACGGTCGCCGTGAATGTCACCCGATCGGGCAATGGGTGAGCGGACATCAGGCCTTTCATCAGCACGCTCCGCTGCGGTTTGGGCACTCCGCGAAACGGCATCGCCGACTTCATGTATGCCTGCATGGCCGGTGCCCGCACCGGATCCGCCAGCTCGGCGAGCCCTGTTCGGACGGCCGAGATCAACGCGGTGTCCGCGTCCATCCGGGGTCACCTCCGTAGCGCCAGATACCGACGAAAGGTGGATGGCGTAACTCGTGTCGTGCGAGGAGATTGTTGCGGGTTGTCGGTAGTTTCGACGAATTCGGGTTGCTCGCGGACGAAAAGGAACTCTGTGAAGAAAATCGTTGCCGTGTTCGCCGCCGCGGCTGTCGCGGTCGGCGCGCTGGCCGCCGCTCCCGCCGCCACCGCGGCACCGGCCAGGACACCGGACTTCACGCCGGCGCCGATCAATTGGGGAGAGTGCGCCTCGGCGAGCCTCAAGAAAGCCGGCGCCCAGTGCGGCTTCCTCGTGGTCCCGATGGACTACGCGAAGCCCGCGGGCGCCAAGGTCGAAGTGGCCGTCTCCCGCATCAAGCACAAAGCCGCCCAGTACCAGGGCATCATGCTCGTGAACCCCGGCGGTCCCGGCGGCTCCGGCCTCGGCCTGTCGCGGCTCGGGCAGTCGGTGCCGAACCACGTCGGCGACAGCTACGACTGGATCGGGTTCGACCCGCGCGGTGTCGGCTCCAGCAAGCCGGCCGTGACCTGCGACGGGAACTACTTCGGCTACGCCCGCACGCCGTACGTGCCCAAGACGCCGCAGATCGAGCGCGCCTGGCTCGACAAGGCCCAGGGCTACGCCAAGGCGTGCGCCAAGAACGGCGCGATCCTCGACCACATCAAGACCACCGACGTCGCGCAGGACATGGACAGCCTGCGCAAGGCGCTGGGGGAGAAGCAGATCAACTACTACGGCTTCTCCTACGGCACCTACCTCGGGCAGGTGTACAGCACGCTGTTCCCGGGGAACGTGCGCCGCATGGTGCTCGACGGCAACGTCGACCCGCGCAACGTCTGGTACCAGGCCAACCTGGACCAGGACGTGGCCTTCGACCGCAACATCAAGATCTACTTCGGCTGGCTCGCGAAGTACGACAGCGTCTACCACCTCGGCAAGACCGCCGCAGCGGTGGAGAAGCTCTGGTACGACCAGCAGAAGAAGCTCGACCGCACGCCCGCGGGCGGTGTGATCGGCGGAGACGAGTGGACCGACGTCTTCCTGCAGGCCGGCTACTACGTGTTCGGCTGGGAGGACATGGCCAAGGCGTTCGACGGATGGGTCCACCGCGGTGACTGGCAGACGCTGAAGGCGCTCTACGACGACTCGAACCCGCCGGGCGACGACAACGGCTATGCGGTGTACAGCGCTGTGCAGTGCTCCGACGTGCAGTGGCCGACGAACTGGAACCGCTGGCGCCTCGACAACTGGACGACCTACTTCCGCGCACCGTTCGAGACGTGGGGTAACGCCTGGTTCAACGCCCCGTGCGTGAACTGGCCGGCGAAGTCGGGCGAGCCGGTGCGGGTCGACGGCAGCAAGGTCGACGGCGCCCTGCTGATCAGCGAGGAACTCGACGCGGCGACGCCCTACGAGGGCAGCCTCGAGGTGCGGAAGCTGTTCCCGAAGTCGAGCCTGATCAGCGCGCCCGGCGGCACTACGCACGCCGGCTCGCTGTCCGGTGTCGCGTGCGTGGACGACAGGGTCGCCGACTACCTCGCGACCGGCAATCTGCCGAAGCGCACGCCGGGCAACCATTCCGACGCGCAGTGCGAGCCGGTGCCCCAGCCGGTTCCCGCCGGAGCGGCGGGCGGTCAGCCGAAGGCGGACACCCAGCCAGGGGCGCAGATCAAGCAGGACGCGCTCGCGCGGCTGCTGCACTTCTGAGCTGTTCTCCCCGGTGCCCCGGTCTGGTCCGCCAGATCGGGGCACCGTTCTTTTCCCTCACTCACCGAGCCTCCTCGGTCGCTGTTCGTGGTCGGTGGAGACGGTACGACGAGGGTCCGACAATTTCGGAGTGCAGCCGCCCGCGCACACGCCGTGAGCAAAAATTGTCGGGGGTCGGCGCTACCGTCCCGGCATGACGATCATCGAAGAGCACCGGACCGAGATCCGGTCAGGAAACGTCCAGTACCAGATCACCGTCGCCAGCACGGGCGCGGCGGAACAGCAACGCGTCGTCGTCACCGTGGGTGGCGAGGGGCCCGGCGGAGAGCTCGTCGCGGAAGGCCGGCTCGAACTCGACTCCGCCGCGGTGCCCGCAGTAGCCGAACTGCTAGGCGGGAGCCTCCTGGCCTTCGCCGGCGGAGGTGGCGGCGGCCGCCGAAGAACCGGGCAACGGCCTGCCCAGCAGGGCAGGCCCTGGACCGAGGAGATGGACGCGGAGCTGGAACGCCGCTGGCTGGCGGGCGACCCGGTCGGCGACCTGGCCCGCGACTTCGAGCGCACCCCCGGCGGTATCCGCGCCCGCCTGCCCCGGGTCGGCTGTGATCCGGAGAAGCCCGGCAACCACCTGCCGATGCCGCCCAGCCTCCGTGAGGAGCCGGGAGGTGGCGAGTTCTGAGTCTGCCCCGGATGTCCGCTCGGGTGCCGGCATCCGGGGGAGGAGCCGTTGACGGGAGCCGTGCGGAGGCCGAGAGGGGAGCCGCTTGGGGGCCGAGATGCGGAGAGGGGCGGCATCGTGGCGTGACGACCAGGTGCCTGGTCGGTCGGCCGACCAGTCGGCTGTCCGGCGAGTCGGCCCGATAGCCGGTCGGCTGGTCGACACGGCGGCTGGCCAACCCGTCGGCCGGCAGTTGGCCGGCTCTCTCCCGCGGCTTCCGGAGTAGTGCCAACAAAGGGTCTGGAGGAGCGATGACAAGGCGGGCAGCCGCGCTGGGATGTCCGTCGTCGGCCCGGCCGGGCCGACGACGGGGTGCCCGGGGCAAACCCTGTTTGTTTGAGATTGCACTGTCGTGCATAATCATGCGTATGACGGTGAAGATCGCGGTTGCCGGCGCGAGCGGGTACGCGGGCGGCGAACTGCTGCGCCTGCTGCTCGCCCACCCCGAGGTCGAGATCGGCGCGCTGACTGCGGCCAGCAGCGCCGGAACCACGCTGGGCACGCACCAGCCGCACCTGGTGCCATTGGCCGGGCGCGTGCTGGCGGAGACGAGCCCCGACACGCTCGCGGGGCACGACGTCGTGTTCCTCGCGCTGCCGCACGGGCATTCGGCGGAGATCGCGGCCCGGCTCGGGCCCGAGGTGCTCGTCGTCGACCTCGGCGCCGACCACCGGCTCGCCGATCCGGCCGACTGGGAGCGCTGGTACGGCGGCGAGCACGCCGGCCAGTGGCCTTACGGACTGCCGGAGCTGCCCGGCGCGCGCGAGAAGCTCGTCGGCACCAAGCGCGTCGCGGTCCCCGGCTGCTTCCCGACGGGCGGCTCGCTGGCCCTCGCGCCGGCGCTGGCCGCGGGGCTGGTCGAGCCGGACGTCACGGTCGTGTCCGTGACCGGCACGTCCGGCGCGGGCAAGAGCCTCAAACCGAACCTGCTCGGTTCCGAGGTGATGGGCTCGGCCAGCGCGTACGGCGTCGCCGGGGCGCACCGGCACACACCGGAGTTCGCCCAGAACCTGTCCGCCGCGGCCGGAAGGAAGGTCACCGTGTCGTTCACGCCCGTCCTCGCGCCGATGCCGCGCGGGATCCTCACCACGGCCAGCGCCCCGCTGGCCGGCGACGTCGACGAGACGGCCGCGCGCGAGGTCTACCAGAAGGCCTACGACGCTGAGCCGTTCGTGCAGCTGCTGCCTCCGGGCCTCTGGCCCGCGACCAGCGCCACGCTGGGCTCGAACAACGTCACCCTGCAGCTCGGGGTGGACGCCGGCGCCGGCCGCCTGGTCGTCGTCACCTCGATCGACAACCTGACCAAGGGCACCGCGGGCGGTGCCGTCCAATCGATGAACCTGGCGCTCGGTTTCCCCGAGGCCACCGGACTTTCCACCGTGGGAGTGGCACCGTGACCGTCACCGGCCCCCAGGGCTTCCGCGCCGCCGGCGTCGCCGCGGGCATCAAGGCCTCCGGCGCGCTCGACCTCACGCTGGTCGTCAACGACGGCCCGCTCGACGTCGCCGCGGGCGTGTTCACCCGCAACGTGATCAAGGCCGCACCCGTGTTGTGGTCGCAGGAAGTGCTGAAGCAGCAGAAGCTCAAGGCCGTCGTGCTCAACTCCGGCGGAGCCAACGCGGCCACCGGCCCCGGCGGCTTCCAGGACACGCACGCCACCGCCGAAAAGGTGGCCGAAGTGCTCGGCGCCGGCGCCATCGAGGTGGCCGTGTGCTCCACCGGCCTGATCGGCGACCGGCTGCCGATGGCCGCCGTCTTGTCCGGTGTGGACAGTGCGGTCAAGGCGCTCGACACCGGCCTGGAGGCAGGCCTGAACGCCGCCACCGGCGTGATGACCACCGACAGCAAGCCGAAGCAGGCGTTCGTGAAGCATGAAGACGGCTGGAGTGTCGGCGGCTTCGCCAAGGGCGCCGGCATGCTCGCGCCGAACCTGGCCACGATGCTGTCCGTGATCACCACGGATGCCGTGGTGGACAAGGAAACCCTCGACCGCGCCTTGCGCGCCGCCACCCACGTCACCTTCGACCGGCTCGACGTCGACGGCGGCACGTCCACCAACGACACCGTGCTCGTGCTGGCCTCCGGCGCGAGCGGCGCCGAGCCTGACGAGGCTGAGCTGACGAAGCTGCTCACCACCGTGGCCCGTGACCTGGTGCTGCAACTGCGTGCGGACTCCGAGGGCGCGACGAAGGACGTCGACATCACCGTCCGGGGCGCGGCCTCCGAAGCCGACGCCGAGGTGGTCGCCCGCACCATCGCCGAGGACAACCTGGTCAAGACGGCGCTGTTCGGCTCCGACCCGAACTGGGGCCGGATCGCCATGGCGCTCGGCCGCGCGCCCGCGCGCATCGACCCGGAGACGCTGTCGATCACGATCAACGGTGCCACGCTGTTCGCCGCCGGGACCACCGCCGAGGACCGCTCGGCCGCCGACCTCTCGGGCCGCGCCGTTGCGATCGTCGTCGACCTCGGGGTCGGTGACGCCGCGGCCACCGTCTACACCACGGACCTCTCGCACGGGTACGTCGAAGAGAACAGCGCGTACTCGTCATGACCGGCCCCGATTCGCTGGTTTCCGCGGACGACCGGCTCTCGACGGCGGCCGAGAAGGCCGGGGTGCTGATCGAGGCGATGCCGTGGCTGCAGCGGTTCCACGGCGCCACCGTGGTCGTGAAGTACGGCGGCAACGCCATGATCGACGACCGCCTCAAGGCCGCGTTCGCACAGGACATGGTGTTCCTGCGGCTGGCCGGCCTGCACCCGGTCGTGGTGCACGGCGGCGGCCCGCAGATCACCGCGATGCTCACCCGGCTCGGCGTCGAGGGCGAGTTCAAGGGCGGCCTGCGCGTGACCACGCCGGAGACGATGGACATCGTGCGGATGGTGCTGGTCGGCCAGGTCAGCCGGGAGCTGGTCGGGCTGATCAACGCGCACGGACCGTACGCCGTCGGCATCTCCGGCGAGGACGCGCGGCTGTTCACCGCCGAGCGCAAGCAGGCCACTGTGGACGGTGAGCAGGTCGACATCGGCCTGGTCGGCGAGGTGGCGGCAGTGAACCCCGACGCGGTGCTCGACATCGTCAACGCCGGACGCATCCCGGTGGTGTCCACTGTGGCCCCCGACATCGACGGCGTGGTGCACAACATCAACGCCGACACCGCTGCGGGCGCGTTGGCCGAGGCGCTGGGAGCCGAGAAGCTGTTGATGCTCACCGACATCGAAGGTCTCTACACCCGTTGGCCGGACCGGGATTCGCTGGCCAGCGAAATCGACAGTGCGACTTTGACTGAACTGTTGCCGACGCTGCAGACCGGCATGATCCCCAAGGTGGAGGCCTGCCTGCGGGCGGTGAAGGCCGGAGTGCCGAGCGCACACGTCATCGACGGCCGCGTCGAGCACTGCGTGCTGGTCGAGTTGCTCACCGATCAAGGCTCCGGCACGAAGGTGGTAAGCGCATGACCGCGCCGGCGACGATGCAGAGCCCAGCGATGGGGAGGAGCGGCGCCAAATGACCGAGACGCAGGAACTGCAAGACCGGTGGTCGGCGGTGATGATGAACAACTACGGAGTTCCGCCGGTTGCCCTGGCCGGGGGCAACGGCGCC
>DASXYS010000174.1:0-21895 GCA_036502365.1 Amycolatopsis sp.
GACGCCTGGGAGCGTGACGACCCGCGCGCCGGCGAGGCGGACCTGATCCTGGCGAAGCACCGTGCCGGCCCGACCAGCACGATCGTCGTCGCGCACCAGCTGCACTACAGCCGCTTCGTCGACCTCGCGCACGACTGACGCGGCGCTGCAGAAGGTCTCACAGCTCGTGTCGTGATTCCATGGGCGAGCTTGCCCAACGCAACACGGTCCCTTTCTCCGCTTCGTCGCGGCGGTGGATCTCGATCAGTTCGTCGCGCACTCGAGCGCCGTTGTCCCCACCACAGCATCAGACCGCGCCCCAGCTCCTGGCCGGCGCGGGTGTGCACGCAGCGCACGTAGCGACATCGGCCGACGCTGTGAACATCTCGTAGGCAGCGAGCACGGCTACACGACGGGGGAACCGTCGTCGAGGGCTTCCAGTACGGGCGGCAGGCCGGCCCGCAGCATCTTCCGGCGGACGGTGCCGAGCAGCCGGGCCATGAAAAATCCGCCGACGCCGGTGAAACCGGTGTGGTCGTAGGTGAAACGCGTGCCGCCGGCGTGGGGCTCGAGCCGGTACACGACCTCCGTCACGTCCCCGCCCGCGCTGTCGGTCCACGAGTAGCGCAACAACGACTGCTCGGCCACCTCGAGCACCTCACAGTCCACCACCCCGTTCCAGCCGGGCTTGGGTTTTGCGATGAACTGGAACTTCGTGCCCGGCACCAGGAGAAGCCCCTCCGGACGGCCGCCCGCGCCGGTCGAGGTCCACAGCGGGATGAGCGCCGGGTCGGTCACGGCGCGCCAGACCTTCGCGGGGGAATGCGGGTAGTCGCGGACGATGTGGATGGCGCTCATGGTGGCTTCCTCACTCACTCGGACAGTGACGAGCCTAGTTTACAGTCACAGAAAACTTTCTGTCGATATAACTTCCAGCAATCCAGGAAATATCCCGGAACCCGACGACGTCACGTACTCTGGTAGTTGAAGTTTCAAACATTGGAGGCAACGATGGCGCCGACGCCGGTCCTGTACCTCAGCCACGGTGCGCCGCCGCTCGCCGACGACACCACGTGGACCCGGCAGCTGGCGGGCTGGTCCGCGAACCTGCCGCGGCCGAAGGCGATCCTGATCGTCTCGGCGCACTGGGAAGAGGCGCCGTTGACGCTCGGGGCGACCACCACCGTCCCGCTGGTCTACGACTTCTGGGGCTTCGCCGACCGCTACTACCAGGTCGAATACGCCGCGCCCGGCGCGCCGGAGCTGGCCGGCCAGGTCCGGAAGCTGTTGCACTCCACCGCGACGCCGGTGCACGACGCGCCGGAGCGCGGTCTGGACCACGGCGCGTACGTGCCGCTCGTCGAGATGTACCCCGGCGCCGACATCCCGGTGCTGCAGATCTCCATGCCCTCACTCGACCCGCAGGCGCTCTTCGACGTCGGCCGCAAGCTCGCACCGCTGCGCGACGAAGGCGTGCTGATCATCGGCAGCGGCTTCTTCACGCACAACCTGAGCGCCCTGCGCCAGGTCGACGGCACCGGCGGCACGCCACCGCAGTGGTCCGCCGAGTTCGACCAGTGGGGCGACGAAGTGCTGCGCGCCGGCGACGTCGACGCGCTGCTCGACTTCCGGCACAAGGCCCCGGCGGCCGCCCTCGCGCACCCGCGGATCGAGCATTTCGCACCGCTGTTCGTGTCCCTCGGCGCCAGTTCCGCCGAGGGCTCGGGCCGCACCGTCATCGACGGGTTCTGGTACGGCCTCGCCAAGCGCTCACTCGAATTTTCCTGAGCAGACAAGGAAACGGGCCCGGAAGCTGGCTGCTTCCGGGCCCGTTTCGGTACTAGCTAGTTGTTCACTTCTTGAAGAAGCCGGTCACCTTCGCGGCCAGCTTCTGGATCGCACCCAGCGGGGACGAGTCCATCCCGGCCAGCGCCGGAACCTGCGCGGTCGGCAGGCCCGCGGTGGGCAGGCCGGCGGTCGGCAGGGCCGGGAGCGCCGGCAGACCCGCAGTCGGCAGCGCCGGCAGGCCAGCGGTCGGCAGACCCGCGGTCGGCAGGGCCGAGACAACGGGCAGCGCCGGCAGGGCGGGCAGACCGGCGGTCGGCACCTGCGCCGGCATCGTGGTCGGCACACCCGGCAGGGCGGGCAGACCCGGCAGGGCCGGGAGCGCCGTCACGGCGGGCAGCTGGTTCAGCGTCGGCAGCGAAGCCTTCACCGGCAGCTGGGTCGGCAGCTGCGGCAGGGTCGAGGCGTCGGACCGGCCGGGGGTGCCGGGCAGCGCCGGAACCCCGGGCAGAGCCGGAACCGCGGGCACGGCCGGAACCCCGGCCAGACCCGGCAGCGCCGGCACGTGCACGCCGTTGCCGAGACCGGTCAGCGACGGGAGCGAACCCGCGCCCTTGAGCTGCTGCAGCTGCTCCAGCGCCGAGAGCCCGCTGATCTGCGGCAGGTCGGCGCGCTCCGCACCCGGGACGGGCAGCATGGACATCGCCGGCAGCTGCGGCAGGGCCGGCATCGCGGCACCGCTGGGCAGCGCCGGGAGGCCCTGCGACAGGTCCGGCAGCGCCGGCAGCTGGTCAGCGGCCATCTCGTTGCCGGCCGGGGTGTCGAGCGACGGCTCCGTCACCTCGGTGGAGTCGGTCCCCTCCGAGGTCGCGGTGCCCAGCAGCGCCAGCGGGACACCGTAGACGGGCACGGTGACCGGCAGGTGGTGGTAGAAGTCGTAGCCGGACAGCGCGCTGCCGTCGCCATCGGTGGTGGGGGTGCCCCCGTTGGTGGCGGTGATCATGTTGTCGCCAACGGCGTGCGACACACCGGCACCGGTGACCGAGTCGGCCACGGCGTAAGGCACCGCGCTCACCGGGAGGTCGAGGATGTTGCCCGAGACCGAGCCCTCGACGCCCGACGTGGTGTCGTCACCGGCGTTGGTGATGGCCTGGCTGTTGGTGCTGTCTGCCGAAGCCACACCCGCCGCCGAGACCGCGTCGGCCACGACCGGAACCGTGGCCAGCGGGTCGGCGCCGATGACGTTGCCGGCGACCGCGCCCGCGTCACCGTTGGTCAGGGCGCTGCCGCCCGCGATCGAGGTGACGTCGTTGGAGCCGTCGGCGTGGCCGAGTGCCGCGCCACCGACCCCGGTGCCCGAGGGGCTGACCGCGCCCGCGATCGGCGCCTTCACGATGTTGCCCGCGATGCCGCCGGCCTTGCCGTCGGTGCTGGCGTCGCCGCCGGCCTTCGAGTCGGTCAGGTTGTCCGACGAACCGGTGCCGATGCCGGCGACCGCGGCACCGAGGCCGTGGCCCTGCACCGGCAGCGAGACCGGAGCCTCGACGATGTTGCCCGCCGCGCCGCCGCCGGGGCCGGTGGCGTTCACGTCGGAGCCGGCGCCCGAGGTGGTGTCGGTCGAGGCCTTGCCGTGGCCCTGGCCCACGAACGCGCCGCCGATGCCGAACACCTGCACCGGGAGCGACGCCGGGACGGTGCCCAGGTTCGAGCTCAGGAATCCGTTGTCGTCAGCGGTGTTGCCGCCGCCGCCGCCCTGGACCACCTTGGTCTCGTGCGCGTCGGCCGAGCCCTGGCCGATGAACGAGCCACCGACGCCGAACACCTCGGCGGGCGCCGCGACCGGCACCTGGACGATGTTGCCCGAGCCCGAGGAGTCGGTGCCCTGGCTGCCGTCGTAGCCACCGGCCGTGACGGTCTTGTCCTCGTTGGCCGTGCCCGACGCGTTGCCGATGTGGCTGGCGCCGATGCCGTAGACCTCGGGTGCGCCCGCGGCCTGGGTGTTGACGACGTTGGCGCCGAGCACGGAGCCGTTGCCGCGGGTGTAGCTGCCGTTGCCGGCGTTCGCGTCGACGGTGTTGTCGCACGCGGCGTGGGAGTTGCCGATGTAGGTCGCGCCGACGCCGCAGGCGTCGACCGGGAGGGCGACGGCGGGGTCGACCACGTTGGCCGAGCCGGCCGCGTTGTCACCGGAGGTCTTGACGAAGCCGCCCGAGTCCACCGTGCTGGAGGTCGAGCCGGCCGTGCTGTCGCGGTCGATGGCCTGACCGGTGGAGGCGTTGCCGATCCACGAGGCAGCCACGTTGGCCACGTTGGCGACCGGGCTGAGCTGCGCCGCGGCGGCGGTGCCGGCCAGGAACGAGTTGTCCCCGTCGGTCTCGATGTAGGTCGGCGTGCCGGCCAGGCTGCCCGGACGCTTGTCTCCGGCCTTCGCGTCGGCCGAGGAGTTCGACGCCGTGTCGGCGTCCGAGCCCCACACGCCACCGGCGTTGCCGTTGAACTTCACCGGCAGCGCGATGGGGGCGCCCACCACGTTGCCCGTGCCGGCGCCACCCTTGCCGTTGCTGAGGATGGACCCGCCGGAGGTGGCGGAGGTGTCGGCGGCGTACGAGCTGTACGCGTTGCCGAGCAGGTACGAGATCGCGTTGCCGGTCACCTGGACCGGGGTGGCGAACTGGCCCGCGACGACGTTGCCGGACAGGCCGGAGCCCTTGCCGGTGGTGTCGATGTTGCCGGTCTCGGACGTGGTCTGGGAGGCCGAGCCGCCGTGCACCGCGCCGCTGCCGCCGGCCACGCCGACGCCGTTGCCGGCGAGCTGCACCGGCAGCGCCCAGTCGAGGGCCACGACGTTGCCCGCGAGGCCGGAGTTCTTGCCGTCGGTCGCGATGTCCTGGTTGTGCGAGTAGCTCTGGTCGTGCGAGGTGCCTTCGACCTTCGCGTCGCCGATGACGCCGACCGCGTTGTCCACGATCTGGATCGGAACGACCAAGTCGCCCGAGACCTTGTTGCCCTTGAGGGCGTCGTGGGTCGGGGTGAGGTCCCGCGGCCCGTCGGCCTTCGGCAGGCTGTTCGTCAGGTCACCAGCGCCGGCAGGCGACTTCGCCGAAGCGAGCGCGCCCTTGGCGGCTTCGGTGACCGGCTTGGTGCTCAGCTCGGTCTTGAACGCCGGAACGTCGTACTGGCCGAGCGGCGTGCCGATGGCGTTGTTCGACGTGTCGATCGGCACGGTGACGTTCAGGTCGAGCGGGGAGGCCGGGGTGTCAGGGTTGACGTTTTCGTCGGCCGAGGCGATGCCGGTGCCCAGCATCAGCAACCCACCCGTGACCAACGCGGTCTGGAGTCCGCGCTTTGCCCAGGTCTGCATGGGGTTTTTCTCCTTCATTTCGGGTTCCCTTGCGGGCTTGTGGGGGTGCGCTCGTGCGAGCTCGCACAGTGAGGAGCGCACCGGAGGGGGTGGTGCGGCGGCGGGCGCGAGAAGTGCGCACGCGAGAAACCCGCGGGTTCAGCCGATGACGCCGAGCCGGCACGCGAAAAGGCGCTTGGCTTCAGGGCGCGTCAACGACCCCGCGGGTGAGGTGAATCAGTCAGGAGTGACGCCGGGCTGCTCGCCCGGGCTGAGCGGCGTGTGCCGCACGCCGGCGCGGGTCGAACCCGCCACGGCGTTGTCGACGGCCGCGGAGACCCACGAGGGGACACCGAAGGTCAGGACGTCGAGGTGGCCACCGGGGGCGGTGGTGCCGCCGGGGGCAGTCGGGATGCTCGGGGGAGCCATCGGGAGCTGACCCGGGCTGAACGGTGCCGGCGGCAGGTTGCGGTGGTCCTTGTGGTGCGAAGAGGCACCGAGGCCGTCGGCCGGGGCGTCGGTGCGCACGAGCGGGAACATCGCGCGCACGGCGCCGGGGGTGGAAACCGCGGCTGCGCCGAGGTTCTGCGCCGGGGCACCGGTAGTCCCGGTGGCGGCGGAGTCGGGGGCGGGCTCGAGCGGTGAGGTCGGGAGCGCGGGCAGGTCGACCAGCTTGCCGTGCCGGCTCGGGTCGAGCAGGCCCCAGACCTTGCTGCCGAAGTCCGGTTCCCCGGGCGACGGGGCGACGGTCTGCTCGATGACCTGGCGGGTGTCCTCCGGCTTGCGCGCGATGTGCTCGGCCGCGCCGAGAGTGCGCTGCACCGGGCGGAGGACGGCTTCCTGGCCGAGGTCGGCGACGGCGTCGCTGACGCGGCCGGACACCTCGTGGTCGACGGTGGTCCGGACCTGGTCGGTGTGCGGGCCGCCGATGTGGTCACGCGGGTCGAGCGGGCAGATCGGCCGTGAGGTGCCGGGCTCGGACCAGGTGGTGGCGTCTTGCTCGCAGGCGGTCACGCTGTTGACCGCGCCGACCGCGGCACCGGCGATGTCACCGGTGAAGCTCGAGACGCCGTGGGTGACGTCGCCGAGGTTCGCGACCGTGGTGTCGGTGACCGGAGTGACGCTGACGGTTCCGGTGTCGGCGGAGGCGGCCGCGGAGGAGACGGCCCACGCGGCTGCGGTCGCGGCCACGGCGCCGCCGAGCACGAGGAGCGCACGCGAAGCGAGACGACCGGCGCGCATCGCGCCCCGTCCCTCGTTCGCCGCGTCCTTCACTCGTGCTTCTCCTCAACTGGGTCCCGCCGGGTGGTTGCGGAACCGAGACAACCAGCAGCAACCGCCGCCGCGCACCCTTGACACGGCTTGATGCCACCATCGTGTGAACAACACAGTGTGTGTTCGATTCTCACGAAAAGTGATCGGAACTGGCGGGGCCCGGTTACTCCGGAGTCGCTCTGTCAAGCGGCCTATCAGGCGAAGCGCGGAACGCGCCGATGCCCGGACGACTCCCTTTCGCCCGGAATTGCCGGTGGGACCGATACGGTTGATCTCGTGAGCCAGCCAGGGCGCGAACAGCGCGAACAACCGTTTCTCACCAACGAGTCCGACGTCACCGGCCTGATCCCGCGCGGCCTGCGCGTCGGGGCGGCGCTGGCGTGGCGGTTCATCGTCGTGATCGCCGCGCTGTACCCGGTCGTCTGGCTGATGGGCTACCTCTCCGCGGTGGTCATCCCGGTCTCGATCGCGCTGCTGCTCTCGGCGCTGATGGCGCCGGCCGTGGCGAAGCTGGTGGCCTGGCGGTTTCCGCGCGGGCTGGCGACGGGGATCGTGCTGATCGCCGGCCTCGCCATCCTGGGCGGGCTGCTCACGTTTGTCATCACGCAGTTCTCCAGCGGGCTCCCGCAGCTGCAGCAGCAGCTCAACAACAGCCTGAACCAGATCAAGGACTGGCTGATCAACGGGCCGCTGCACCTGCGCCAGGAGCAGATCCAGGACTTCATCAACCAGGCCATCGGCTTCATCCAGAACAACCAGTCGTCGCTCACCACCACGGCGCTGACCACGGCGGGCACGATCGGCGAGATCCTCACCGGGTTCGTGCTCACGCTGTTCGTCACGATCTTCTTCCTGGCCGGCGGCGAGCACATCTATTCGTTCCTGGTGCGCGGCGTGCCGGCGCGCGTGCGCAGGCGGGTCGACGTCGCCGGGCGGCGCGGGTTCGCGTCGCTGGTCAGCTACATCCGCGCGACGGCCGCGGTGGCGGTGGTCGACGCGGTGGGCATCGGCATCGGCCTGTGGATCGTCGGCGTGCCGCTGGTGATCCCGCTGGCGACGCTGGTGTTCCTCGGCGCGTTCATCCCGATCATCGGCGCCGTGCTCGCCGGCGGGGTCGCGGTGCTGATCGCGCTGGTCACCAAGAGCTTCATCGGCGCGGTCATCGTGCTGGCCATCGTGATCGGCGTGATGCAGCTGGAGAGCCACATCCTGCAACCGCTGCTGCTCGGGCGCGCCGTGCGGCTGCACCCGCTGGCCGTGGTGCTGGCGATCGCCACCGGGCTGGTGGCCGCGGGGATCGTGGGCGCGCTGCTCGCCGTGCCGCTGCTCGCCGTGCTCAACGCCGGCATCCGCTCGCTGCTGCACGAGCACGATCCGGATCCGGCGACCGTCGATGCGCTGCACTCCAAGGCCACTGAGCCCCACGCCGCCAAACCGGGCCCAGGCAAGGCCGAGGTGCCGGCCCGCGGCGAGAAGGACGGCGCCAAGGACAACAGTGCCAAGGACAACGAGGAGAAGTGACCTCGCCGGCCACCCGCGACCCGGCGACCCCGCTGTGGCGCGGGGTCGTGCTGCTGCGTGTGCTCACCTGGTTCTTCGCGCTGGCCGTGGTCATCGGGCATCGCGCCGAGTTCGAACGGCCGTGGCTCGCGTGGGCGGTGGTCGGCGCGATGGGCGTGTGGTCGCTGGCCACGAGCGTCGCGTACTCGCGCGCGTCGAGCCGGTGGAGCTGGCTGGTGGTGCTGGACGTCGTGGTCACCACGGCGCTGATGCTCACGTCGCCGCTGATCCTGTCCCCCGAGCAGTACGCGGCGGCGACCCCGCTGATCACCACGGTGTGGGCGGCCGCCGGACCGCTGGCGGCGGCGACGCGGTTCGGGGCGGGCGGCGGTGTGCTGGCCGGGCTCGTGGTCGCCGTCGGCACCGGCCTCGCGCGGGAAAAGCTGGACCTCGACGTCGCCCGCGACGGTGTGCTGCTGTGCGCGAGCGGGCTGCTGATCGGCATGGCGGCCACGACAGCACGGCGTTCGGCGGAGGCGCTCGCACGCGCGTTGCGCACCGAAGCCGCGACGGCGGAGCGAGAACGGCTCGCGCGCTCGATCCACGACAGCGTGCTCCAGGTCCTCGCGCGCGTACGGCGGCGTGGTCTCGAGGTCGGCGGCGAAGCGGCGGAGCTGGCGAAGCTGGCCGGGGAGCAAGAGATCGCGTTGCGCGCACTCGTCACGACGGAGCCGACGTGGGCGAGCGCGGGCGGTGGCGACGGCTTCTCGGACCTGCGGTCGGCGTTGCAGCTGCTGGCCACGCCGTCGGTGCAGGTGTCGACGCCCGCGGGCACCGTCGACCTGGCGGCGCACGTCACCGAGGAGCTGGTGGCCGTCACGCGCGAGGCACTGTCCAATGTGGAAAAACACGCGGGGCCGGACGCGCACGCGTGGGTCCTGCTGGAGGACCTCGGCACGGAGGTGGTCGTGAGCGTCCGCGACGACGGCCCCGGAATCCCTGCCGGGCGATTGGAACGCGCGGCCCGTCTGGGGCATCTGGGTGTGGTGGAGTCCATCAGGGGGAGGGTGCGCGATCTCGGCGGGACCGCGACCCTGGAGACCGGTCCGGGCACCGGCACGGAGTGGGAAGTGCGGGTGCCGAGCGCAACGAGGGGCGAAAGATGACGGACGGCACGATCTCGGTGATGGTCGTCGACGACCATCCGATCTGGCGCGACGGCGTGGCGCGCGACCTGGCCGAAAACGGTTTCGACGTGCGGGCCACGGCGGCCGACGCGCCCGCGGCCGTCCGGATCGCACGCACCGTGCGGCCCTCGGTGGTGCTGATGGACCTCAACCTCGGCGGCACGTCCGGGGTGGAGGCGACGCGCGAGATCACGGCGGCGCTGCCGGAGACGAAGGTGCTGGTGCTCTCGGCCAGCGGCGAACACAGCGACGTGTTGGAGGCGGTGAAGGCGGGCGCGTCCGGTTACCTGGTGAAGTCGGCGTCGGTGACAGAGCTGGTGGACGCCGTCCACCGCACGGCCGCCGGCGACCCGGTGTTCACGGCGGGGCTGGCGGGCCTGGTGCTGGGCGAGTACCGGCGGATGGCCGACGCGCCCGACGGCGGCGCCGAGCCGCCGCGCCTGACCGAACGTGAGACGGACGTGCTGCGGCTCGTCGCGAAGGGGCTCACCGCGCGCCAGATCGCGGAGCGGCTGGTCCTCTCGCACCGGACCGTGGAGAACCACGTGCAGTCGACGCTGCGGAAGCTCCAGCTGCACAACCGCGTCGAGCTGGCGCGGTACGCGATCGAGCACGGGCTCGACGAAGACTGAGAGTTCAGGAAATCGAGACGCCCGGGAACTGCTGGGCGTCCGGGATCTTCGCCGCGCCCAGCCGCCACGCGGGTTCGCCGGGATGCCAGGCCGCGACGACGCCGTCGTCCAGGAGGAGGTCGCCGTCCGGGGACCAGTCGAGGCCGGACTTCTTGAGGTGCGCGGTCGTGTAAGGCATCGACGGCGCCTCCAGCCAGGTGAGGTCGTGCAGGTCGAGCAGCCACAGATCGCGGGTCTGGATGTCGGTGCTGTGCCAGGCGGGGGTGCCGAAGTCGACGGCGGCGAGGCTGCCGTCGCGGTTCGGCAGCACGTACGGCGTCGACTCCACCACCGGCGGTGCGACCTTGTCGCGGCCGCCGCCCCGCAGGTCGACGACGGTGAGGTCGGTGAGGCCGCCGAGGATGAGCCGGTCGCCGGTGGCCGCGAGGATCTGCGGGGCCTGCTGCACGGACCGGCCGGTGGCCGGGTCGATCAGCACGTCGACCGTCTCGGCGGTGCCGTTGTCCACGGTGATCAGCAGCCCGCGTGAAGTCTCCTGCCGGACGATCGTGCGGCAGCTGGCCACGGTGCCGGGTCCGAGCGCGGGCCCGGCCAGCGAAACGTGCTGGAGCCGGCAGTTGCCGGGGCTGTCCTGGCGGATCACCCACACGCTGTCGCCGTCCGCGCCGGGGGCGACGCTGAACGCCTGGCCGAGCGAAACCGGCGTGGTGTCCGGGCCGGCGTAGGTGTAGACGTCGGCGGGCGCGCAGGTGGCGGACTGGCACGCGGGCGAGGTCAGGATGACGGGTGTGTGGCCGACGCGCTGCACGCTGACCAGCCGATTCCCGCCGGGGAGGCCGGGCACGCTGCCCTTCGCACCGGTGTCGGCGTCGAACACGGTGGGCGGGGAGGTCGCCAGCAGCAGCCGCACGCCGAGCTGGTTGGAGGGCCCGCCGTCCAGGCCGGTGCGCGGGGGCTCGACGGGCTGGTTCTGTTCGGTCGACGGGCTCGGGGTCGTGACGGGTGCGGGGGTCCCGTTCGTGCAGGCGGCCAGGAACAGGCTCGCCGCGGCAAGGGCGGCGCCGGCACGAAATACGGGTCTGTTCAGGGTTTTTCCCCGATCTGGCTGGCGGAATCGAGTTCTACCATCAACACCATGGGTGAGGAAGAGACAACGACCGCGGAGACCGCGACCGAGACCAAGCCGTTGACCGCGCGCGACATCCGGGTCTCCGACGACGAGCGCGAGCACGTCGTCGGCGTGCTCCAGAAGGCGATCGGGCTCGGCATGCTCAACCTCGACGAGTTCACCGAGCGCACCGACCGCGCGCTGGCGTCCCGGACCCGCGGCGAACTGAACGCCGTGCTGGCCGACCTGCCGGGCCTCACACATCCGGAGGCCGCGCCGGCTCCGTACGCGACACCGGACGCGCCTTCGTACACCCGCTCGTATGCGCCGGGCCAGCGGATGGAGCTGAACGCGAAGTACTCGTCGCTGCACCGCAGCGGTCCGTGGCAGGTCCCGCCCGCAATGGTCGTGCGCAACAAGTACGGCAGCACGAAGCTGGACTTCACGGAGGCCCGCACGTCGACGCCGGTGGTCGAGATCGAGCTGGACTCGAAGTGGGGCTCGGTGGAGATCATCATCCCGGCCCAGGCCGCCGTCGACTACAACTCGATCACCGAGATCAAGTTCGGCTCCCTCGACGACAAAACCGGCAGCAACGGCCGTCCCGGCACGCCGCGGTACGTCCTCACCGGCCGGGTCCACGGAGGCTCGCTGGTCATCCGGCACCCCAGGCGGGGCTTCTTCGGCTGACCGGCGTCCGGTGCCGGGCCCGCCTCTTCCGTCGGGCGGGTCCGGCACTTCTTTGCGGCTACTTCAGCGCGGCGGCGACCACGGCCCGGGCGTCGGCCGGGGTGGCAGCAGACAGCGCCGCGGCCGCCAGCGACCGTGCGTCGTCCAGGGTGACGGACGCCAGGCTCGCGCCGACGGACCTGATCGCCGGGGCGTTCATCGAAACGCTGGTCAGGCCGAGTCCGGCCAGCACCAGCGCCAGGCGCGGGTCGCCGGCCGCCTCGCCGCAGACGCCGGCCGGCTTGCCCGTCGCCGTCGCCGCGTCGCCGATCAGCTTCAACAGGCGCAGCAGCGCCGGCTGCCAGGGGTCGTTCAGCTTGGCCACGGCCCCGAGCTGGCGGTCGGCCGCGAAGGTGTACTGGGCCAGGTCGTTGGTACCGACCGAGACGAAGTCCACGGCGTCCAGGATCTCCCGCGCCGCCAGTGCCGCGGCCGGGATCTCGATCATCACACCCGCGCGGCTGAGGCCGGCAGCGCGGACGCGCTCGGCGAACCAGGCCGCCTCGTCCGCCGTCGCGACCATCGGGGCCATCACGGAAACGACGGCGCCCGAGTCCTCGGCCGCGCCGGCGATGGCCGCCAGCTGGCGGTCCAGCACCTCCGGCCGGTCGAACGCCACCCGCAGGCCGCGGACGCCCAGCGCCGGGTTCGGCTCGGCCTCCGGCGACAGGAAGGCGAGCGGCTTGTCGGCGCCGGCGTCCAGCGTGCGGACGATGACCGGCTTGCCGCGGAACGGCGAAAGCACCGCGGTATAGGCCTGGCGCTGCTCGTCGACGGTCGGCTCGGCCGAGGCGTCGAGGTAGCAGAACTCCGTGCGGAACAGGCCGACGCCCTCGGCTCCCGCGTCCGCGGCAGCCTGCGCGTCGGCGGGGGAGCCGACGTTGCCGTAGACCTTGACGACGTGGCCGTCGGCGGTCGCCCCCGTGCCGTTCCACTCCGCGGGGCCCGCGGCGACGGCGGTGACCACCGGCGCCTCCGGGTCGGCGACCTCGACGACGCCGGTGTCCCCGTCGACGGCGAGCGCCGGTGCGTCCAGCGCGAGCAGCCCACGGACCGCGACCACGGCCGGGATGCCGAGCGCGCGCGCCAGGATCGCAGTGTGGCTGGTCGGGCCGCCCTCCTCGGTGACCAGCGCGAGCACCTTCGCCGGGTCGAGGCCCGCGGTGTCGGCGGGTGCCAGGTCGCGGGCGACGAGCACGCTCGGCGTCGTCAGCTCCGGCACGCCCGGCGGGGCGATGGCGAGCAGCTCGGCGACCAGGCGGTCACGCACGTCGCGGACATCGCGCACCCGCTCGGCCATGTAGCCGCCCGCCGCGGCGAGTGCTTCGGCGAACCCTTCGGCGGCCTGGTAGACGGCGCGAGCCGCGGGCAGGTTCTGCGCCGTCACCAGCTGTTGGGCCTGCGTGGCCAGCGCCGGGTCGGCGGCCATCGCGGCGGTCGTGATGAGGATCGTGGCGGCTTCGCCCTCGGCGGTCTCGGCCTGCGCCTCCAGCCGTGCGGCGACGACGGCGGCGGCGGGCTCGATCCGCGCGGCCTCCGCGGCCGGGTCGGCCGGCGCGGGGGTGCTCGCGGGCTCGCCGAGCGGCTCGGCGACCCGCACGACGGGACCACTCGCGCGCCCTGGGCTCACAGCGACCCCGGTCAACGACGAAACGGCGGGGTTGTTGGTCACGGTGACTCCGGCTGACTCGATGGTCGCGGCGGGCTTGCCCGAGGCGGCTGTGCCCGTGAGGGTCTCAGACATGGTCTAGACCATAGCTCAGATACGTCTCGATATCTCGCGGTGCCGCACACAATCCTCGTGACCGCACCCGCTCCAGCACCGGCCGCACCTCCTCGTGCCACCACGCCTCGGCCAGCTGTTCGCGGCTGGCCAGCGGGCGGCCGTGCAGAGTCTGCCGGAAACCCCAGGCCTCCGCCGAGTCCGCGAGGCGGAACCAGTCGGCCGGATCGTCGAGCCAGAGATCGAGGCGGACGTCGTCGGCGAGCGGCACGCGTTCGAGGAACAGCCGCTCGGCGGTCTTCGACGGCAGGTCCGCCACCGTGAGGCAGCGCAGCGCCCAGGCCACGGTGCAGATCCGGCGCACCTGGGCGCGCACCGTCGTCGATCCCCGGGCGCGGGCCAGCGCGACGCGATGGTGGCCGTCCTCCACGAAGTACATGTCGCCCAGCCGCACGAGCCGCACCGGAGGCAGGTCTGCCGACGTGCGCGCCAGCGCCTCCCACCGCTCCCGCAGCGCGCGGTTGCGCGGCCGGAATTGACGGTCGAAGTCGCCGCCGCGCGCGACGGTGCCGACCACGCCCTGGAGCGGGACGTCGCACACGCCCTCATCGGACTCGGACTGCCGGCCCAGCGCCGCCAGCGTCTCCGACAACGACATGATCGCCAGCGCGTCGGGACGCCGGGCGTCCGCGATCGCCTTCAGTTGGGCGGCGTACCCCCGCCACCAGGCCGAACCGAACGAATCGCCCACCTCTTCGACAACACGGGGCCGCCGCGGGTCATTCCAGCTCGTCGGGAGTCGGGTACGACGGCTGCGCGCCGTGTCGCGTGACGCTCACAGCCGCGACCTTCACCGCCCGCTTCGCCGCGTCGACGAGCGTCGCGCCTTCGGCCAGCGACGCAGCCAGCGCACCCGCGAAGGCGTCTCCGGCGCCCGTGGTGTCGACGGCGTCGACCTTCGGCGACGCGACCTCCGTCGAGCCATCAGCCTCGACGACCACAGCACCCTTCGCGCCCAGAGTCACGACGGCCGCGCGCGGGCCCAGCTCAAGCAGCTTGCGCGGGTCGGCGCCCTCGGTACCGAGCAGGTACGCGGCCTCGTGCTCGTTGACGAGCAAAACGTCCAGCGCGCCCAGCGTTTCGCGCGAGACCTCGGCGGCGGGCGAAAGGTTGAGCAGCACGCGGACGCCCTTCGCGCTCGCGCGCGCGACGGCGTGCTCGACAGTCGGCAACGGCACTTCGAGCGAGGTGACCATAACGCGCACGCCGTCGAGGACGTCGTCGGTGATGTCGCCGGGCTCCAGCGCGGAGTTGGCGCCGGGGGAGACGAGGATGGAGTTCTCGCCGTCCGGGGTCACGGTGATGTACGCGATGCCGGTCGGCCGTCCGACGGTGCGGACTTGGCCGATCGCGACGCCCGCGCCGGCGAGCGAATCACGCAGCAGACGGCCGTACGGGTCGTCGCCGACGGCGCCCAGCAACGCGACGTCCGCGCCCAGCCGGCCGGCCGCCGCAGCCGTGTTCGCGCCCTTGCCACCGGGCGACAGCGTGGTGTCACCGCCCAGCACCGTCTCGCCGCCTCCGGGACGGCGCTCGACCGGCACGACCAGGTCGGCATTGGCGGATCCCACGACCAGAACGGCAGAACTCATGGCGGTCACTCTGCCACGAGCGCCTGGTCAAGCCGGTCAAGGACGGTACGGGCATAAAAGTGAAGGTTTTTGTAACTTATCTCGCGCTGGGTGCGACAATCAGGCGAGCAGTGGACAACCCGTCACTCGATCGGGGGATAGAACTCCCCCAGGCGTCACTTCTGACACGGGCTCCGCTCTTGTGGTGCGTCACTGTCCTCGAGACCAGTGGCGTTGCCCCGACCGGAAGCGCACCGGAGAGGGCATCGGGTCGCCGGCGCCGATCACGTAGCCCCCCGAGTGATCGGCGTCGGCGGCGCCCCGTTACCCCAGGTGACGGAGCCGCCGCGGCACAAGCCGAGCGGTTCTCCGGCCGCGTTGGTACCGAAATGGGTGTCCCGAGCACCTAGAATGTCCGGATGAGCAGCCCCACGCGAAGGGGCCGCGCGCGAGCGGCTACCGAGCAGGACATCCGCCGCACCGCCCGTAAACTCCTGGTGGACGACGGTCCGGACGCGGTCACCCTGCGCGCGATCGCCCGCGAGCTGGGCATCACCGCGCCGGCTCTCTACCGCTACTACGAATCCCGCGACGACCTGGTCGAGAACCTCCGCCTCGACGTCTGCGCCGATCTGGCGGCCGAGCTGGCCGTGGACATCGCCGACCTGCCGGACGACGGCATGCTCCAGCTGTTCGCCATCTGCAAGGGCTTCCGGCGCTGGGCGCTGACGCACACCAAGGAGTTCACGCTGGTGTTCGCGTCGCCGACGGGCGGGGTCGGCACCACCGCGGGCAGCGCGCTCCACCGCCTCGACGAGCCGTTCGGCCGGATCTTCCTCGCCGCCGCCGGGCAGGTGCTGGCGATCCACGACCTGGTGATGCCGCCGAACGACGTGGTCCCGCCCGAACTCCGCGACGACCTCACCGCGTTCCAGGGGGAGCTGCTCGCGGTGCTGGCGGAATCCGGGCGGGCCATCGCGCCGGAGAAGCTGGACCTGGGCCTGACCTACCTGATGATCCAGTTCTGGGCCCGGCTCTACGGGCACGTCACGCTCGAGGTGTTCGGCAACTACCCGATCCCCGTGTCGAAGCCGGACGTGCTGTTCGAGGCGATGCTGGCCGACCTCGCCCGCGACGTCGGCCTCGACGCGCGTTAGGCCGCGTGCCCGCCGTCGACCGAGAGGATCGTGCCGGTGACGTACGAGCTGGCCGGGTCCGCGAGGTACGCGACGGCCGCCGCGACCTCCTCGGCTGAGCCGTAACGGCCGACGGCGGTGGAGGATGCCTGGTCGGCCGCGTACGCACCGTTGGCCGGGTTCATGTCCGTGTCGATCGGGCCGGGGTGCACGAGGTTGACCGTGATGCCGCGGGGCGACAACTCGCGCGCGAGCGCCTTGGTCAGCCCGACCATCGCCGACTTGCTCACCGCGTACAGCACCATCCCCGGCCCGGGCACGCGATCGGTGACGCAGCTGCCGATCGTGATCACGCGCCCGCCCTCGCCGAGGTGCGCGGCGGCGGCCTTCGACGCGGCGAACGCCCCGCGGACGTTCACCGCCAGCACCCGTTCGACGTCGTCGTGCGCGGTTTCTTCGAGGGACGCGACGAAGCCCACCCCGGCATTGTTGACCAGCACGTCGAGCCGCCCGAACTCGGCGACGGTGGCCGCCACCGCCGCCTCCACGGCCGCTGTGTCGGCGTTGTCCGCCTGCACGGCGAGCGCCCTTTGGCCTCGGCTCTTGATCCGCTCGACCACGTCGGCCGCCAGCCGCTCGTTGGTGGCGTACGTGAGCACCACGTCGGCCCCGTCCTCGGCGAGCCGCACCGCCGTGGCCGCCCCGATGCCTCGGCTGCCGCCCGTCACCAGAGCCACCTTGCCGTCGAGGATCATCTGCAGTTCTCCTTCGCTGAAGCCGTTTTCCTGATGGCTCCATCGAATCGGCCCTGGCTCGGCTTCGCTGGCGCCTTTCCGCCTCGGCGTTGGCCGCCTTCGAGGGGGAGGTGAGTCCGACCGTCGGGCGCTCCAGACCGAAGCGCGCCCTTCGCCTCGCCACCCGAACTGGGCCACGAGGCAGCCACTCGGCCGGGAGGCGCACCGCAACCTTGCTCGGACGACTACCACTCGCACGCCGCGCCGACGCCAGCCGCCCCTGTCCCAACTCGGCGAACTCGTGGGCGACCCCGGGTTGCCCGCGCCGGCGCAAGACGTGCCTAATGCCGAAATACAGCCCCGGACAGCCCCCACCCTCCTCGGGGGGCGTCCCATGCCCAGTCTATCGGCGGGGCCTGACTGGGCCCGGGAAAAGCGGGGCGGGCGCCGTAGTTGTCCACAACGGAGGGTGGCTGTGGACAAGTGGCTGGGCAGCGTGGGAGGAGGGGCCGGAGACAGCGAAGGCCGCCCCGGGCAGGGGCGGCCTTCGGCAGGAACCGGGCTACAGCACGATGTTCACCAGACGGCCGGGCACGACGATCACCTTGCGCGGTGTCTTGTCACCGACCAGTGCGGCGACCTTCTCGTCGGCCAGTGCGGCGGACTGGACGGCCTCGTTCGAGGCGTCGGCGGGCACGGTGACGCGGGAGCGGACCTTGCCGTTGACCTGGATCGGGTACTCGACCGAGTCCTCGACCAGGTACTTCTCGTCCACCACCGGGAACGGGCCGTGCACCAGCGAATCGACGTGGCCCAGGCGGCGCCACAGCTCCTCGGCGATGTGCGGGGCCATCGGGGCCAGCAGCAGCACCAGCGGCTCCGCCATCTCGATCGGGGTCGCCGCCGCCGAGCCGTACACCTTGGTCAGGTGGTTGTTCAGCTCGATCAGCTTGGCGCCCGCAGTGTTGAAGCGCATCTCCGCGTAGTCCTCGCGGACCCCGGCAATGGTGCGGTGCAACAGTTTGCGGTCGGCCTCCGACGGTTCGTCCGCGGTGACCCGCAGCTCGCCCGTCTGCTCGTCCACGACCAGCCGCCACAGCCGCTGCAGGAACCGCTGCGCGCCGACCACGTCCTTGGTCGCCCAGGGGCGCGACATGTCCATCGGGCCCATGGACATCTCGTACAGCCGGAAGGTATCCGCGCCGTAGTTGTCCGAGATCTCGTCGGGCGTCACGGCGTTCTTCAGGCTCTTGCCCATTTTCCCGTATTCCTGCTTGACCTCTTCGTCGCCCAGGAAGAACTTGCCGTCGCGCTCCACGACCTCTTCGGCCGGCACGTACACACCGCGCTCGTCGGTGTAGGCGTACGCCTCGATGTAGCCCTGGTTGAACAGGCGGCGGTACGGCTCCTTCGACGACACGTGGCCCAGGTCGTACAGCACCTTGTGCCAGAAGCGGGAGTACAGCAGGTGCAGCACCGCGTGCTCGACGCCGCCGACATACAGGTCGACGCCACCCGGGTCGTCGACGCCGTGCTCGGCCGGGCGCGGGCCCATCCAGTAGGCCTCGTTCTCCGGCGCGCAGAACACGTCCTTGCTGTCCGGGTCGACGTAGCGCAGCTGGTACCAGCACGAGCCCGCCCACTGCGGCATCACGTTGGTGTCGCGGCGGTACTTCTTCGGGCCGTCGCCCAGGTCCAGCGTGACCTCGACCCAGTCGGTGGCACGCGACAGCGGCGGCGACGGCTCGGAGTCGGCGTCGTCCGGGTCGAAGGTCTTCGGCGAGTAGTCGTCGACCTCCGGCAGCACCACGGGCAGCTGGTCCTCGGGCAGCGCGATCGGCAGGCCGGACTCGTCGTAGACGATCGGGAACGGCTCGCCCCAGTAGCGCTGGCGGGCGAACAGCCAGTCGCGCAGCTTGTACTGCACGGTGCCCTCGCCGTGGCCGTGCTCCTCCAGCCAGGCGATGATCGTCTTCTTGGCGTCGGCCACGCCCATGCCGTCCAGGCTGACCGAGTCGTTCGCCGAGTTGATCGCGGCGCCGTCGCCGGTGAACGCCTCGCCCTCGAAACCCGGGCCGGGGTCGACGGTGCGGACGATCTCCAGCTCGAACTTCTTCGCGAAGTCGTAGTCGCGCTGGTCCTGCGCGGGCACGGCCATGATCGCGCCGGTGCCGTAGCCCATCAGCACGTAGTCGCCGATGAAGACCGGGATTTCCTTGCCGTTGACCGGGTTCACCGCGTACGTGCCGGTGAAGACCCCCGTCTTGTCCTTGTTCTCCTGACGGTCCAGGTCGGACTTGCGGGCAGTGGCGGCGCGGTACTCGGCGATCGCGGCTGCGGGGGTGGCGGCGCCGCCGGTCCAGCTCTCCGGGTGCTCGCCCGGCCACTCGGCGGCGGTCAGCTTCGGCACCAGCGGGTGCTCGGGCGCGATCACCATGTAAGTGGCGCCGAACAGCGTGTCCGGCCGGGTGGTGAAGACCTCGATCTTCTCCTCACCAGCCGCGAACGCGACCCGGGCGCCCTGCGAGCGGCCGACCCAGTTGCGCTGCATGGACTTGACCTTGTCCGGCCAGTCCAGCAGGTCCAGGTCGTCGACCAGGCGGTCGGCGTACGCGGTGATCCGCATCATCCACTGGCGCAGGCTCTTGCGGAACACCGGGAAGTTGCCGCGGTCGCTGCGGCCGTCCGCGGTCACCTCCTCGTTCGCGACGACGGTGCCCAAGCCGGGCGCCCAGTTCACCGGCGCCTCGGAGATGTAGACCAGGCGGTGCTCGTCGATCACCTTGCGCCGCTCGACGTCGCTCAGCTCGGCCCACGGCCGGCCGTCCGGCGTCGGACGCTCGCCGGCCACGTACGCCTTCTCCAGTTCCTCGATCGGCCGGGCCTTCTGGGCGTCGGTGTCGTAGTAGGAGTTGAAGATCTGCAGGAAGATCCACTGGGTCCACTTGTAGTAGGCCGGGTCGATCGTCTCGATCGACCGGCGCTCGTCGTGGCCCAGCCCCAGCCGCTTCAGCTGGCGGCGCATCGTGACGATGTTCGCCTCGGTGGTGGTGCGCGGGTGCGTGCCGGTCTGCACCGCGTACTGCTCCGCGGGCAGGCCGAACGCGTCGTAGCCCAGCGTGTGCAGGACGTTGCGCCCGATCATCCGGTGGTAGCGGGCGTAGACGTCGGTGCCGATGTAGCCCAGCGGGTGCCCGACGTGCAGGCCCGAGCCGGACGGGTACGGGAACATGTCCTGTACGAACAGCTTGTCCGACGGCACCGGCTCGCCCTCGACCGCGAGCGGGCCGGTGGGGTTGGGCGCGTGGTAGGTGCCGTGGTCGGACCAGTAGTCCTGCCAGCGCTGCTCGATCTGCCCGGCCAGCTCCGCCGTGTAGCGGTGCGGCGGGGCCAGCTCGGCTGCCGGCGTCGCCGTTTCCGCCGCGCCGGCCGCCGGGACCGGAGCTTCCGTGGACCCTGTCATCGCCGTTTTCCTCCGTGTCGAGCCACTCCAGAAACAACTCGACCCCCCAAGCCCGAAGGCGTGAGGGGTCGCCGCGCCGACCGTGGCCATGGTGGCCTGGTCAGCGCGGCAGGCTAAGGAGCAGCCGAGCCGTGTTCATACCGCTATCTTAACGTCCTGGTCAAAGCCGTTCTGACGGGACCGCCAAAGCGATCACCTGCGTCACCTGAGTGGCGGCGAAGTTGTTGTCGCTCACCAGCACCAGGCTGCGCTCGCCGCCGGGCAGCGCCGGGCCCCAGGTCATGCCCTCCACGTTGTCCACAGTGGACAACGGATAGTCGGCCAGGTCGAGCAGCAGCTTCTTCCGCACCGGCCGGACGTCCTTGGCCGAGGCCAGCGACTTGACGTCCAGGATGTTCGTCGCGCCACGGGTGTCGATCTCGTAGATCCGGATCTTGTTCCCGACGCCGGTGACGAACGAGCGCTCCATCATCAGGTACTTCGTCGGGTCGGCCTGGTTCACCGCGAGCATCGAAGAGACGCCGGTGGTGGCGAACGCGGTGGGCGGCACCGGGCCGGCGAACAGCTTCTCCTGCGGATACGCGTACTGCGCGAGCACCGGGCCGGTGCGGGCCTGCAGCGTGATCCGCGAAAGCGCGCCGGACGTGGTGGTCGGCTCCGGGCCGTCCTGCAGCAGCGGGCCCTCGACCTCGCTGGCGATCAGCGTGCCGGACGCGGCGTAGCTCAGGCCTTCGAGCACCAGGTTCTGCCGCGGCCCGGCGCCGGGGGTCATCTTCTCGTTCGCGGGGATCGGCAGGTCGCGGACGTAGTTCCCGTCCCGGCGCGCCTGGCGGATCGAGGGGTCGATCAGCGTCGGCGGGGTGGTGGCGGTGCGCTCGCCCTCCTGTGACCAGGTGTAGTCGCCGGTCCACGGGTCGACGCGCAGCTCTTCGGGGTCGATGGTCTGCTCGTTCTGCGGCGCCGTGGGGTCGTTCTTCGCGAGCGGCGGGTACGGCGTGCCGTCCGGGCGCAGCAGCGGGCGGGTGCCGGTGAAGGTGACGGGCCCGAGGTGGTGGGCATCGACGTCGAACTTCGCGGTGTAGAACCGCGCCGGGTTGATGGCCGAGCGGTCGTCGCAGATCAGGGCGTACCCGCCGGTCCTCGGGTCGTAGTCGATCGAGGACAGGCCGCCGACCGTGGTGCCCTGGAACGGCAGCGCGTTCGGCACGATCTGCTCACCGATCAGGCGGATCGGCCGAGCGTGACTCTCCGTGGCGCCCGCGGACGGGGCGGCGGCCAGCAGCGAGAGCGGGAGTCCCCCGATCAGGGCAGCGGTGAGCACTCGGCGTCGCATAGGTGAAGACATGGGCTGTAGCACAGCGGATGAGGGTATCCGCCAGGTTGCCAAGACGTCACGCTTATCCTCGTGGGGTGTTCGCTATCGCGCTCGTCCCGATCGTGCTGGGTGTTGTCGTCGGCTGGGGTGGCTTCCTCGGCTTCCGCGAGCGGCTGACCCGGGAAAACGGTACCGGGGTCCGCACGGCGGCCTCGCTGCGCAGTGAGGCCGCGTTCAAGCTGGCCAACCGCATCGCCGGGCTGCCGACCCTCGCCGGTGGCGCGGTGGCCGTGGTCGCCGGGCTCGCGGCGCTCGCCATGCCGACCACGGCCGGGCTGATCGCCGCCGCGTTCGTCGG
>DASXYS010000175.1:0-8344 GCA_036502365.1 Amycolatopsis sp.
TCGCCCACGTCAGGCCTCCTTCACGTTCGAGCGGCCGACCGAAGGACGCGCGGCCTTGCGCTGCGAGCCCAGCTGCTGCACGGCGCCGAGGCCGAGGTGCCGGGGGTTGGACAGGAACGCCGACTTCGACGTGGAGAACAGCGACACCAGCGGGTGCGTGACCAGGTAGACGACCACCAGGTCGAGCACCGTCGACATGCCGAGGGTGAACGCGAAGCCCTGCACGTCGCCGACCGCGATCACGTACAGGATCGCCGCGGCCAGGAAGCTCACCGCGTCGGACGCCAGGATGGTGCGCCGGGCGCGGACCCAGCCGCGGCCCACCGCGGACCGGAACGTCCGTCCTTCCCGGATTTCGTCCTTCAGCCGTTCGAAATAGATGACAAACGAGTCGGCCGTGATACCGATGGCGATGATCAGGCCGGCGATGCCCGCGAGGTCGAGCGTGTAGCCGATCCACCGCCCGAGCAGCACCAGCACCGCGTAGATCAGCAGCCCGGACAGGACCAGCGAGAAGATGGTCAGGATGCCCAGCAGCCGGTAGTAGAACAGGCAGTAGACGAACACCACGATCAGGCCGATCGCGCCGGCGATCAGGCCGGCCTCCAGTGAGGCCAGGCCGAGCGTGGCCGAAACCGTGGTCGCGTCCGAGGAGCTGAACGACAGCGGCAGCGAGCCGTACTTGAGGATGTCGGCGAGGTTCTTCGCGTCGGACTGGGTGAACTGCCCGGTGATCTGCGTGTTGCCGCCGAGGATGGCCGACTGGATGGTCGGTGCCGAGACCACCTGCGTGTCCAGCACGAACGCGGCCTGCGACTGCACGTTCGCCGAGGTGAAGTCACCCCAGATCTTGCTGCCGGCCGAGTTGAACGTCATGTCGACGGTCCACTGGCCGCGCGTCTGGTCGTAGCCCGAGGAGGCGGTGGAGATGTCCGTGCCGGGCAGGAACTCCGGGCCCAGCACGTACTTCGTCGCGTCCTTGTCACCGCAGGCGACCAGCGGCTTGCTCGAAACGTCGTTGCCCTCCAGCGGGTCCGCGACGTTCGGCGCGCAGACCAGGGAAGCCAGCGCGGCCTGCTGCGCGGCCTGCGCCTTGGCCTGGTCGGTCGAGGCCAGGTCGGGGTTCTGCCGGACGGCCTGGGCCTTCTCGATCGGCGTCTGCTGCTTCTGGTTGCCGGACGGCGGAGCGGGCGAGGTGCTCGGCGGCGTCTGCGCGGGCGCGCCGGCGGCACCGCCGCCACCGCTGGCCGGGGGCGACGAGGGGGTGCCCGAAGAGGACGGAGGCGTGGACGGCGTGCCCGAAGGCGGCGTCGAGGGGGTGCCCGAGGCGGGCGGCGGCGTGGCTCCGGCCGGGGTGTTCGGCTGCGAGGTGATCACCTTGCGGAAGCCGAGCTTCGCGGTCTGGCCGAGGGTCTTCGCCCGGTCGCCCTGCTCGCCCGGGACCGTGATGACGACGTTGCTGCCGTCCAGCAGGACCTCGGCGCCGGCCACCCCGATCCCGTTGACGCGGGTCTCGATGATCTGGCGGGCCTGGTTCAGCTGATCGCGGTTGGGCTGGCTGCCGTCGGGCGTGCGCGCGGTGAGCGTGACCCGGGTGCCGCCCTGCAGGTCGATGCCGAGCTTCGGGGCCGGCTTGCCGCCGCCGGTGAAGAACACCAGCGCATACAGCACGATCACGATCAGGGCGAAGAAAGCGAGATAACGTCCCGGGCGCAGGTGCCCGGCCGATGGTGCCACGGTGCTTCGGTCTCCTCGGACTGGGTGTGCCCCACTGGTTACGGTGAGCGAGCCGGGAGGGGTCTCCCGGACGCTGCTGGGCATGACTATGGCGGCGGACACGCACGCAGCACCGAGACAGTACTCGGTGCTGCGTGAGCCCGGCGTTCACCCGTACCGACTTTCGTCGGCCGCGGGCGAGTCACTGCCCGACCAGCGGGAGGTTACTTCTTCCCGTGCTCCAGCGGGGGCGCCACCTGGGCGCCCGACTTCTCGCTCTCGCCCACGGAGATGGACTCCTGGGCCGGGGCCTCCGACGAAGTCGACGCCACGCCGCCGACGGCGGCAGTGTCGGTGTCGGTGTCCTCGACGACCGAGTCCTCTTCGGTCTCTACGGTCGGCTGGACCTTCTCGCGGACCGCCTGGCGCAGCCAGGTGGTGATGACGCCCGGCGCGATCTCGATGTCGATCGTGGTGTCGCCCGACGCGTCGGCCACGAAGCCGTAGAGGCCCGACGTGGTCATCACGCGGTCGCCGGGGGCCAGGCCCTCCTGCAGGTCCTTCTGGGCCGCCTGCTGCTTCTTCTGCTTGCGGGTACCCATGATGAGCGGCACGGCCACCACGAGCAGCAGCAGCAACGGCAGCAGTAACTGGTTCATGACTCTCCATTCGACGGACGCCGCTGGGTTGCCGTTACGTCCGGTTTTAGCGGATGTGCTGTCTTCGAGTGTGCCAGGTGCCAGCGGAAACTCCAGCACCCACTCCTCCGTTACCGGTCGGCACCCGGTGCCGGGCGGCCCCGTCAGCCCTGGTCGAACAGGGTGGGACCACCCCGGTCGGGCCGTCCGGAATCGGGCGGGGGAACCAGGCCGAGATGCTCCCACGCGCCCGCGGTCGCGACCCGGCCACGCGGAGTCCGGGCGAGCATACCCGCGCGCACCAGGTAGGGCTCGCACACCTCTTCGACGGTACCTGGCTCCTCCCCTACGGCCACCGCGAGCGTCGAGACCCCGACCGGGCCGCCGCCGAACGAGCGGACCAGTGCGTTCAGCACGGCCCGGTCCAGCCGGTCCAGCCCCAGCTCGTCGACGTCGTAGACCTCGAGCGCGGCGCGGGCGACCTCCCGGTTCACGGTGCCGTCGGCGCGCACCTCGGCGTAGTCGCGGACGCGCCGGAGCAGGCGGTTCGCGATCCGGGGCGTGCCGCGCGAGCGGCGGGCGATCTCGGCGCCGCCGTCGCGGTCGATCGGGATGTCGAGGATCGTCGCGGCGCGCCGGACGACCAGCTCCAGCTCACTGTCGGTGTAGAACTCCATCTGGCCGGTGAAACCGAACCGGTCGCGCAGCGGGCCGGTCAGCGAGCCGGACCGGGTGGTGGCGCCGACCAGGGTGAACGGCGCGATCTCCAGCGGGATGCTGGTGGCGCCCGGGCCCTTGCCGACCACCACGTCGACCCGGAAGTCCTCCATCGCCAGGTACAGCATCTCCTCGGCGGGCCGGGCGATGCGGTGGATCTCGTCGATGAACAGCACGTCGCCGGGGGCGAGGTTGGACAGCATCGCGGCGAGGTCGCCCGCCCGCTCCAGCGCCGGCCCGGAGGTGATCCGGATGGCCGCGCCCAGCTCCGCGGCGACGATCATCGCCATGCTCGTCTTGCCGAGGCCGGGCGGGCCGGACAGCAGCACGTGGTCGGGCGGGACACCGCGCCGCCGCGCGCTCTCCAGCACCAGCTCCAGCTGTTCGCGCACGCGGGGCTGGCCCACGAACTCGTCGAGCTTGCGGGGCCGCAGCGTGGTCTCGACGTCGCCCTCGCCGCTCTGCGGCAGGGCCGAGAGCGTTTCGTCGTCCGCTTCGAACTCGGTCACTTCGTGGTCCATCGGCTACTGCTTGCGGCCGAGGGTGGCGAGCGCCGCGCGCAGGACCGTGGCCGTGGTGTGCCCGTCGCCGTCGGCGAGGACCCGGTCGACCGCCTGCTCGGCCTGTTTCGCCGGGAAACCCAGTCCCGCCAGCGCTTCCACCACTTCGGCGCGCAGCGCGCCGGGCGCGGACACGACCGGCGCCTCGCCCGTCCCGCCGAGCGAGGTGACCTTGTCGCGCAGCTCCAGGCTGAGCCGTTCCGCGCCCTTGCGGCCGATGCCGGGCACCTGCGTCAGCACGGTGATGTTGCCTTCGACGAGCGCGGCGCGCAGCTTGTCCGGCTCCAGCACGGCGAGGGTGGCGAGTGCGAGCCGCGGGCCGATCCCGGACACCGTCTGCAGCAGGCCGAACAGCTCGCGCGCGTCCACGTCAGCGAACCCGAACAGGGTCAGCGAGTCCTCGCGGACGATCAGCGCGGTGTGCAGCCGCACCTTCTCCCCGCGCCGCAGCGTCGAGAGCGTCGCGGGGGTGGCCTGCACGGCGAAGCCGACGCCGCCGACCTCGACCACCACGTGGTCCAGGCCGACCGACAGCACTTCGCCGTGTACCGAGGAGATCATCGCGGGGCTCCTGTGTTGTCCTGCTTGGTCTTTTCTTTCGCGGGCGCGGCCTTCGGTGCCCCCTGCTTGGGCGCCGCTTGCCTGGGCGCGGTCCGGGCGCGCCGGGCGGCCGGGGCGGAGGCGCCGCCGGCCTGCTTCGCCGCGGCGGCGAGCCGCGCCTTGTGCGTGCGGGCCAGCTCGGCCGCGCGGGCCTCGGCTTCGGCGAGGCGGACCCGCATCGGCTCGCGCCAGAGGTGGCAGATGGCCAGTGCCAGCGCGTCGGCGGCGTCGGCCGGGTGCGGTTTCACTTCGAGGTTGAGCAGGCGCATCACCATACCGGTGACCTGCGCCTTGTCCGCGCGGCCGGACCCGGTGACGGCGGCCTTGACCTCGCTGGGCGTGTGGAACACGACCGGCAGGCCCCGGCGCGCCGCGGCCAGCGCGACGACCCCGCCCGCCTGCGCCGTGCCCATGGCGGTGCGGACGTTGTGCTGGGCGAACACACGCTCGACGGCGACGGCCTCCGGCCGGTACCGGTCCAGCCAGGCCTCGACCTCGTCGGCGATGCCGAGCAGGCGGTGCGCGAGGTCGGCGTCCGGCGGTGTGCGCACCACCCCGACGGCGACCGCGCGGACGGTGCGGCCCTTGCCGCCGTCCACCACGCCCAGGCCGCACCTGGTCAGACCGGGGTCGACCCCGAGCACCCGCACACGCTCTCCTTCACCGGACGCGAACATTCGTTCGAGGTGCAGGCTACTGGGCGGGCCTGCGGCACGATGGAAGCCATGCCGGAGCCGGAAGAATTCATCAGCCACCTGGGTCTCGAGCCGCTGCCGGTGGAAGGCGGCCGGTTCGCGCAGAGCTGGCGGTCGGAGGCGTGCTCGGCGATCTACTACCTGCTGGTGGCGCCGGAGTTCTCCGCGCCGCACCGGCTGGACCGCACCGAGGTGTTCGTGCACCACGCGGGGGCACCCGCGCGGATGCTGCTGCTGCACCCGGACGGCTCGGTGACCCGGCCGGTGCTCGGCACCGAGGTCGCCGAAGGCCGGCGACCGCAGGTGGTGGTGCCCGCGGGCACCTGGCAGGCGACCGTGACACTCGGCCGCTGGAGCCTGCTCGGCACGGTGGTGGTGCCGCCCTACACCGACGACTGCGTGGAGTTCGCCGACGCGGCCACCCTCGCCGCGCAGTTCCCGGCCGCCGCCGCGGACCTGCGCGCCCTGCCCCGCCGCCTCTAAGGCTTGTGAGTGCTTATGACGGTTAGAACCGTCGTAAACACTCACAAGGAAGTGGTGGGCTCAGGGGCCGTCGACGCCCGGGGTCCAGCTCTCCGGGCGGCCGGACTCGGTGAGCACCGGCTGCCACCCGGCGAACCCCTCGGGCGCGTCGGGGTGCCACGGGAACTGCCCGTCCGGCGTGGCGACGAGGATCTGCAGCGCCGGGAAGTCGCCGTCGGGGTAGACCAGGAACGCGGAGCCGAAGTACTCGGGGTAGTGCCCCTTGGCCACCCGCTCGAAGACGACCTGGCCGCCCTCGAAGAAGTCGTCGTAGCGCTTGCCGACCTCGAAGATCTCGCCGTTGGCCGCGCGATCGACGTACGCGTCCAGCAGTGTCGGGCCCATGTCACCGGGCAGGCCGACGACCACGGCCTCGGGCACGCTGTGCAGCGCCCAGGCGCAGGCGGTGAAGCTGTAGCCGGCCCCGCTGTCGTCGTCGGGGACCGCGATGACGGCGTTGCCCCGTTCCTTCGCCTGGGCTTCGATCCAATCGATCAGGCGCTGTTCTTCGGAAACGGGAGCTGAGGAGGCGGGGGCTCGGGTCGTCACGGCGCACATTGTGCCGTACCCGCGCGGCTGAGCCCAGGCCCGACGCGCGCGAATTTTCCCGGGCACACCAAGGGATCCGGCTACTCACGAGTTCGATCCCGGCGGAATCCCTGCCCCGGCACGAAAAAACCGCGCGACCCGGAAATCGGCCCGCGCGGTTTTTCGTTCGGAAAGACTTCAGTCGATCTCGGCCATGACCTCGTCCGGCACGTCGAAGTTCGCGTAGACGTTCTGCACGTCGTCGCAATCCTCGAGCGCGTCGATCAGCCGGAAGACCTTCTTCGCGCCCTCGGCGTCCAGCTCCACGGTCATCGACGGGAGGAAGGTGAGCTCCGCCGACTCGTACTCGAACCCGGCCTCCTGCAGCGCCTTGCGCACCGGCACCAGGTCGCCGCCCTCGGAGACGATCTCGAAGTTCTCGTCGAGGTCGTTGACCTCCTCGGCGCCGGCGTCGAGGACCGCCATCAGGACGTCGTCCTCGGTGGTGCCGCTCTTGGGCATGATCACGACGCCCTTGCGGTCGAACAGGTACGCCACCGAGCCCGGGTCGGCCAGCGACCCGTTGTTGCGGGTGAGCGCGGTCCGGACCTCCATCGCGGCGCGGTTCTTGTTGTCGGTCAGGCACTCGATCAGCACCGCCACGCCGTTGGGGCCGTAGCCCTCGTACGTGATGTTCTGCCAGTCGGCGCCGCCCGCCTCCTCACCGCCGCCGCGCTTGCGCGCGCGCTCGATGTTGTCCTGCGGGACCGAGTTCTTCTTCGCCTTCTGGATGGCGTCGTAGAGCGTGGGGTTGCCCTCGGGATCACCACCGCCGGTGCCGGTCCGCGCGGCCACCTCGATGTTCTTGATCAACCGGGCGAAGAGCTTGCCACGCTTCGCGTCGATGTTGGCCTTCTTGTGCTTCGTCGTCGCCCACTTGGAGTGGCCGCTCATGGATCTTCCGCCCTTCGTCTCGCGCGCGTGCCGTGCAGCGCCGGCGCACACCGCACGCCGACCCGGGGGCTTCGGTGCGGCGGGCGTCCCGACGACGGCACGGGGCGCGACCCGACTCCGGACCCATCGTCCGACGTCGTCGCGCACTCCTGCCTCGACGATCCAGTCTAGGTGACGACATCCCCACCGGTGGGACGGCATGTCGGACAGGTGTGACGGGGCCACCGTTGCCCCCACCCGGTGTCACGCCCTAACGTCTGAGTTCTGATCTGCAACCCAGGAGGCCCCGCGTGAGCACCGACGTCGTCGTCCGCGAACGGTCGTACCGCTGGGAGGACCCGCGCGCCCTCGCCGCGCAGGTCCCGCAGCGCACCGGGCTGGAGTTCCTGCGGGCCATGGTGGACGGCGAGCTGCCCCCGCCGCCGATCATGGCGACGATCGGCGCGGGCGTGGAGTCCGCCGACGAGGGCCGCGTCGTGTTCGTCCTCGAGCCCGCCGAGTACCACTACAACCCCATCGGGTCGGTCCACGGCGGCGTCTTCGCGACGCTGCTCGACTCAGCCTGCGGGTGCGCGGTGCAGTCGACGCTGCCCGCGGGCGTCGGATACACGAGCCTCGACCTGTCCGTGCGCTTCCTGCGGCCGATGTCGACCGACACCGGGCTCGTGCGCTGCGAGGGCATCATCGTCTCGTCCGGGCGGCGCACCGCCCTCGCGCGGGCCTCGATCACCGACGCCGCCGGCCGGCTGCTCGGCGAGGCGACGTCGAGCTGCCTGATCCTGCGCCCCTGAGGGGTCCCCGAGCGCAGTCGCCGGCCGGATCCCCCGAGCGGCGCCGTGGCCCGTCGTCCTACCCGGCGTCGGGTCGGCGTCGGGAGCCCGGACCGGGCACCGTCCGCACGCGGTCGGCGGGACCGAGCACGTGGCCCTCGGCGCAGACCTCCTGCAGCACCACCGGCGCCCCGCAGTCGTGCGCCACGACGGCGGGCGGGCCCTCCGGACCTGCGTGGTGGCGGTCGCCGAAGGCCATGCGGGCCAGCCGGACCGGGCGCTGGTCCCGCCCCGCCGCGGTGGGCCGGTACTCCCGGCGCGCCCGCCGCCCGGGCTCGCGGTACTCGCGGGTCTCGACGAGGCCGGCGTCGACGAGCGTGGTCAGGCGCCGGGTGAGGATGTTGCGCGCGATCCCGAGGTGGGTGACCAGCTCGTCGAACCGACCGAGACCGTTGAGCAGGTCGCGGAGGACGAGCACCGTCCACGGCTCGCCGAGCACGGTCATGGTGCGCGCGATCGAGCAGGTGCCCGAGTCCAGCTCACGCCAGGCGGGGATCGCGGTGCTCACCGTGCCGACGGTACCTGGGTGGCCGGGGACGACCCAGGTCGTGCGGGGATCAGGCGGCGTACTCGCGGACGCGGCG
>DASXYS010000176.1:0-62926 GCA_036502365.1 Amycolatopsis sp.
GCACGAAGATGATCGAGACGTCGGCACCGGTTTTCTCGATCGCCTCGGCGACGCCGCCGAACACCGGCAACTCGACCGGCTCGTCGTCGACATTCTTGTGCGCGACGGTGGTGCCGGCCTTGCGGGCATTGACACCGCCGACGATGTGCGTGCCGGCCTTGAGCATCCGGGCGGTGTGCTTGGTGGCCTCGGCGCCGGTGATGCCCTGGACGACGACCTTGTTGTCCTTGGTCAGGAAAATAGCCATGTTGGTCAGTAGTCCCTTTCTCAGGCGTTCGCCAGCTCGGCGGCCTTGTCGGCAGCCTCGTCCATCGTGGGCACCAGCGTCACCAACGGGTGGTTGGCCTCGGTGAGAATGCGCCGGCCTTCGTCGACGTTGTTGCCGTCGAGCCGTACCACCAGCGGTTTGTTGGCCTCCTCGCCGAGGATCTTCAGCGCGTTGACGATGCCGTTGGCGACCGCGTCGCAGGAGGTGATGCCGCCGAAGACGTTCACGAAGACACTCTTGACCTGAGAGTCGTTGAGGATCACGTCGAGACCTGCGGCCATCACCTCGGCCGATGCGCCACCGCCGATGTCGAGGAAGTTGGCCGGCTTCACGCCGCCGTGCTTCTCGCCGGCGTAGGCGACGACGTCCAGCGTCGACATCACCAGGCCCGCGCCGTTGCCGATGATGCCGACCTGGCCGTCGAGCTTGACGTAGTTGAGGTTCTTGGCCTTCGCCTTGGCTTCCAAGGGGTTCTCGGCCTGCTTGTCGACCAGGGCCTCGTGGCCCGGCTGACGGAAGTCCGCGTTCTCGTCCAGGGTGACCTTGCCGTCGAGGGCGATGATCTTGTCCTGGGGGTCGCGCACCAGCGGGTTGACCTCGACCAGCGTCGCGTCCTCCGCGACGAAGGTCTCCCACAGCTTGACGACGACGTCGGCCGCCTCGTCGAGGACCTTTTCCGGGAACTTGCCCGCGGTGAGGATCTCGACGGCCTTCGCCTTGTCGACCCCGGCGATCGCGTCGACCGGGATCCGGGCGAGCGCTTCGGGGCGCTCGACCGCGAGCTGCTCGATCTCCATGCCGCCTTCGAACGACGCCATAGCCAGGAAGGTGCGGTTCGACCGATCCAGCAGGAAGGAGAAGTAGTACTCCTCGGCAATGTCCGAGGCCGCGGCCACCAGCACACGGTGCGTGATGTGGCCCTTGATGTCGAGGCCGAGAATGGCTTCCGCCTTCTCCTTCGCCTCGTCCGGCGTCTGGGCCAGCTTGACGCCACCGGCCTTGCCGCGGCCACCGACCTTCACCTGCGCCTTGACGACGACCTGGGTGCCGATCTGCTCTGCGGCAGCCTTGGCTTCTTCGGGGGTTGTTGCCACCGAGCCCGGCAGAACCGGTACTCCGTGGGCGGCGAAGAGATCCCTCGCCTGGTACTCGTAGAGGTCCACTACTCCAGTCTCCTGACGACACGCCACTGTGGTGGTCCCTGACGGACCGCGCTGTCGGACCAGTCGAGGTTAGCGACCTGCGCAGACGCAGGGCACTCCGCACCTGGTGAAGTCGGTCACCGTGCGCGGTCAGACGGTGTGCCGAGGGTGTGAGACCGCCCACCGGCGAGCCGTTCGGCCAGTGCTTCGAGTGGTTCCGCCAGGTTTTCGGGGTTCACCACAAAGAGGTGAACGCTGCCGAGCCCGTCAGCCAGGCCCGCCGGCACGGCGTCGCCGAAGACGCCGAGCGCGTCCGGGTCCTCCTGTTCGGCGGTGCGGAGGATCTGCTCGGGCCCGAGCACGCCGGCGTGGATCACCTCGACGCCGGCGTCGCGCAGGAGACGGCCGAGGCGCGCGGCCATGGGCGTCTCGGTGAGTTCGACGAGCAGCACACGCGGCCGCTCACGGGTCACGGCTTCCTGCTCGGCGCGGTGTCTTCTGCGGTCGTCTTCGCACCCGCGGCGGCGGTGACGGCGGCGGCCACCGTGACGACGACGGCCGCGAGACCGAGCCAGAACCCTAGGCCGGGGCGGGATCCGTCGATCGCGGAGCCGACGAGCGGGAGTTCGGCGACGTGCAGGGCCAGCACCAGCGCGGCCCCGCCGAGCGCGGCCGCCGCGGCACCGGGCCGGGAGCGGACGGCGAGCGCGAGCACGCCCAGCACCACGAGGACCGCGGTCAGCAGGCCCCACGACGGGGTGTCGAAATCGGACCAGAGCCCGGGCGACGGGTAGTCCGGCGCGGTGAACACCGGCGTCCCGAACGTGGCGACGGCAAGCACGGCGGCCGCTACGACAGGGATGAGAACGTTGGGGCGCGGGCCTTCCGTGCCTTCGTCGTCACGTTCGACGACTCCGGTGACCGTCGCGGCGAGTGCCGTCAGGCCCGCCAATCCGAGCGCGATCGCGGTGAAAACGGCGCCGGCGCCGAGGTGGTAGCTGATGGTGCCGCCGAGCCCGCCCAGCCCGGTCGCCTCCGAAGCGGTGATGGCGGTGCTGAGCACGGCCGTCCCGGCGAGGACGACGCCGGCCCAGAGCACGGCGAGGAAACCGCGCGCCGCCCGTGCCGTCTTCGCGGCGAAGAGGAACGGCGCGGGCAGCAGCACGAGAACGGCGGCGACGACGAGCAGCCAGCGCGCGGGACTGTCCGTCTGCGTCTGGCCCGCGAGCTGCGGGGCGAGCGCGCCGATCACCGCGGCGACGGCGGTGAGGACGGCGAGCAGCGCGGTGGCCGCGCGCCAGAGCGTGAGGCCGGGAACGCGGGCTTCGCCGGCGAGGTCGGTGCCTTCGGCCGCCGTCTGCTGGGGGGTGGCGAGCGGGGTGAGCAGGAGGACGAGCAGCGTCGCGACGACGGCCATGCACGGCCCCCACGCGACGTGCAGGTCCGGCACCACGAGTCCGGCCACCACTGCGGGCAGCGCGACGGCGAACACCGCGGCGGCGGCCCCGCCGAGCGTCCCGCGCGCCACCCCGTCGGACGCCGACGAAAACCCGACCACCGCGGCGATCGGCAGCGCCCCGGCGAGCAGGACGAACCCGGCCAGCGCGGCGCCGGGCCCTTCGAACGCCGAGCGCGCGAGCAGGTACGGATCGGTCGAGACCACCGGCGACATCAGCAGCCCGACGGCCGTGACCACGGCGAGCAGCGGCACGACGAGCCGCCACCGGCGTTGCCCGCTCTCGCTGCCCGCGATCTCGTTGAGGTCCCGTGCCACCCGCGCGGCCCGCAGCCCGGCGACGATCGTGAGGAGGTGCCCGATGGCCAGCAGCCAGAACCCGGCGGCCACGCCGCTGCGGTCCAGGAGCCGGTCGGGCAGGTACAGCTCGGGGCGGACGGTGAGGGAGCCGTTGACGAAGAACTGGACGTCGAGCAGCAGCCGCCCCGGCGCGAGCGCGGCGAGCCCCGCGATCAGACCGGCGGCCACCCCGTGCCGCCCGGTGTAGGCGGCCCACACCGCGACCCCGGCCGGCACCAGCGCGAGCACCGCGAGGAGCGGCCAGCTGAGATACCCGGGCCCGGCATCAGGCGAAACGGGCAGCACCGCCCCGACAGTCAGCGCGACCGCTCCGGCCACGGTGACCCACACGGCCGCAGCGAGGGCCGCGGACGGCCGCCGCTCCGCAAACTCGAGTTCCGGCTGGGAATGGGGTCGGGACACGGAGCGGGTGCGGTCTTGGTCGTGGGGCTGGGGGCCGGGCCGGTCTTGGCCGCGGGATGAGCCTCGGCTCTGGACAGCTTGGGTCTGGAAGGCTTGGGTCTGGACGGCTTCGGGCTCGGTCTGCGCCGCGGGGCCCGAACTGTCGGCCGGGGACTGCGCCGACACTCCACCAGCCGTCTCCGGTCGGCGGGACTCACCAGCCGTCTCCGGCCGGGGAGACTCACCGGTCGAGGATCGGCGGGCACGCTCACGAGCAGCGGCCTTGCGCTCGGCAAGACTGGGCCGCCGCGAACCGGCGGGCGGCTCGGGGCTGTCCTGACCGGAATCAGGCCGGTCCGCGGATGGGTCCTCGTCGGAGGGCCCTGCAGGCGAATTCATCGGATGCGACGCTAGCAAGGCGGCCCGGCGAGGGCGCGCCGCCGCCAGGCAAGCCACACGGCCGTCCACACGACTGGTGCACCGCGGAGGCGAAACAAGTCGACAAAAGACAGCACGCGGGCGCAGGGCCAGGGCGGCCGGCAACGGAGTCACGACCGTCGGGAGTATGAGTCGCCGTCGGGGGAGCTACCTCGCGGCGGGCGTGGTTGTCATGGCGCGAGCGACGCAATGAGGTGCCACCGAACGGGGTAGTCGGGCGTGCGGCGCATGAGGTGCTTCAGATGGACAAAACGGTCATAAAAACTCCATGGCGGGTTGGTTGCGCATCAACAGCGGGCCGCGATCGTTTATTTCGGCGGCGGGAGCCTTCCGAGGGGGTCGGAGCCCTACCCGGAGAGCCGACCGTCCGAAAGACCTGTAACCGAAGTCACACCTTTTGGAGTAGTTCCCGATTAACTTTGAGTAATCCCCACAGCTAGCCGCGGGATCGGCGCCGCTCGTTCGGCCGACTCGCGGGCGACGCCTTGCCGACAGCGGTGCCGCTTGGTTACTGTCCCCCGGTCCCCATTACAGTCAGGTCACAAAGCAGGACGACGAGCGAACCACCCCCGAGGTTGGCTCACCGGGTCCCCCCGCCCGCAGTCCTTCGCAGCAGACCCGGCTCCCCGACGATGGAAGGCCCTGTCTTGGCTTCACACCGCTCCCCCGGCGGCCAAGCACCTTCCCCGGCGCTGAAGGACGCACTGGACGGTGCGGTCATCCGCGTGCGGGGTTCGCACCGCATCGCCCCGCCTTCTTCCGCCCTGCGTGGGCGGGTCGTGGTCGCCGCTGTCGCGGCAGGCGCGTTCGCCGCAGCCGCCGCCGGCCAGACCCTCAAGACCGTGACCGCGGACTCCGAGGCCGCCGTCACCCCGCTCGCCAACGCCCAGGAGGCGAGCGCCTCCTTCACCCTCGGCAGCGCCGGCTCCGGCGGCGCCCCCGAGCTGCTGCCCGCCGGTCACGGCATGGACGCCTCCGCCGAGGCCGCCAAGATGGCCGACAACCAGAAGGTCACCGAGGCCCGCGAGCAGGCCGAGGCCAACGCCGCGCGCAAGGCCGCCGAAGAGGCGTCCCGCCCGAAGACCTGCCGGCCGGCCAACGGCACCTTCACCTCCGGCTTCGGCGCCCGCTGGGGCACCAGCCACCTCGGCATCGACATCGCGAACTCGATCGGCACGCCGATCTACGCCGCCTCCGACGGCACCGTGATCCAGGCCGGCCCGGCCAGCGGCTTCGGCCTCTGGGTCCGCCTCCAGCTCGACGACGGCACCATCCAGGTCTACGGCCACATGGACAGCTTCTCCGTCCACGAAGGCCAGAAGGTCAAGTGCGGCGAGCAGATCGCGAAGATCGGCGACCGCGGCGAGAGCACCGGCCCGCACCTGCACTTCGAGGTCTGGCAGAACGGCACCAAGAAGATCGACCCGCGCCCGTGGCTCGCGGCTCGCGGCATCACGGTCTGAGCCGGTCGGCATCGCGGTTTGAGCCGCTGACTCCGAACAGCACCTGACGCTTCTGATTCCAGTCGCGCCTGAGCCAGGCACGCCGGAGTCGGCGACGCTGGAATCAGGCGCAGCCCTGGCAGCGGCACCGGCAGATCCGGTAGCCACAGCACCACTCGACCGTCGCGGTCGCTTTGCCCGCCGTGACGACGAAACGCCTGCCTCCGGTATCCACCGCCATTGGGGCTCATTTGCCCATGGCCCGCGCTTCCGTGGCGGCTCGTTTTCCCCAGGCCGTGCCAAAACCGGCTCAGACGGCCGCAGCGCGATGACCTGCCGCGCACCCGGACTCGAACCCTCGTCAGCGCTCCCCGTTCGGCAGCCTGCGGATGAAGTACGCGACAGCCACTTGCCAGACGGTGCACAGCCCGCTCCGCCGCCGCACCGGCCACCAGCCGAGCCAACCTGAGCCGAGCCAACCTGAGCTGAGCCAACCTGAGCTGAGCGAGGACGGCCACCAGCCCGAACTGCGACCGGAGCTATCGCCGGCGGCGCAGTCACCAGCACAGTCGGAGCTGCAGCCGGGAACACGGTCGGGGGTGCAGTCGGTCGAGGCTGGATCGCAGCCGGACTTGCCGGCGTCCGTGACCGGACCGTCGACGGCCGGCTGGTCGCTTCCCGCCCGTCCATGGCTGGGCCGCACCGAATCCGGTGCCCGAAACGGCGGTTCGCGAGACGGCACAGAGCCGACCAGGTCCGAGCGGGCCAGGTCCGAGTGCGCCGAGCCACAGCCGGCCAAGCTCGAGCGACCCGAGGATGGGCTGGCCGAGTCTGAGCGAACCAGACCTGAGCGGCCCAAGGACGAGCCGGCAAAAGACGAGCGGGCCAGACCCGATCTTGTCGTCCATCGACCCCGGCCGCAGGTCTGGCAGTGGCCGTCGGCGCCCAGTTCGTGCTGCCGGAGCAGTGCACGCCAGGCGGCGGCCAATCTCGGTGCTTCCCCCGGACCGGCGCCGCCCCGGCGCTGGTCCTGAGTCGTCCCCACGACTCCCTGCAAATACTCCTGTACCCCATCGGCCAGGACACCAAACAAGACCGCGTCCACACCCCTCGTCCTCCCCCTTCCCCAGGGGTGCCGGCGCGAGCACCAGCCTACCCCATCAAGTCGAACTTGTGTTCGACTGAGTCGAGGTTAGCGGAGGGGTCCGACAAAAACGCCGCGGACAGAACACCGCGGAGCGGAAACTCCTAGAGCTTCACCATGGGGACGCTGCCGATCAGCATCAGCCGGACCTTGCCCGACGCGCCGAAGTCGATCGTCGCCGTCGAGCGCGGGCCGACGCCGTCGCAGGAGACCACCGTGCCGAGGCCGTACTTGTCGTGGCTCACGCGGTCGCCGACGTCCAGCTTCAGCGCCACCGTGTCCTTCCACGCCTTGCCGAACGGCGAGGTCGAGGAGGTGGACGAGGACGGGGACCGGCGGCCCCACGTGGTCGCCGCCCGCGGGCCCGAGGACGACGAGCCGGAGGACGAGCCGAAGTTCCCGAAGCCCGGTGACGAGGGCTCCAGCCGACGCCAGTCGACCAGATCCGGCGGCAGTTCGTCGAGGAAGCGGGAAGCCGGGTTCATCTGCGGCTGCCCCCACGCCGACCGCACCAGGGCGCGCGAGACGTACAGCCTTTCCCGCGCGCGCGTGATCGCGACGTACGCGAGGCGCCGCTCCTCCGCCAGCTCCGTCGGGTCGCCGAGCGCGCGCATGTGCGGGAAGACGCCGTCCTCCCATCCGGTGCAGAACACCACCGGGTACTCCAGGCCCTTTGCGGTGTGCACGGTCATCAGCGTGACCACGCCCGCGCCGCCGTCGCCTTCCTCGCCACCGTCCGCGGCCGGGATCGAGTCGGCGTCCGCGACCAGCGACACCCGCTCCAGGAACGCCGGCAGCGAGCCGGGCGCCGGCACGCCGTCGTCCAGCACCAGCTCGGCGTTCTCGTCCTGGGCGACCTCGGCGGTGAACTCGGTGAACTCCCGGGCCACCGTGACGAGCTCCGTCAGGTTCTCCACCCGCGAAGCGTCCTGCGGGTCGTCCGATTCCTCGAGCTCCGCGCGGTAGCCCGTGCGCTCCAGCACGGACTCCAGCAGGTCGTGCACCTCCGCACCGGAGGCGGCGACCTCGCCGAGGTCGTCGAGCAGCGACACGAACCCGGTGATCGCCTTGGCCGAACGCGGGTTCAGCAGCGCCACCTTGCCCTCGACAGCGTCGCGCAGCGCGGCCGCGAAGGAGATCCGCTCGCGCTCCGCGTGTGTCGCGACGACGGCCTCGGCGCGGTCGCCGATGCCGCGCTTCGGGACGTTCAAGATGCGGCGCAGGCTGACCGTGTCGTCCGGGTTCGCCAGCACCCTCAGGTACGCCAGCATGTCCCGGACCTCGCGCCGCTCGTAGAAGCGCACGCCGCCGACGACCTTGTACGGCAGGCCGAGGCGGATGAAGATCTCCTCGAACACCCGCGACTGGTTGTTGGTGCGGTAGAAGACGGCGATGTCGGAGTAGTCCGCCTCGCCCTTCTCCGCCAGCGCGTCGATCTCCCCCGCGACGAACGCCGCCTCGTCGTGGTCGTTGTCCGAGACGTAGCCGACGATCTTCTCGCCGTCGCCGGAATCGGTCCACAGCCGCTTCGCGCGCCGGTTCGGGTTCCGCGCGATCACCGCGTTCGCCGCGGACAGGATCGTCTGCGTGGACCGGTAGTTCTGCTCCAGCAGGATCGTGTGCGCGTTGGGGAAGTCGCGCTCGAACTCCTCGATGTTGCGGATCGTGGCGCCGCGGAAGGCGTAGATGGACTGGTCCGCGTCGCCCACCACACACAGCTCGGCCGGCGCGATGCCGGAGTCGCTCTCCTCGGTGCCCGCCAGCACGCGCACCAGGGTGTACTGCGCGTGGTTCGTGTCCTGGTACTCGTCGACGAGTACGTGGCGGAACCGGCGCCGGTAGTACTCGGCGACGTCCGGGAACGTCTGCAGCAGCGACACCGTGCGCATGATCAGGTCGTCGAAGTCGAACGCGTTGGCCTGGTCGAGCCGGCGCTGGTACTCGCCGTACACCTCGGCCACGCGGCGCTCGAGGTCGTTCGCCGCGTTCGCCGCCGCGTCCTCCGGGCCGACCAGCTCGTTCTTCAGGTTCGAGATGTTCACCGCGAGCGTGCGCGCGGCGTACTTCTTCGGGTCGATGTCCAGGTCCCGCGCGACGAGCGTGATCAGCCGCTTCGTGTCGTCGGAGTCGTAGATGGAGAAGCTCGACGACATGTCCAGCGTCTTCGCCTCGCGGCGCAGGATCCGCACGCACATGGAGTGGAAGGTGGACACCCACATCGCGTTGGCCCGGCGGCCCACGAGCGCCGCGACGCGCTCACGCATCTCGGCCGCGGCCTTGTTGGTGAACGTGATCGCCATGATCTCGCCGGGGTGCACGCCCCGCTGCCCCAGCAGGTACGCGATCCGGCGGGTCAGCACCCGGGTCTTGCCCGAGCCCGCGCCGGCGACGACGAGCAGCGGGCCGCCCGCGTGGCTGACGGCCTCACGCTGCGCGGGATTGAGGTCCTCGAGCAGGTCGGCGGCCCCGTTCCGGGCGGTCGAGGGCTTTTCGGCGGGGAGATCGAAGAGGGTGTCCATCGTCTGTCCACGCTACCCCTGGGGTACGACAGGTATTCAACAGCCACAGCCGCCGACTGCGCCCGTGAACGTACGTCGCGGTGCCGCCTGGCGACCGACGCGCGGAGGCGGTACACGGCGGAGCATCGAACGGTATGGACGACAAGATTCCCGCCCGCCTCAGGGCTTCCGACGACGACCGAGAGCGCGTCGCCGCGACGATCCAGGCTGCCGGCGCCGAAGGACGGCTCACCCTGGAAGAGGTCGAAGACCGGCTGAGCACGGTCTACGCGACCCGTTTCACCGACGAGCTCGGCGAGCTCACCACCGACCTGCCCCGGCCGCAGCCCGAGCGAAGGCCGTTCGCCCGCGAAGCGCTGCGAAGTCCGGCGTTGCGGGTGCACCTCGGGATCGTGGTGGCGCTCGCGGTGCTGCTGATCGTGCGGTGGGCGGTCTCCGGCGCCGAATTCTTCTGGCCGGCGATGCCGATGTTCTGGCTCTTCGTGAGCGTTCTCGTGCACGCGCGCGTGCGCACCTTGCGGGGCGCAGTCCGGCGGGAACGCGGCGCGCCTGTGCCATACTGATCGGGTGCGGCACTACAGCGAGCGATTTTTTTACGGGACCCGGACTCCGGCTCCCGTGATCGCGTAGTGCCCCACCCGCCATCACCCGCAGCCCCGGAGTCCACGGACCCGGGGCTTTCGCCGTCCCAGGGGCCCGCTGGGAGTCCGGACTTCAGAGAGGTCCCGATGAACGCGCAAACGCAGAACGCCGACGGACAGCCCGCCGAGAACACCACGGCCGGCGAAGACATCGCCTCGCTCCGCAAGGAGATCGACTGGCTCGACGCCGAGATCCTGCGGCTCGTCAAACGCCGCGTCGAGGTGTCGAAGACGGTCGGCGCCGCCCGGATGGCCGCCGGGGGCACGAGGATCGTCTACAACCGCGAGATGGACGTGCTGGCCCGCTACCGCGAGCTCGGCCCGGAAGGCCGTCAGCTGGCGATGGCGCTGCTGAACCTGGGCCGCGGACGGCTGGGCCGGTGAATTTCGGGCGGCATCGGGGACTTCCCCGATTCACGCGGCCGGGAAACCGGGCAGACTGGACCCATGATTAACGTCATCGCCGTCATCATCGCCATCGCGAGCGTGCTGGCGGCACTGGGCCACGTGGGTTACTTGGCGCTGCTGAACAATGCTGCGGGTAAACGTGCCGGCGGTGCGCCGGTCGCGCAGTACGTCCGGAGCCGCTGGGCGGTCGCCGGTGGTACCACCGCGGCATCACTGCTGGCCTGGCTCCTCACGAGTGGGGGACCCACCCTCGACATCCTCGCCATCATCATTGCCGCGGGTAGTGGTGTGGTGGCCATGAAGTCCCTTCAGTCGACCCAGACGAAGTACCGCAGCGGAGGGTGATCGGCGCGACCTGCGCTGATAGCACTGCGTAGCGTGAGCCGCGCCCATTTGGCCGCGCCCGACAGGGTGAAACCTGTGCAAGTTGCACTTTGCCCCGAGACTTTCGCCCATGGGGTCTTTTACTGTTGGGCCCGTGAGGACCCTTGCGTCTGGGTCGGGAACCGGCCCCCGGACGCGCGGCAGCTGCGGCGCCGTGCGCCCTCTGCCGGATGCGCGTGCAGATGCTCGGGAGTCCGCAAGTGTGGAAGCAAGTGACTCTGTCGGCGCGCCTGCTCCGTTCGGCTTAACCGAGGCGCGGACTCCGTCACGGCCACACCGGGGAGGGGTCGGACGGGCATGACGGGAAACACGACGGGCGGGTCGAGCCACCCGGACACGATGGCGGCGGCCGAGGTCACGATGCCGGGCCGCCACCGGCCGCACGGGCCGGACGCCTGGACACCCGTCGTCCCGCGCCGCGCCGGCGGTAACCACCGGCACCGCCCCGGACCGGACAAGATCGACCCTGCGGCCGTCGGGGCGTTCCCCCCGCCGCGCGGCGAGCAGCCGGACGCGCGGGCGGCCTTCCCCGCCGCGCGCGGAACGCTCCCGCAGGTTCGGCCCGACTTCCTGTCGGCCCCGCTGCCCCAGCCTCAGAACCCGGCCCGGGCAACACCGGCCGATGCCTTCCGGCCGGTGGCCGCGCGCCGCGACACCGGTGTGCTGCCCCAGAACGATGCGGCTTTCCGGCCGCCGGTCTCGCGCAACAGCGGCGTGCTGCCGCAGGGCGGCGACGCCTTCCGGCCGCAGAACCAGCGCGCTGACAACACTTTCCCTTCGCAGCACCCGCGTGGCCGCGGTGACGAGGCCTTCCGGCCGCCGGCCCCCGGGCGGGCTGACAACGCTGCGCAGCCGCAGCGTTCCCCCCGGCAGCGCCAGTCCGGTACGGCCGTGGCGGAGGACGCCGACGCGGCGTTCCGGCCGCCGCAGCGGTCCGGGGCGTTCGAGCTGCCCCAGCCGCAGCGGCTCGCGGAACCGGAGGACGCCGCGGTCCCGGTGCGGCGGGAGCGGGTCGACTTCGGGTCGGCGCCGGTGTCCGGCCGGCTGCCGAATGAGCCCGCGCCGCGGAGCCGTCGGGAGCGGGTCGCCGCCACCGCTGCTTCGCTGCAACGCCGGGCCGACGACGAGCCGACGCCTCAGCGGGCCGAGGACGACGAAGAACTCCTGCCCTTCGGCAGCGAGGCCGATGAGGCCGCCGAGAACCCCGCCGATCCCCCGCGGCGGCAGCGCGTCACGCTGCGGACGCCCGCGGCCCGGCCATGCCGGCGCGAAGAAGAAGACGAGGTGCGGGTGTACGCCGCCCCGGCCGTCGACGGGCTGGGGACGTTCGACCTCGGCTCGGTGCCGGCGTCGGTGACCCCGCCGAAGTCCTGGCGCAAGGCGGCGTGGTTCGCCACCGGCGCGTCCGGCGCGGTGGTCGTGGGGCTGCTGTTCGCCGGGACGTTCCTGGTCGGCGGGCCGACCACCACCACGACCACGGAGGCGCTCGGCGGGGGCTGGCCCGGGCGGCAGAACGGCGGCAACCCGCTGTTCATCCCCGACTCCCCCACCGGCCGCCACGGCGGCAAGACCGGCGAGACGCACGGCAGCTCCAGCAGCAGCCGCCAGGACTCCGCCACGGACGACCCGCGCACGCACCCGGAGGCGGCCGGCCACGGCGGCGCCACGAGCGACGACGCGACCTCGTCCGACCCGGCGACCGGCGGCTCCTCGTCCGGCCCGGTCACCACCGGCTCGTCCTCGCGCCCGCCGCAGAAGCCGCCGGTCACGCCGGCCCCCCGCGAGACCGAACCGCAGATCTATTACACGACCCCGGCGGACACCAAGAAGATGGGCGACAACTCGGAGAAGTTCTTCAACACCGTGACCACCGACCCGAGCCAGGCGTCGGCCGTCACCTCCGGCGAGCTGCACGACAAGGGCGCCAAGGGCCTGCGTGAGCGGTACTCCGACGTCGCGTACTTCGAGGTCAAGAAGGTGACCATCGACCCGGACCGCAACACCACGGTGAACACCGTCGAGGTGACCCACAGCGACGGCAGCAAGACCACCGAGCAGCGCACGCTCACTTTCGGCGACGACGGGAAGATCACCGACGACGGCGCCTGAGATCGCGTGATCGCCCAGGTCAGACGCGGCGTTTCAGGCACGTGTCAGGTTCCCGTTCCGATGCACGTGCGGTGCGGTAAGCGGTTCTCCATGGTCCGGCTGGGTGACATAAGCTGCCGCTCGTCGTATGGCGACGGCATTCCGGCGACAGAGCCTGGCGGGTGCCGCCCGTCGCAGGGTTACCTGACGACAGCGGGTCCGGCAGCCGACCATGAATCGGCGGTCCGGACCAACGGCGTACGGCCGAACGGCCGCATCACCGTCCCCCGGAACCCCAGAGCGAGGAACTTCGTGCTTGATCGGCAGCGCACACGGCGTGAACCAGACGCCGTACGCGTCGAGGACGTGATCCCTCCCGACCTGCTCGACGGCGTCGGCGACGAGGATCGTGACTACCTCGAGCAGGTCGTCCGCGAGCCGCAGAAGTACCTTCCGCCGCGGTCACGGCGCCCGGTCGCGATCGACCGCGCGGAAGAACCGCTCGAGGAACTCGAAAGCCGGTTCGCGCGCCGCGCCAAGCTGGCCGGCCTCGTCGGCGCCGGAGCGCTCGTCGCGGGCGCCGTGGTCACCGCGTCGCTGCTCAGCGGCGGTCCGCGCCCGACCGCGCCGGTCACGGCCGAGGACTCCATCCCCGTCGGGTTCAGCGGCGCCGCCGCGCTCGGCGGGGCGGCTGTGCCCGGACAGGAGCACCACGGCTCCGGCGGCACCACCCCCGGCCACCGCGGGAGCACGCAGTCCGCGGCGAGCGGCGACACCACCGTCACCACGCCGGGCACCGGCGGCCTCACCCGCGAGAGCAGCGGGCCCAGTTCGTCCGCTTCGTCGGACAGCCCATCGTCGACGAGCGAGTCCGCGAGCACCGATCCGGCCACGGCCGGGATCAAGCTCGCCGCCGTGAAAAAGTTCTACGCGGCGATCGAGCAGAGCCCGAACACGGCGCTCTCCCTGCTCACCCCGGCACTCGCCGGCGGCGAGGCGGGCAGCCTGGTCCGCACGTGGAGCGCGATGAGTGCCATCGACGTCCAGGACGTGCGCGTTCAGGACGACGGCTCCGTGCTCGCGGTCGCCGTGCTGCACCAGGCCGACGGCACGTTGGTGCGGGTTACGCAGCTGTTCGACGTCACCAGGCCCGACGTCATCTCCGAGGCCCGGGTACTGTCGGCCGTCGCCTTCGCGTGACCTGCGCATAACACGTGCCGGGAAGACGACCAGAACGTGCCGCGTGTGTGTGCACAGAGTGAACGCCTAGCCTTGTCACGGGCCGGTCTCGGAAAAACCGGCACACGGCCCACGACAGGTGCCTACGCTCCGGTGCTGCGGCGGGTTTGTCGCACCTTCGGGGTGGGCATGTCCCACCCCGGGAAGTCGGAGCCCCAAAGGGAGGTCGCGTGAGCGACGAGGGTCGTCTGGTCGCCGGCCGCTACCGCGTCATAAGCAAGATCGGCGCGGGCGCGATGGGGGCGGTCTGGCAGGCGCATGACGACGTCCTCGGCCGCACGGTCGCCATCAAGCAGCTGCTGCTGCAGCCGGGCCTCGACGAGAACGCGGCCGAGGACGCGCGGCAGCGCACCATGCGCGAGGGCCGCATCGCGGCCCGCCTGCACCACCCCAACGCGATCTCGGTCTTCGACGTCGTCACCGACGACAACGGCCAGCCCTGCCTGATCATGGAGTACCTCAAGTCCACCAGCCTGGCTGAGGTGCTGCAGGAGCACGGCACGCTGCCGCCGCTGGAGGTCGCGGCGATCGGCGCGCAGATCGCGGCGGCGCTGCGCGAGGCGCACGCGGTCGGGATCGTGCACCGTGACATCAAGCCGGGCAACATCCTGCTCGGCGACAACGGCACCGTGAAGATCACCGACTTCGGCATCTCCCGTGCCAAGGACGACGTCACGGTCACCAAGACCGGGATGATCGCCGGCACCCCCGCGTACCTCGCGCCCGAAGTGGCCATCGGCGGCGACCCCGGCCCCGAGTCCGACGTCTTCTCGCTCGGCTCCACGCTGTACGCCGCCTGCGAGGGCCAGCCGCCGTTCGGGCTGTCGGAGAACACGCTGAGCCTGCTCCACGCGGTCGCGGCCGGGCAGATCAACCCGCCGCGGCAGTCGGGCCCGCTCGCCAGCGTGCTCGCGGTGCTGCTGCACCCCGACGTCCAGCACCGGCCGACCGCCGAGGAGTGCGAGGAGCTGCTGTCCGCCGTCGCGCGCGGGGAAACCCCGCTCGGCGGGTCCGGGGACGAGACCGTGATGACGCCGATGGCGGGCACGCTGGGCGCCGCGGCGATCGCGGGCGCGGGCGCCACCCGGATGCTGGGCGAGGAGGAGATGCCCGCCGGGCACTCCGGCACCCTGCTCGGCGAGCCCGGCCCGACGCAGCAGTACTACGCCGAGGACGAGTACGCCGCGGGCACCGGCTACCCGGAGAACGACTACGACGGGTACGACCAGTACCACGAGGAGCCGCCGCTCTACGGCGACCCGAGCCGCAACGGGCTGGCCGCCACCCGCGCCGTCCCGCTCGGCGGCGGTGCCCCCGGCGGTTACGACGACGAGCCGTACGACGACTACGACGACGAGCCCCCGCCCCCGCGGGCCCACACGAGCCCGGCCGACGAGGACGAGGAACGCCCCGGCGCCTGGAAGAAGCCGGCCATCATCGGCGGTGTCGTGGTGGTGGCGCTGGTCGCACTCGGCGTCTGGCTGCTGAGCCCCAACAACCCGCCGGACGCCTCCCACCAGCAGGCTCCGCCGCAGTCCTCCTCCGCGGTGGTCCCGACCACGGATGCATTCCCGTCGACGAGCGAGGCAACCACCAGCGCCGACCAGACGTCTGATTCAGGGGCGTCGTCCTCCGGACGGGCCAGCTCACGGCGCTCGGAGCCGCGCGACACTCCGACCCGGGACAGTCCGACGAAGCCGCCGAAGACGTCGAACCCGTCGACCGCTGCGTCGTCATCTTCGGAGCCGACGCAGACGAGCAGCGCCCCGCCACCGTCGTCGAACACCCCATGATCCAGGAAAAGATTTGAGTTCTGAAGGCAGCATCGTCGGCGGCCGGTACCGGCTGGACCAGCCGATCGGCCGCGGTCGCGCGGGCATCGTGTGGCTCGCGTTCGACACCCGGCTGTTCCGCACGGTCGCGATGAAGCGCATGTACCTGCCCGTGGGCCTGCCGCCCGACCGGGCGGAGCAGGCGCGCGCGATGGCGATGCAGGAGGGCAAGGACGCGGCACGCATCGAGCACCCGTGCGCGATCACCGTGTTCGACGTGCTGCCCGACGGCCAGGACGTGTGGCTGGTGATGGAGTACATCCCGTCGCGCGGGATGTCGACGTTCCTCGCCGAGCACGGCCGGCTGACGCCCGAGCAGGCCGCGTCGCTGGGCATCCTGCTCGGCGACGCGATGGCGGCGATGCACGCGGCCGGCATCATCCACCGGACGCTGGAGCCGGGCACCGTGCTGCTCGCCGACGACGGCAGCGTGAAGCTCACCGACATCGGCATCACCGGCGGCGGGCCGCACGCCGCCTACCGCGCGCCCGAGGTGACGCGCGGCGGTGCGCCGTCGCCGGCCGCGGACGTGTTCTCCCTGGGCGCCACGCTGTACACGGCCGTCGAGGGGGTGCCGCCGTTCGGCGACGACGGCAACTCGTCCGAGCGGCCGGCGCAGAACGCGGGCGTGCTCACCGGCGCGCTGCGCAAGATGCTGCGGATGGACCCGGCGACCCGGCCGACGATGGCCGACTCGGTGAGCGCGCTCAGCGCCATCACCGAGGGCGGTGAGCAGACCGCGTTCGTGCCGCCGACAGCGCCCGCGATGCCCGCGTCGTGGGCCCAGCCCGGCGGACCGCAGCAGCCCGGGCTCCACCAGCAGCCTGGGCTCCAGCAGCCCGGTCTTCAGCAGCAGCCGTACTCCGAGCTGCCGACGCAGCAGCATCAGCCGCAGGTGCCGTTGATGCAGGTGCCGGTCCAGCAGGTGCCCTACGCGCCCGCGCCGCCGCAGCCGATGGCCCAGCAGCCGACCCAGCAGATCTCGCCGCAGCAGGCGCCGATGCCGCCGCAGTCGCCGACGGCCCGGTTCGTCCCCTCGCCCGCGCAGCAGGCGGCGACGGCCGAGGCTGCCGCGGAGAAGGCGGCGGCGCGACGGAAGCTGATCATGACCGTGGCCGCGATCCTGTGCGCCGTGCTGATCGGCATCGGCGTCTCGCAGCTGCTGTTCGTCTGAGCCTTTACCGGGGCGGCTTTCCGGCCACCTCACGCATGGCCGCCACGAGCGTGCGCACGGCCGGGCTGCCCGCCGCCCGCGCGGTGACGGCGGCGTAGATCAGCCGGCACGGCTCCGGGTTGCGGATCCGGCGCACGACCACTCCCGGGTGCGGTGAGCCGAGGCCCAGCTCCGGCACCAGGCCGACGCCCATCCCGGCGGCGATGAACCCCTGCGCGGTCTGGTAGTCCTCGGACTCGACCACGACGTTCGGGGCGAAGCCCGCCGACGCGCAGGCGCTGTCGAGGATCTCCCGGCACATGCCGGGTATCGGGTCGACACCCACCCACGGCTCGTCGGCGAGGTCCGCCAGCGCCACCATCCGCTTGCGCGCGAGCGGATGGGCGCGGGGCAGCACCGCGCGGTACGGGTCGTCGAGCAGGTGCAGCAGCTCGATGCCCTTGGCGGGCGGGTTCGACCGAGGGAAGACGACGATGGCCACGTCGGCGCGGCCCGTTTCGACCTCGGGCAGCGGGTCTTCGGGCTCCACCAGCTTGAGGTCGATCCACACCCCGGGGTGCTCACGGCGGACGGCGGCCACGGCGTGCGGCACCACCGAGGCGCCGGCCGTGGCGAAATACCGGATGGCCAGCTTTCCGGTGCGCCCCTCCTTCAGCTCGGTGAGCGCGGTTTCGGCGCGCGCCAGCTCCGCGCTGAGCGTCTCGGCGTGTTCGCACAGCAGCGTGCCGGCCGGGGTGGGCCGGACGCCGCGGCCGACGCGTTCCAGCAGTTCGGTGCCCGCCTCGCGTTCCAGCGTCGAGAGCTGCTGGCTGATCGCCGACGGGGTGTACCCGAGGTTCCTGGCCGCGGCGGTGATCGACCCGCTGGTGACCACCGCCCGCAGCACCTGCATCCGCCGCACGTCGAGCATCCCTCGACTCTACAGCTGAGCTTAAGTGTTCGTGCAGTTAATTTCGCTTGTCCTTATGTCTTGGCGCGACAAAGCTGGCGCTTGATCGTAAGGAGGATGTTGGTGAGCGAGACGAAGACCCTGCTCAGGATCGCCGCGTTGGCACTGATGTGGGGTTCGAGCTTCTTCTGGATCAAGCTCGGGCTGGAGGCGCTGTCGCCGGTGCAGCTCGTGCTGGCGCGGCTGGTGCTCGGCACCGTGGTGCTGCTGGCGCTCTGCCGTCTTTACCGGCACCGGATGCCCTCGGGCAAGCGCACCTGGGGACACCTTCTCGTGGCCGCGTTCTTCCACAATGCGTTGCCGTTCCTGCTCTTCGCGATCGGCGAGACCACTGTGGACTCCGGCATCACCGGCGTGCTGAACTCGACGACGCCGTTGTGGGTACTGGTGGTGGCGCCGTTCCTGGGCGTGCCGAACCGGATGACGGGGACGCGCGTGGCCGGCCTCGTGCTGGGGCTCGCCGGAATCCTGCTGATCTTCGCCCCGTGGCAGGCCTCGGGCCTGCTGAGCTGGGGCGCGCTGGGCTGCCTCGCGGCGGCGGCGAGCTACGGGTTCGCCTTCGTCTACGAGGGCCGCTACCTGTCGGGCACGGGTACCTCGCCGTACGCGCTGTCCGGCGGGCAAATGCTGCTGGCCACGGGTTTCCTGTTGCTGGTGCTGCCGTTCGGCGGGCTGACGCCGGTGCACCTGAGCCCGCTGCCGCTGATCGCGATCGTGGTGCTGGGCGTCGGCTCCACCGGGATCGCGTTCGCGCTCAACTACCAGCTGCTGGCCAGTGAGGGCGCCGTGGCCGCGTCCGTGGTCGGCTACCTGCTGCCGGTCGTCTCGGTACTGCTGGGCGCGGTGTTCCTGCACGAACAGCTGAGCCTGCGGGTGATCGCGGGCATGGTGGTGGTGCTCGCAGGCGTCGCGTTGACGCGGTTGAAGCGCAAAGCCTTGCCCACGCTCGAATCCACTACCGAGACGGCGGCGCCGGAGCGGGTTTAAACGAGCCGGCGGTCCGATGCCCAGCGGGACAGCTCGTAGCGGTTCGACAGCTGCGTCTTGCGCAGGACGCTCGACACGTGCGTCTCCACCGTCTTCACCGAGATGAACAGCTCCGACGCGATCTCCTTGTACGCGTAACCACGCGCCAGCAGGCGAAGGACGTCGCGCTCACGCGGGGTGAGCAGGTCCAGCTCGGGGTCGTTGATCGGCGCGGAGCCGGGGCGGTCGGCAAACGCGTCGAGCACGAAACCGGCCAGGCGCGGCGAGAACACCGCGTCGCCGTCGGCCACGCGGACCACGGCGCGCACCAGCTCCTTCGAGGAGATGGTCTTGGTGACGTAGCCGCGCGCGCCGGAGCGGATCACGGCGATCACGTCCTCAGCCGCGTCGGACACCGAAAGCGCGAGGAACACCACGTCCGGCAGCTCCGGGCGCACCCGGCGCAGCACCTCGGCGCCACCGCCGTCGGGCATGTGGACGTCGAGCAGCACCACCTGTGGCTTGGTGCGCACGATGCCGGCGACGGCGTCCGCCACCGAGCCCGCCTCGCCGACCACACGCACCTCGTCGGTGATGGAATCGAGCTCGGTGCGGACCCCGGCGCGGAAGAGCGCGTGGTCGTCCACGAGGAAGACCTTGACCGGCTCCCGCTGGCTCTCCGTCACGACACCACTCCCTCGCTCTGAATGCTCCCGCCCGAGCATAGCGAGGTCACGCCGGTACCTTGCCGGTTTTGACCGGCATGGCCAGCTGGACCTCGGTGCCCTCACCCGGCGCGGTACGCAGTTTGCACGTGCCGCCGTGACGCTCCATGCGGCCGCGGATCGAGTCGGCGAGCCCGTGGCGGTCGGCCGGGACGACGTCCGGGTCGAAGCCCTTGCCGCGGTCGCGGATGAACACGGTGACCGACGTCGGCTCCACCTCGGCGTACACGCTGACCTCGTCGACGCCGGCGTGCTTGGCCGCGTTGACAATCGCCTCGCGCGCGGCCTGGACCAGCGCCGTGAGCGGCTCGTTCAGCTCCGCCTCGCCGACCACGACCTGGCCGACCGAGATCGCGAACTGGTCCTCGATCTCCCCGCAGGCGGCGGCGAGCGCCTCGGACAGCTGACGGCCGCCCTCTTCCTGCTCCTCGGGCTTCTTCTCGCTGGGTTTGCCGTAGCCGTTGGGCCCGTACAGCCAGCCGCGCAGCTCGCGCTCCTGGCCGCGCGCCAGCCGCGCGACCTCACGCGGCTGGTCGGAATGCTTCTGGATCAACGCGAGCGTCTGCAGCACGGAGTCGTGCAGATGGGCGGCGATCTCGGCGCGCTCGTCGGTGCGGATGCGCGCGCGGCGCTCGTCGCCGAGGTCGCGGACCAGGCGCAGCCAGAACGGGACCGTCAGCACCGCGACGCCGAACAGCGTCGCCAGCACCGCGAGCAGCGCGAACTGGACCTGGTCGAAGCTGCCGCTCTGGAACACGACCACACCGATGCCGGTGGCCACCAGCGCGACGCCCGCCAGGATCCGGATGATCGCCGAGCGACGGCCGCCCCCGCCGACCAGCGCGCCGGTGACGCCGTCCTTCGCACCGGCCCGCCAGCGGCGGCGCTGCGACTCGTCGGCCTCCCGCCAGACCACCGCCGCCCCGAGCATCACCACGGCCAGCGGCACGGCGACCCAGCCGCGGATGGCGCCGGTGAGCGTGCTGAACGCGATGGCGAGGCCGATGCCGAGGGCGATCAGGCCGTACGCCTGCTGACGGTCCTTCGCGTTGGTCTTCGGGGTTTCGCTCTCTTCGGCGCGCTGCCGCACGAAGACCCACAGCAGGCCGTACGCGAGCATCCCGGCGCCGTTGAGCGCCGCCAGCAGGGCGAACACGGTGCGGACCCAGACCACCGGCACACCGAGGTGGTCCGCAAGCCCGCCGGCGACACCGGCGACCGCCCGACCGGACCGGCGCCGGTACATCTTCGGCTGCGTCGCGGGCTCGGGCACGCCCGAGGGCAGCACGGCCGCGACCGAAGCGGACGGCCCGGTCGCGTCCGGCCCGATCCCGCCCGGCCCGGCCGCGTCCGGCTGAGTCACCTGCTCGGCGGTGTCGTTGTCGACGGAGTCCTGCACGCCGTCCATGGTCACACGGCGGGCCGTCCGGTGGCATCGGGGAAGCCCCCGATGCACTACCCCGAGCCGGTCAGCGCGGCCCGTAGACCAGGCTCGACGAGGACGGGCCGGCGCAGACGTAGTCCCAGCTGATCGACTCGCAGCCGTCCGGCACCGGCCACCACTTGCGGGTGTCCTTGGGGACGCTCGCCAGCACGATCGGCGCCTGCTCGTGGTTGAAGTACAGGTGCAGGTCGGCCAGGTCCTGATAGCCGGAGCTGAGGGCGAACCAGACGTCACCGACGATCTGCGACGTCTTGCGCGTCTCGATGGTGCGGTGGTGGAACTGCCGGTCCCCGCTCGGCGGGTACTCGTGGTCCTGTGGTCCTGGCATGTCGTCCTCCTGTTCGGGTGGGATGAACCGCGCCCCGAGGCCGCCGAGCGCGGCTGCGCACCTGGCCTCGGTCGCGACGATCTCGAAGTGCATGCCGTCCTTGCGGCCGGCGTAGTCGCCGCCCCAGCGCACGCAGCCCGCGACCTCGGCGAGCAAGGCGTGGATCTCGGCGATCTGCGCCGCGCTGTAGTTCGCCGACGGCGCGGTGCCGAGCGGGTGCCGGGGCGCGTTCAGGTCGATCGCCGTGCCGCTGGCGTGGTTGGACAGGTCCTGGCCGCCGACCACCTCCCGGAACGCGTAGCCCCAGCACCCCGGCCACTCCAGGGCCTCGACGCGGCTGTGGAACTGCGCGCCGACCCACGCCAGCAGGTCACCGGTCACACCCGCCCGGAGCGGCACGGTGCCACCGGGCAGCTTGCGGCTCACGGGGCCGATCGGAGCGCTGTACCCGTTCTGGGAAGTTCTCATGGCTGCACCACCTTTCACGGGAAGGAGTCCGCGAAGGGTGGAGGTGATACATATTCGACCAGCGCGATTTTCGCGCGGGATCAGCGGAAGCCCGCGGTCGCCACCACCTCCGGCTTGTCGGCCGGGGCCGGGGCCATCGAGTACGTGATCTCCGCCGACACCAGATCGCCTCGGCCACGGGCGTCCTGCAAGGGGATCTGCCACGGGCGGCCGGCGTCGACCGGGAACGGGTCCGCGCTGTGGTCGAGGGTCTGGAGGATGTTGGTCCCGGTATCGGGCGTCGGGCCGAAGAGCGCCACCTTCGACACGAACATCCGGACCCAGCCGACGGTGATCACCAGCTCGGCCGCGGTCTTCGGCACGATCAGCGTGACGGAGCGGGTGCGCGCGCCGTCCGTGGGCAGCAGTTCGCGGTCGGGCATGTCTTCCTCCGTGAGGTGGCTGGTGAGGTAGGCGTCGGTGTAGCTCCAGTCGAGGTCGACCCCCCGGGCGCTGATGCCGGAGATGGAGCCGCTCGAGCTGTATTGATGGATGTCGTAGCGGCCGGCCGCCGCGTCGGGGCGCGCGCCGTAGCGGGCGATCCAGATGACCAGGTCCGGCACGGCCCAGGTGTCGGGGCGGATGATCTTCGCCAGGGCGTTGTTCAGGTACACGCCCGGCCGGAACCCCCGCGCCGCGACGCGGTTGCAGAACGCCGTGCCGAACGCGGCCTTCTGGTTGTCCGGGATGTTCGGCAGGCTCGAGGACGCCGGGTTGTCCTCGAGATCCAGCATCGGGACACAGCCCGTGGCGCCGAGCCGCTCGACCTCGCCGAGCAGAATGTCCGCCTGCGTCTCCGGAGCCGGGCTCGCCTGGACGAAGTGGTACCCGCCGACCGGGATGCCGACGGACTTGGCGCCGTTCACCTCGTTGTCGCCGGTGCCGCCGACCGGCATGCCCCCACCGTCGGACAGCTTCACGTAGACGAACTCGACCCCGGCCCCTTGGACGGCGGGCCAGCTGGTCACGGTCTGGAACGACCGGTAGATGTCGATACCGAGTGCCATCGCGGCACCACCTTCCATGGCGTGGAGGGCCGTCGATCATGCCACTTCCCGCGCCGGTGCGAATCCGGCGGGCGGGCATCCCTTTGATCACTCTCCGCGGTGGGCCGAGGCAGCTCACGACCTGCCGTTCTGACCCTGAGCCGAACATCAGGGACCATCCCCGATGTGGCCGGCCCGCTCGTCAAGCATGCTTTTCGGTATGAGTGGTGCGAGCGAGGCACGGACTCCGAAGACGAATCCCCTCAACGGGTTCGAGGAGACCGTCAAGGATTTCTGGGCCAGCAGGCCCCGGCGGCCGCAGGCGGGCCGGAAGGTGGCCGGCGTCGCGGCGGGGCTGGGGCAGCGGTACGGGATCGATCCCGTGGTCATCCGGGTCGCGCTGGTGGCGGCGACCGTGTTCGGCGGGTTCGGGCTGGTGTTCTACCTGCTGGGCTGGCTGTTCTTCCCGAGCGAGGGCGACGACGTGTCGGGCTTCGAGTCGATGGTCGGCCGGGGGCGCTCGTCGATGACCACCGGGTTCACCGTGGTGCTGTGCGTGGCCCTGCTCCCGGCGGTCGGCTGGACCTTCGGCGGCGGCTGGTTCGGCGCCACCGGCTGGTTCGACGGCGGCGGGCTGATCGGCCTGGCACTGCTGTCCATCGGCCTCTACTTCCTGCACCGCAGCCGCGGCCAGTACAACCGCCCGGCCCCCGTCGTCCCCTATGCGACGGCGCGAGCCGCGACCGGAACCGGAGCCTTCACGATGACCGACACCACCACCGCGACCGGCACGGCCGCGCCGGACTGGGACCCGCTCGCGGCCTCGCCCGGGAGCTGGGACCTGCCGGACCCGGCGGCCCCGCCGCCCCCGCCGCCCTACTACGAGGAACCGAGCCCGCCGCAGCCGCGACAGCCGCGGTCGAAGATCGGCTCGATGGCCTTGGGCGCGGCCGTGATCGTGGCCGGCGTGGGCGTGGTGCTGAACCTCAACGGCGTCGACTGGTTCTCGGTACGGCACATCATCGGCCTGGTGCTCGGTGTGCTGGGCGTCGGCATGGTGGCGGGCGCCTTCGTTCGCGGCTCCCGCGGGCTGATCGCGCTGGCGGCGCCGCTGGCGATCGTCGGGATGATCCTGACCACGAGCCCGTTCACCGGCTTCGACCTGCGGGGCGGCGTCGGCGACCTGACCGCCACGCCGCGCTCGGCCGCGGAACTGCAGCCGGTCTACCAGCACGCGGCGGGCAACGTCCGGCTCGACCTGACCCGGCTGCCGCTCACCGGCCCGATCACCACCACGGTGTCCAACGGCGCCGGCGACACCGTCGTCACGGTCCCGGCGAACGCCGACGTCACGTTCGACTGCAAGAACACCGCGGGCCGCGTGTCCTGTCTCAGCCGCTCCGGCGACGGCGTCGGACAGGCCCCCATCACCGGCACCGACTTCGGCGACGACGGTCCCGGTGGACAGAAGATCACCCTCCACGTCTCGAACGGCGTGGGCAATGTGGAGGTGCGACGTGGCTGAAAACCCTTACGCCTACTCGGATTCCGACCAGCAGAACCGCCCGGTGCGACGCGGGGTGGACGTGTTCACCCTGATCGCCGGCATCGCGATCCTGCTGGTGTCCGCGTACGTCCTCTCCGACGGCGCCAGCTGGTTGCCCACCTTCGACTTCCGCTGGATCCTCGCGGGCGGCGCGGTGTTCGTCGGGGTGCTGCTGCTGGGCGCGTCGTTCCGCAAACGGCGGCCGTAATCCACTCATGCCGACGAAACAGCCCCGGACGCGAAGTCCGGGGCCGTTTTGCTGTCAGGGGGTCACTCCCACTCGATGGTGCCCGGCGGCTTGCTCGTCACGTCCAGCACCACACGGTTGACCTCCGCGACCTCGTTGGTGATGCGTGTCGAGATCCGCTCCAGCACCTCGTACGGCAGGCGGGTCCAGTCTGCGGTCATCGCGTCCTCCGACGACACCGGGCGCAGCACGATGGGGTGGCCGTAGGTCCGGCCGTCGCCCTGCACCCCGACGCTGCGCACGTCCGCCAGCAGCACCACGGGGCACTGCCAGATCTCCTGGTCGAGGCCCGCGGCCGTCAGCTCCTCACGGGCGATGGCGTCGGCCGCCCGCAGCGTCTCGAGCCGCGACGCGTCGACCGCGCCGATGATCCGGATGCCGAGGCCGGGGCCGGGGAACGGCTGGCGCTGCACGATCGTCTCCGGCAGGCCCAGCTCCAGGCCCACGCGCCGCACCTCGTCCTTGAACAGCAGGCGCAGCGGCTCGACCAGCTCGAACTGCAGGTCGTCGGGCAGGCCGCCGACGTTGTGGTGGCTCTTGATGTTCGCCGTGCCCTCGCCGCCACCGGACTCGACCACGTCCGGGTACAGCGTGCCCTGCACGAGGAACTTGAAGTCGCCCTGGGCCTTGAGGTCGCGCTCCGCCTGCTCGAACACGCGGATGAACTCGCGGCCGATGATCTTGCGCTTCTGCTCGGGGTCGGTGACCCCGGCGAGCGCGTCGAGGAACCGGTCGCGCGCGTCGACGGTGACGAGCTTGACGCCCGTGGCGTTGACGAAATCGCGCTCCACCTGCGTCCGCTCGCCGGCGCGCAGCAGGCCGTGGTCGACGAACACACAGGTCAGCCGGTCGCCGATCGCGCGCTGCACCAGCGCCGCGGCGACGGCCGAGTCCACCCCGCCGGACAGGCCGCAGATCGCCCGTCCGTCGCCGACCTGCTCGGCGATCCGCCGCACCTGTTCGTCCACAATGGACGTCGTGGTCCACTGGGGACTGATGCCCGCGATGTCGCGCAGGAACCGGCGCAGCACCTCCTGCCCGTGCGGCGAGTGCGCCACCTCCGGGTGGTACTGCACACCGGCGAAGCGCCGCTCGACGTCCTCGAAGCCGGCCACCGCCGCGCCGTCGGAGGAAGCGGTGACCACGGAGCCCTCGGGCGCCTTGGTGACGCTGTCGTTGTGGCTCATCCACGCCGTCTGGTGCGAGGGCAGGCCGGCGTGGAGCACGCCGCCCTCGCCGACCATCCGCACGTCGGTGCGGCCGAACTCGCGGACGCCGGTGGGCTCCACGACCCCGCCCAGCGCCCGCGCGAGCAGCTGGTGGCCGTAGCAGATGCCGAGGATCGGCACACCGGCCTCGACGAGCTTCGGGTCCATGCCGGGCGCGCCCTCGGCGTAGACGCTCGACGGGCCGCCGGACAGGATGATCGCGGACGGGTTCTTGGCCAGCAGCTCCTCCGCGGTCGCGCTCGAGGGCACGACCTCGGAGTAGACCTGGGCCTCCCGCACGCGGCGGGCGATCAGCTGCGCGTACTGCGCCCCGAAGTCCATGACGAGTACCGGACCGGTGGGACTGGGCACCTAAGACCTCCAGGCGGTGAGCGCTTTGTCCCCCCATCGTCCCAGGTGGGCCCGGTCACGCCGCCGCTGCCCCATGAACGAGGACGGCCCCTGTCCTTGATGGGGCCTACGGTGCCCGTATGACCGTCACCTGGACCACGGAACTGCACGAACAGCTCGACTGGCACTGGTCTAACCACGTGCGCCCGCGCCTGGACGGGCTGACCGACGACGAGTACCTGTGGCAGCCCGTCGACGGCTGCTGGACCGTGCGCCCGCGGGCGGAGCCGGACGCGTGGGGCTCCGGGGACTTCACCATCGACTACATCGTCCCCGAGCCGGCGCCGCCCCCGGTGACGACGATCGCCTGGCGGATGGCCCACATCACCGTCGGCGTGTTCGGCATGCGCGCGGCGTCGCACTTCGGCGGACCACCGATGAGCTACGACTCGTTCCCGTACGCCGGCACCGCGGCCGAGGCGGTCAAGCAGCTGGACGACGCCTACGCCTCCTGGAGCGCGGGTGTCCTCGGCCTGGACGCCGACGCACTGGAGCGCGCGGTCGGACCGGCGGAGGGCCCGTACGCGGAATCGCCGATGGCCATGCTGGTCCTGCACATCAACCGCGAGGCGATCCACCACGGCGCGGAGATCCTGCTGTTGCGCGACCTCTACCGCAACCGGCCGGTGCGCTGACGTGACAAGGCGGTCCGGCCCGCTCGCCCCCTCGTCGAACGGGCCGGACCGCCCTACCCCCAGCGTTCCCCCGGTCAGCGGGCCTTCGGCAGGAGCAGGAAGCCCAGCGCCATCCCCAGCAGCGCCGGCATCCCGTGGTTGTCGTGCAGCAGCGTGTCGAGCAGCGCGAGCGGAAGCACCAGCAGCGACGCGACGAAGGCCGGCCTCGGCAGCTGCACCCCGTGCCGCGCCGGCGCCCGGAACAGCGCGACGGCGAGCGCCCCGAGCAGGCCCGCGACGCACATCGAGTTCCCCGCCCCGACCGGCTGCAGCCAGACGTAGCTCAGGAACTGCCCGAACAGACCGCAGCCGAAATACAGGACAAACCACCGCACCCGGCCGAAATAACGCTCGGCCGGCGTGCCGACCATGACCAGGACCACCAGGTTGAAAAGCCCGCCGAGCAGCTTGCCGTCCTGGAAGAACATGCCGGTGACCAGGCGCCACCACTCGCCGGCGTTGATGGCCGCGCCGTCGCGGCGGAACTGGTCGAGCAGGGCGGGGTGCACGAGCTGCGCGACGAGCGCCACGGCGGTGACCACGGCCACGCTCGCGGTGAGCACCGGCTTGCGCTGCGTGCCGATGCGGTCGAAGACGGCCACGAACGGGTTCTCGTGCCAGCGCAACGTCGCCGAGGTGTTCATGCTCTGAAAGGTAGGTCCGGCCGCCGCGGCGCACCCCCGACATTTGTCACCAGTCGCCCACGGCATGCGTCACATGGAATGAATCGCGGCCGGATCGACTACTGTGCCGTTTTGTTACCAATCCGATCACAGCCACGGCGGAAACGGGTCCATACCAGCAGTTCGGCTGCGGACCGTATCCGCCTACTTTTGACCGGATTAGCAACAAGAGGGTGAAGCCGAATCACGGAAAGGACCTTCATGCGAGCGACTCTCATTTACGGTGCCGGCGATGTCCGCGTGGAGACGGTGCCCGACCCGAAGCTGGTCGAGACGACGGACGCCGTGGTCCGCGTCGTCCGGTCCTGCATCTGCGGAAGCGACCTCTGGCCGTACGGCAGCATGCCGGCGCAGGAGCAGGGCCGGCGGATCGGCCACGAGTTCCTCGGCATCGTCGAGGAGACCGGCGCGGACGTGACCAGCGTGCGCAAGGGCGACCTCGTCGTCGCGCCGTTCCTGTACTCCGACAACACCTGTGAGTTCTGTCAGGAGGGCCTGCAGACCTCCTGCCTGCACGGCGGCGGTTGGGGCTCGGACGGCGTCGACGGCGGCCAGGGCGAGATCGTGCGCGTGCCGCAGGCCGACGGCACGCTCGTGCAGCTGCCGCACACCGAGGACGACGACCTGCTGGCGTCGATGCTGACGCTCTCGGACGTCTTCTCCACCGGTCACCACGCCGCCGTCACCGCGGGTGTGGCGAAGGGCAAGGCCGTCACGGTGATCGGTGACGGCGCGGTGGGCCTGTCCGCGGTGCTGGCCGCGCACCGGCTGGGCGCCGAGCGGATCGTCCTCATGGGACGCCACGAGCAGCGCACCGCGCTGGGCCGTGAGTTCGGCGCGACGGACGTGGTCGCCGAGCGCGGCGAGGAGGGCATCGCGCTGGTCCGCGAGCTGACCGGCGGCCGCGGCACGCACACCGTGCTGGAGTGTGTCGGCACGAAGCCGGCGTTCGAGATGGGCCTCGGCGTGGTGCGCCCGGGCGGCGCGCTGAGCCGCGTCGGGGTGCCGCAGTACCCGGAGGGCCCGATCGGCCGTCCGGTCTTCGTCAACAACATCACCATCACCGGCGGTGTCGCCCCGGCGCGGCAGTACATCCCGGAGCTGCTGCCCGACGTCCTGGAGGGCCGTTACCAGCCCGGCCGCGTCTTCGACCGCACCATCGGCCTGTCCGACGTGCCCGCGGGCTACCGGGCGATGGCCGACCGAGAGGCGCTGAAGGTGCTCGTCAAGCCGTGACACCGACGTCCGGGGCGACGCGCTCGTTGCCCCGGACGGGTGGGGGTCCGCCCAGCCGGACCCCGGCCCGAATACCTTGGTACGTATGGACATGATCACCCCGGAACCGCGGCCGTCGTGGATCGCCGGGCGGCCCGAGCAGGGCGTCGCCACACTGACGGTGCACCACCCGTACGACGGCAGCGAGGTCGCGACCGTCGCCGTGCCCGGAGCCGAACAGACCGAACGCGCGGTGGCCGCCGCGGCCGGCGTGGCGAAGGAGTTCCGCCACAGCCCCGCGCACGTCCGCGCCAAGGCGCTCGAACACGTCTCCCGCGGTTTACAGGCGCGCGCCGAAGAGATCGCCGAGATCATCACCGCCGAGAACGGCAAGCCGCTGAAGTGGGCCGAAGCCGAGGTGAGCCGCGCGGTGTCGGTGTTCCGCATCGCCGCCGAAGAGGCCCGCCGCTTCACCGGCGACGTCCAGCGGCTCGACAGCGACCCGGCCGGCGACGCCCGCCTCGCGCTGACGCGGCGGGTGCCCCGCGGGCCGGTGCTGGGCATCGCGCCGTTCAATTTCCCGCTGAACCTGGTGGCGCACAAGGTCGCGCCGGCGCTGGCGGTCGGCGCGCCGATCATCGTCAAGCCCGCGCCGCGCACCCCGCTGTCCGCGCTGGTCCTCGGCGAGATCCTGGGCGAGACCGAGCTGCCCGAGGGCGCGTTCTCCGTGCTGCCGCTGGGTAACGCCGAGACGCAGGCGCTGGTCGCCGACCCGCGGCTGCCCGTGGTGTCGTTCACCGGCTCCGGCCCGGTCGGCTGGTCGATCGCGGACGCCGCGCCGCGCAAACACGTGGTGCTGGAGCTGGGCGGCAACGCCGCGGCCGTCGTCCTGCGCGACTGGCCGGACCCCGAGGGCGCCGCGCACCGCATCGCGACCTTCGGCAACTACCAGGCCGGCCAGTCCTGCATCGCGGTGCAGCGGGTGATCGTGGACGCCGCGGTCGCCGACGAGTTCGTGCCCGCGCTGGTGGAGGCCGTCGAGGCGCAGCAGACCGGCGACCCGTACGACCGCAACACCGACGTCGGGCCGGTGGTCGACGAGGCCGCCGCCGAGCGGATCGTCGCGTGGGTGGACGAGGCGGTGGCCGCGGGCGCGAAGGTGCTCACCGGCGGCACCCGCGACGGCGCGACGGTGGCCCCGACCCTGCTCACCGACGTCCCGCCGGAGGCGAAGGCCTGGGCCGAGGAGATCTTCGGACCGGTGCTCGCGGTGTCCGTTGTGGACGGTGTGGACGAGGCGTTCGCCGCCGTCAACGCCTCGGCCTACGGGCTGCAGGCCGGCGTCTTCACCAGCGACGTCCAGCTCGCCTTCCACGCCTCGGCCGAGCTTGAGGTCGGTGGCGTGATCATCGGCGACGTGCCGTCCTACCGGGCCGACCAGATGCCCTACGGCGGTGTGAAGGGCTCCGGCGTCGGCCGCGAGGGCGTGCTGTCGGCGATGAACGACTTCACCGAGGAACGCGTGACGGTCTTCACCGGGGTCGATCTCTGAGCCGTCACAAGGACTGGGCGAACTTGAACACGCCGTCCGGGTCGTAGGTCTTCGCGACCTGCTCGAGCCGGGCGGCGTTGTCCCCGTAGTACGCGGTCTTCCAGTCCAGCAGATCCGGGTCGATGTAGTTGACGTAGCCGCCGCCCGCGCCGGCGCCGGCGAGGCCACCGACCACAGTGGACACCGACTTCGCGACGGACGAGCGGTTCCCGGCCGTCGCCGGCGCGTAGACCTGCACGCTGGCCAGCGCCTTGCGGTGCCAGAACGCGGTGTCCGTCGGCGTCAGGTTCGCGACCGCGCCGCCGAGGCCGTCGATCAGCAGGTCCATGCCCTTGTGGCCGGAGGCGAGGTCGCTCACCTTCGCGCCGGCCACCGGGTCGGTGATGATCCGCGACGAAGCCACGAAGGTCTGCCGGCTGGAGCTGCCGGAGAAGTAGTCCATCGCGCCCGAGTAGCTCAGGGACTTCATGGTGCGGCTCGACGGCGTGGCCTCCAGCTTGCCCAGCAGCGCCGTGAGCGCGGACGAGCCGCCGACGAACGCGCCGCCGATCCGGCACTGCACCGGCGAACCGCCGGAGACGACGATGTTCGACCACAGCTCGGGCGGGGTGGCCGGCAGCCACCGCTGCCACGCGTCCAGCGTGTCGGCCGCCGCCCCGCCCGGGAAGTGCAGCGAGAAGACGGTGATGTCCGGCGCCGGATCGGTGCTGAACGTGAACGAGGTGACCACGCCGAAGTTGCCACCACCGCCGCCGCGCAGGGCCCAGAACAGGTCCGGCTCGGTGTCCGCGTCGGCGGTGCGCAGCTTGCCGTCCGCGGTCACCACCTGCGCGGAGGTGAGGTGGTCGCAGGTCAGCCCGTACTTGCGGGCCAGCACGCCGATCCCGCCGCCGAGGGTGAGCCCGGCGATGCCGACCGTCGGGCACGAGCCCGCGGGCAGGCACCGGCCGGCCTTGGCCAGCGCGGCGTAGACGTCCGTGAGCCGCGCGCCCGCGCCGATCGTCACCCGGTCGCCCTGGACGTCCACTTGGGACAGTGCGCCGACGTCGAGCACCAGCCCGCGGTCGGGCACCGAGTAGCCCGCGTAGCTGTGGCCGCCGCTGCGCGCGGCGATCGGGAGCCGTCCCGCGGCCGCGGCGAGGCACGCCTGCACGTCCTCGGGCTTGCCGATCTTCGCGACGGCGGCCGGGCTGTGGCCGTCGAAGAGCGGGTTGAAGGCGCGCTTGGCGGTGGCGAACCGGCCGTCACCGGAAAGCAGGAGATCGCCGCTGAGCTTGCTCCGCAACGCGTTCCAGTCCGGCGGCCCGGACGGTCCGGCGCTGGTCGTCGGCGGCGGTGACGACGGCGTGGCGCTGACGCTCGAAGGGGCCGGCGAGCTGCCCTTGCCCGGCGCGCACGCCACGGCCACCGCGCCGACCGCCGTCAGCCCGGCCGCTCGCAGGAACGTCCTTCTCCCCACTGAAGTCATGTAATCAATGACGTCCGGGGCACAGCGGCGGTTGCGCTCAGTCGCCTGGCCGGGTGGCCGCGGGCGGGTCGGCGGCGGCCGGTTTCCTGCGCTCGGTCGTCGACGAGGTCTCTCGCACCGGACGACTGACGCCTCAGATCAACGACCTCAGGTCCGGCACCGGCCCGCTCAGCGCGGAGCCGTCGGCCCGGCCCGAAACCCAGGCCAGCAGGTCGCCGGGGCTGCCGGTGACCGTGCCACCGGAGCCGTCTCCCATGGTCCAGCTGTGGGCGCCGTCGGTGGTGACCAGACGGCGGGACGGGAGGTCGCCGCCGTACATGCCGATCATGTTCGCCACGACCTCGCCGACAAACGGGCCCAGCAACGCCGTGGTAGCGGCGAAATCGTGGCCGCGGTCGAGGTCGACGAGGTGGATGGTGGTCTCCGCCAGCCGCAGCGTCACCGCGTTCGCACCGGTGATCCGCTGGCCGAGACGGGCGCGGACCGGGGCCGTCCAGACCCGGTCCGGCAGCGCCGAAGCGAATTCCACCAGCCGCTCCCCCGAAGCGACGAAGTCGGCCAGTATCTCCGCGGTACCGCGGGCCGCGCCGGCCTCGATGTCGTCGTCGCGGGCCGTGCCCGGGCCGTACATCGGGTGCTCGACGCCGGTTTCGGCCCAGGTCAGCAGGTTGACGACGGCGTCGGCGTTACGCGCGAGATGCGTCAGCAGATGGGCGCGCGACCAGCCGGGCAACGCGCTCGGCGCCCGCATCGCCGCCTCGTCCAGCGCGCCGACGGCGAGCGCCCATTCGTCCTGCAGATCCTGGATGCGGGCCACCGCCGCCGTCTCGCTCACCCGGCGATCGTAGGGCTTATCGGCGCAGCGCGGCAGGTGCGCCGGAAGGAACCGCCGGATTCTTGGGGGCCACCGGATCCAGTCGCGCGTACGCCGCCTCCTGAGCCGGGCGCCGGTCCGCCTCACCCTTGTTGGGCCAGAAGGAGAACGCCCGCTCGGCCTGCGCCGTGATGGTCAGCGACGGGTTCACGCCGAGGTTCGCGGTGATCGCCGATCCGTCCACAACGGACAGTCCGGGGTAGCCGAAGACGCGGTGGTACGGGTCGATCACGCCGGCCTCGGCGCTGTCGCCGATCGGCACGCCGCCGATGAAGTGGGCCGTGAGCGGGATGTCGAAGATCTCGCCCCAGGTGCCGCCCGCGAGGCCGCCGATGTGCTCGGCCGTGCGCTCGTTCGCCTCGTGCCCGGCCGGGATGAAACTCGGGTTCGGCTCGCCGTGGCCCTGTTTCGAGGTGTACTTGCGCCGGCCGAACAGGCCGCGCTTGGTGTAGGTGGTGATGGAGTTGTCCAGGCTCTGCATCACCAGCAGGATCACCGTCCGCTCGCTCCAGCGGTAGCCGTTGAGCAGCTTGGCCGACTGGATCGGGTGCTTGGCCATGAAGGTGACGGCCTGGCGCCAGCGCGGCACCGGCGAGGCCCCGTCGGTCGCGATGCTCTGCAGCAGGCTCATCGCGTTGCTGCCCTTGCCGTACCGCACCGGCTCGATGTGTGTGTTCTCGTCCGGGTGGATGGACGAGGTGATGGCGACGCCGCGGCTGAAGTTCCGGCTCTCGTCGACTTCGGTGCGCGCGGCGCCGATGATGGCCTCGGAGTTCGTGCGCGTCAGCTCGCCGAGGCGGCGTGACAGCTTCGGCAGCGTGCCGGTGTCCTTCATGCGGTGCAACAGGTTCTGGGTGCCCCAGGTGCCCGCCGCGAACACCACCTGGCCGGCGGTGATCGTGGTGCGGAAGCGCTTCGAGCGGGTCCCGGTCTTCTGCAGCGTGACGCGGTAGCCGCCGTCGACGGGGCTCACCGAGGTGACTGTGGTGAGCGGGATGACCTTCGCACCGTCCTGCTCCGCGAGGTACAGGTAGTTCTTGACCAGCGTGTTCTTCGCGCCGACGCGGCAGCCCGTCATGCAGGCGCCGCATTCGGTGCAGCCGACGCGGTCGGGGCCGGCGCCGCCGAAGAACGGGTCCTTCACGCTCTCACCGGGCTTGCCGAAGTACACGCCCACCGGCGTCGCGTGGAAGGAGTCGCCGACGCCCATGTCCTCGGCGACCTTGCGCATCACCACGTCCGACGGCGTGACGGTCGGGTTCGTGACCACCCCGAGCATCCGGCTGGCCTGGTCGTAGTGCGGCGCCAGCTCCGACTCCCAGTCGGTGATGTGCGACCACTGCCGGTCGGCGTAAAACGGCTTGAGCGGGCGGTAAAGCGTGTTCGCGTAGACCAGCGAGCCGCCGCCGACGCCCGCTCCCGCCAGCACCATCACGTCGGAGAGCATGTGCACGCGCTGGATCCCGTAACAGCCGAGCTGCGGTGCCCAGAGGTAGCGCTTGAGGTCCCAGGAGGTCTTGGCGAACTCGTCGTCCGCGAACCGCCGCCCGGCCTCGACCACCGCGACGCGATAGCCCTTCTCGGTCAGCCGCAGCGCCGCGACGCTGCCCCCGAACCCCGAGCCCACGACGACGACGTCGTAGTCGGGGCTGCCCGTCGATGTGGTGGTGTTACTGGCAGTCACAGGCTCGAGAGTAACCCCGGGATGTCCTTCTGACCAGACGTAAGTTACCCGCCGGTCACCCCAGCCCCGACGACCGTCAGCGGCGCACGGTCAGCCCGACGCGCTGGAACTCCTTCAGGTCCGAGTACCCGGCCTTCGCCATCGCGCGGCGCAGCGCGCCGAACAGGTTCACCACGCCCTCGGCGTCCGAAGACGGGCCGAAGAGCAGGGTCTTCAGGTCGACCGAGTAGTCGGAGTCCGGGCCGGCGACCACGCGGGAGCGCGGCAGCGAAGGGTGGGCCGCGGCGGCCGTCCAGTACAGGCCCTGACCCGGGGCGTCGCTGGCGGTCGCGAGCGGGGCGCCGAGCATCACCGCGTCCGCGCCGCAGGCGATGGCCTTCGCGATGTCGCCCGACGTGGTCATGCCGCCGTCGGCGAGCACGTGGACGTACCGGCCGCCCGTCTCGTCCAGGTAGTCGCGGCGGGCGGCGGCCGCGTCGACCACCGCGGTGGCCATCGGGACGCCGATGCCGAGCACGCGGTCGGTGCTGGTGACACCGGGGGTGTAGCCGTGGCCGACGATGACGCCCGCCGCGCCGGTGCGCATCAGGTGCATGGCCGTGCGGTAGTCGCTCACACCGCCGGCGATCACGGGCACGTCCAGCCGTCCGATGAACTCCTTGAGGTTCAGCGGCTCGGCCTCGCGCTCGACGTGCTCGGCGGAGATGATCGTGCCCTGCACGACCAGGATCTCGACGCCGGCCGCGAGCAGGTCCGGCGTCAGCTCGGCAGCGTGCTGCGGGCTGACGCGCGCGGCGACGGTCACCCCCGACTCGCGGACGGTCTTGATGGCCTCGGTGAGCAGGTCGAGCCGGATCGGCGCCGAGTGCAGGTCCTGCAGCTCGCGGACGACCGCCGTCGGGTCCTCGCCGTCCTCGGCCGCGCGGACCAGCCGGAAGATGGCGTCCTCGACGTTCGGGTGCCGGGCCCAGAGGCCCTCGGCGTTCAGCACGCCCAGCCCGCCCAGCTCGCCGATCGCGACGGCCGTGCCCGGCGACACGATGGCGTCGGTCGGGTGCGTCACCAGCGGCAGGTCGAAGCGGTAGGCGTCGATCTGCCAGGCGGTGGACACCACCGAGGACGACCGCGTCCGCCGCGACGGGACGATCTCCACGTCATCGAGGTCATACGCCCGCCGCGCGGTGCGGCCCATGCCGATCTCGACCAGTTCCCGCACGTGAAGTCCCTTCTCGCACCGACGACAACGGCCTCCATTGTCGCTAGGCCGCGTGGGTGACCTGCGCACGGGGTGAGCAAAGCGGCTCGCAAGTGTTGGTGCCGGTCAGAACCGGCACCAACACTCACGAGTCCGGCTCAGTGCGTGGTGTAGTTCGGCGCCTCGACGGTCATCGTGACGTCGTGCGGGTGGCTCTCCTTGAGCCCGGCCGCGGTGATCCGCACCAGCTGCGCTTCCTGCAGCTGCGCGATCGTCTCGGCGCCCGCGTAGCCCATGCCGGCGCGGAGGCCGCCGACGAGCTGGTGCACGACGTTCGACAACGGGCCGCGGAACGGGATGCGGCCTTCGATGCCCTCGGGGACCAGCTTGTCCTCGTTGAGCACGTCGTCCTGCGCGTAGCGGTCCTTCGAGTACGACTTCGCCTGGCCGCGCGACTGCATGGCGCCCAGCGAGCCCATGCCGCGGTAGACCTTGAACTGCTTGCCGTTGACCAGGATCAGGTCGCCGGGCGACTCGGCGGTGCCGGCCAGCAGGCTGCCCAGCATCACGGTGGACGCGCCGGAGGCGATGGCCTTCGCGATGTCGCCCGAGTACTGGATGCCGCCGTCGCCGATCACCGGGACGCCGGCCGGGCGGCAGGCCTGGTCGGCCTCGTAGATCGCGGAGATCTGCGGGACGCCGACCCCCGCGACGATGCGCGTGGTGCAGATCGAGCCCGGGCCGACGCCGACCTTCACGCCGTCCACGCCCGCGTCCACCAGCGCCTGCGCGCCCGCGCGGGTGGCGACGTTGCCGCCGACGATGTCGACGGTGTCGCCCAGCTCCTTCTTCAGCAGCTTCACGGTGTCGACCACGGCGCGGGAGTGGCCGTGGGCGGTGTCCACCATGAGCACGTCGACGCCGGCCTCGGCCAGCGTCATCGCGCGCTTGTGCCCGTCCGCGCCCACGCCCACGGCGGCACCGACGATCAGCCGTCCGTCGGTGTCCTTGGTGGCGTTCGGGTACTGCTCGGTCTTCACGAAGTCCTTGACCGTGATCAGGCCGCGGAGCTTGCCCGCGCCGTCGACGATCGGCAGCTTCTCGATCTTGTGCCGGCGCAGCAGCCCCAGCGCCGCCTCCGCGGTGACCCCGACCTGGGCGGTGACCAGCGGTGCCTTGGTCATGACCTCGCTGACCAGGCGGGTGTAGTCCACCTCGAACCGCATGTCGCGGTTGGTGATGATGCCCACGAGCGAGCCGGACGCGTCGGTGACCGGCACGCCGGAGATGCGGAACCGGGCGCACAGGGCGTCGACCTCGGCCAGCGTGTCGTCGGGCGAGCAGGTGACCGGGTCAGTGACCATGCCGGCCTCCGAGCGCTTCACCACCTCGACGGCCGCGGCCTGCTCGTCGATCGGCAGATTGCGCTGCAGCACGCCGATGCCGCCCTGGCGCGCCATCGCGATCGCCATCCGGCCCTCGGTGACGGTGTCCATGGCGGCGGAGACCAGCGGGATGTTCAGCGTGATGTTGCGGGTGAGCCGGGTGCTGGTGTCGACCCCGCTGGGCACCACGTCGGATTCGGCAGGCAGCAGCAGCACGTCGTCGAAGGTCAGGCCGAGCATCGCGAACTTGCTCGGCACGGGGGCGGTGATGCTTTCGCTGGTCATGGCGGGCGAAGGGCCTTCCTGGCAGGGGTGTGCGAAGTCGCTGGCGGACAGCGACCGACGGGGCTGGGCCTTCCCCTCATGATATCCGGGCCGGACCCCTGCCCTGGGCGGGTGGGGACGACACCGCGTGAGCAGGTACCGTGCAGGCCGTGCCGCACGATGTGTTGCCCCCAGATCCGTTCGCGGATGACCCGGACGATCCGGCCCGGGCCTTCCTCGACCCCGAAGACAACCTCGACGAGCCGATCAGCTCGGACGAACGCACCGAGCTGCTGGCCGACCTCTCCGATCTCGCCGTCTACCAGGCCCTCCTGGAGCCGCGCGGGGTGCGGGGCATCGTGGTGGACTGCGGCGAATGCGACGAACCCCACTACCACGACTGGCACCTCCTGCGCGCCAGCCTGGAGCAGCTGCTGGCCGACGGGCGCATGCGCCCGCACGAGCCGGCCTTCGACCCCAACCCGGGCGACTACGTGAGCTGGGACTACTGCCGCGGCTTCGCCGACGGGGTCACGGCCAACGAGAGCGCCTACTGAGCCGGTAGCGGCTTGGCGAAGGCCTCGGTGACGTTGCTCACCGGGGCCTTTTTTCGTGCCCGTTTCCTGACCCGGCGTACGAAACAAGGGCCCCGGCGGAATGGTCCGCCGAAGCCCTTGTTTCGAAAGCGTCCGGAGTTACGGGGTTTCCGGCGACCCGTTCTGCGGGGCGCCGCTGCCGCTCGGCTCGTTGCGCGGGCTGCCGCTGCTGCCCGAGCCGGGGTTGCTGCCCGTGACGCCGGTCGGCGTGGTGGGCGGCGGCGGGGTCGTCGTGGTGCCGCCCGACGGCGGCGGCGACTCCGGGATGCTGGTGGCAGGCGGCGGGGTGACGGTGCTGCCCGTGCCCGGCAGCTGTGTCGGCTGACCGCTGGCCTGCGGTGACCCGGTGCCCGGGTTGTTCGCCGGCGGAACCGCCGGAGGGTTCGCCGGGTTCCCGCCCGGGTGCGGCGCGGACGGGTCGTCGAGCTGCGCCGCCAGCTGGCGGTGCTGCTCCATCAGCTGGTTGCGGTTGTCGTCGTCGCTGACCTGGCCGAGCGCGGCCTGCGCGTCGTCGAGCGCCTTGCGGGCGTCGGAGAGGCGGTTGTCGGCCAGCGCGAGGTTCGCCTTCTCCAGGTCGAGCTTCACCGTGGCGGCGGCTTCGACCGAGCGGGCGTGGTCGGCGTAGAGGACCTTCGTGAGGCCCCACAGGGTGTCGCCCGGCTGCGCGTCACGAGCCGCGAGACCGGTGCCGGTGAAGGCGATCGCGGCGGCCGCGCACGCGGCGGCGATCGGCACGAGGTACCGACGGCGGCGGCCGCGCTGGGAGTGCTTGCGCGCCAGCGAGGCCGTCCGGACGGTGGTGACCGCGGTGTCGACGTCGACCAGCTCGGCGAGCGGCTCGCTGTCGATGTCGCGCCGCCAGGCCAGCAGCAGCGCGTTGAGTTCCTGGTCGCCGAGGCTGTCGGCGATGGCCGGGTCTGTGCCCCCGAGCGCGTCCAGCAGCGCGTCGTCGGCCTGGATGGCCGACAGGTCACCGTCGGTCTCGGCGTCGAACGCCGTCATACCGCTCGGCCACGTGGATGGCGACAGGTCACGGTCGTCGTCGCGATCGGTCACTCAGATCACCTCCTCGGCGGCGAGCACCTTGCGCAGACGGGCCAAGGCGCGGTGCTGGGCGACACGGACCGCGCCCGGCGTCGACCCGACGGCCTCCGCGGTCTCCTCCGCTGACAGCCCCACCACGACCCGCAACACGACGATCTCCCGTTGCTTGTCCGGCAGTACCTGCAACAACTGCGACATCCGCTCGTTCAGCTCACCCTGCAACGCGCGCTGCTCGGGTCCGACCCCGCCCTCGACCTCGTCGGGGACTTCGGCGACGGGCTCAGCCCGGTTGCGAGCCGCCGCGCGGTGCGCGTCGGCCACCTTGTGCTGGGCAATACCGTAGACGAACGCGAGGAACGGGCGCCCCTGGTCACGGTACGAAGGCAATGCCGTGAGCACCGCGAGACACACCTCCTGCGCAACATCGTCCGCAGAAGCGAACGAACGCTCCTGCCTGCCAACCCGAGCGCGGCAATACCGCACTACCAGAGGACGGATGGCCGCCAGTAGCCGCTCCACCGCTTGAGGATCTCCCTCGACAGCAGCGGCGACTGGCTCATCCAGTCCATCCCCCACATTGGCCATCGCAGACAACAGTCCCAGTGTTACGTGTAGGCGTGCAAAGAATCCGGCGCGTGGTCATCCTGCCCCGCCCGCCGGGTGACAGTCACCGTACCGTCGGGGGCCCCCTGGACAACCGCCAGAGGTGGTCCCCGGCGCGCCGCGCTCGCCGCGGCCGTGGAAACCCGGCTTCGCCGGCTGCTTACGCGCGTTCGCCGAATCCGGCCGAACGGCTGGCCAGTGCGGTACGCGAAGCTGCCCGGGCGGGGCGGCGACCAGTCCGGAAGCCGGCCCGAGCGGTGGGGACAACGGCGCCGTCCGTGACACGGAACACAGGTACGGGCCAGGGCGGGAGCCCTGGCCCGTCGTCACCGTGCAACCACGTCCGGAACGAAGCCGCTGGAGAGCGCTTTACCTCAAGAGCCCCGGATGACCCAGGGCCTGCCGAGCCTCAGGAGACGAGACCGCGACGGAAGCCGTGGGCCACCGCCTGAGCCCGGTCGCGGACCCCGAGCTTGCGGAACAGCCGCCGCGCGTGGGTCTTCACCGTGTCCTCGGACAGGTAGAGCTCGCGGCCGATCTGGCCGTTGCTCTTGCCCTGGCTCATGCCGCGCAGGACCTGCAGCTCGCGCTCGGTGAGCTGCACGCCGGGGTCTGACGGCTGGCGCGGCGCCGGCACCGAGGTGCTGGCGAGGGTGTGGGCCAGTGCGGCGACCAGCTCGGGCCGCGAGGCGTCCCAGCGCAGGTAGCCGCGGGCACCTCCGGCGATCGCCGCGGCGATGCTGCCCGCGTCGTCCGGGGCGCCGAAGACGATGACATTCGCCTGGGGGTTCGCGGAGACGAGCCGGCGCGTGGCTTCGACGCCCGTCGGGACCGCGCGTTGCGTCCCGACCAGCACGACGTCGACCGGCTGACGGGTGTACCGGGCCAGCAGCTCGTCACCGTGCGCTACGCAGTCGATGCGACTGACCCCTGGGACCGCGGACATCACACGGGTGAGCCCTTCGCGGACACTGCGTCGGTCGTCGCAGATCAAGACCGTCGTCACGGGGTTTCCTTCCTGCAGCCGGGTGACATTCCACTTCCCCTATCGGACGCTTTAGCTCGAACCTTGACACGATCCGGTGGCTTTTTTTGAAGTTTCTTAGCCCGGATGCCGGAACGGCCTTTCCAGGAGGCTCAACCCGCCCCGGTGGGAACCCACGGCGAATCCTGTGCGATACGCATCACGCAAGGATCGACTCGTCGTAACACTGCGTGCAACACCTCCTGGCCTCTGAATCGATACTTCTCGGCGTGTTGAGCCCCGAAATCAGCCGCGACCCGGGCCGCCACCCATATAAGTGAGTGGAGTTCGCATTTCTCGGCCCCGGCGAGGGCGCTTTCGACAAGGGCGAGCGCGGCTTCCCGAGCACCGGTGTCGCCGGCCGCCGACAGGGCGACCCCGAGCACGATGTCGGATTTCACGACGTGGCGGCGCGCGCCGCGTTCCCGCGCGGCTTCGGCGGCCCGCCGCGCCGGCGCCACCGCTTCGGCCGGCCGTCCCGCGGCCAGCTCGATCTCGGCCCCCACCCACCCGGCCCGGACGGTCGCCCGCCACCGCCCGTCTGCGGCCGCCGCCCGGGCCGCCAGCCGCCGCGCCGCCGCGATCCGGCCCAGCGCGAGGTTGTCCGCCGCCAGGCCGAGCAGGGCATCGGCCCAGGCACCTCGGTAGTCGAGACCGTCGGGATCGGAATAGTCGGAATCGGCAGTGGGGTGGTTGGCGGCGGACTGGTTGGCGGCGCCGGAAATGCCGGAATCAGGGTTGCCGGCGCCGCCACCGGCGAAGCGGCGACCCACGGCCCGTCCCCCGCGCGAGCTGTGGCCGGGCGGCAGCGCGGAGGTGGCCCCGACGAGCGCCAAGGCCTCCCCGTCCAGAGCCCGGGCAGCGGTGTGGCCGCCGAGCTGGCGACGGTGCGAAGCCAGCGTGGTGGCGGCCAGGGAGGCCAGCAGCGGGTCGCGGCTCCGGCGGAGGTCGGTCAGTGCCGTGGAAGCAGCGGCGTACCGGCCTTGGGCGCCCAGCACGACGGCGGCCAGCAGGCGGTCCCACGGCGCGGCGGACCGCGGCGCCGTGACCGGCTCCGGTGGCGGCGGGTGGTCGCCGAACGCGAGGGCCCGCAGAGTCTGTTCCTCCACCCGTTCTTTCTAGCGCTTCCCACCGACAAAATCCGCCCATCGGAGACCACTCGCGCGCCCGCCCGTCCCCAGCCCGCGGAAGGCCCGCCGAACGGCCGATCGGTCCGGGCAACCGGCCTAACCCTTGGTCCCCACCAGGACATGTTCGACGCGGTCCGCGGCGGTGGGCAGGTCCATCAGCAGTTCCACCTTGTCCGGCAGGACGGCCGGGTCCCAGCCGGGGCCGCAGGCGAACAGGCGGCTGCGCTGACGGCCCCGGGAGACACGCGCGAACAGGCGCGGGTCGGCCGCCGCCCGGCGGTGCGCCCACAGCACCACGGCGGCGGGCGCACTCCGGCGCACGGCCACCGCCAGCACCTCCGCGGGCAGCGGCACGCCGAACAGCTGCGTCCCGATCCGGCGGCCCGCCAGCGCGGCCGCCAAGGCGTACACCGGGGTGCTGTCCCGTTCCTCCGGCACGCAGCCGAGCAGCACCGGGCGCTGGTTGCGCGGCTGGTCGAGCACCGGGGTCGCGCGGACGAGCGACGCGTACACGCACTCGGCCAGCAGGTACTCGACCTCCGCGCCCGCGCTGACCCCACGCCAGCGCGCGCCCAGCGCCGTCAGCACCGGGTCGATCACGCCGGACCACGCGGCGAGCACGCCCAGCTCGGCGATCGCGTCGGCGAGCATGCGCTGGACGGCGCCGACGTCCATGGCCAGCGCGGCCGTGCTCAGCCGGCGGGCGAGGCGGGACGGGACCTCGTGGTCGCCGTCGAGCGCGGGGGCCTCGTCCTCATCGGGAACCGGGGCCGGAGCCGGCGGAGGCAGTTCGTCGACGACTGCGCGGGGCATGTGGTCGAGGGCGTAGCGCGCGGCCTCCGCCGTCGACGCGCCGCGGAGCAACGCGCGCTGCATGAGTTCGAGGCGCCCGATGTCGGAGCTGCCGTACCTGCGGTGACGGCCGTCGGTGTGCCGGCTGGGCCCCAGCCCGTAACGGCGGTCCCAGGTACGAAGGGTGGACGGGGCGACCCCGAGCCGGCGAGCGACCGAGGCCACCGGCAGGGTGGGCTCTCCTTCGCTCGACCCGGATCCCACTCGGCCCAATATCCAGGCCTGTGCCGGTCCCGGCAACCGGAGCCAAAAGCCCTGCTCACACATCCGGGGGATGCCTAACGGCTGAATCGGCCCGGATCTCTTGAACAACTATTGGCGCGCTTCTAACGTTACCGCCGTTGCACCGAATGGAGTATCGGCACCACAGCAGAGCAGCTAATGGCATCGACCGGATGACGGAGGCGGTCAGGATGGCAGACACGCGCAGGCTCCCCGGCCCCAATGCGGACATGTGGGACTGGCAGCTGGAGGGGTCGTGCCGGGGGATGGACAGCGCGTCCTTCTTTCACCCGGACGGCGAGCGGGGGCCGGCGAGGGCACGGCGCGAGGCCAGGGCGAAGGCGGTCTGCCTGAGCTGCCCGGTACTGGAGATGTGCCGCAGGCACGCGCTGGCAGTGCACGAGCCCTACGGCATCTGGGGCGGGCTGTCCGAATCGGAGCGGGAAAACCTGATCAAGCAGGACAAACGAGCGCTGAGCATGTCCGGCTGAGTTCACCCGGGCACGGAAGGGGCGGCGTCCACATCGGACGCCGCCCCTTCGACGTCGGCAGCCGCCGACAAGATCTCCGTCTTCCGCCCCCGGCGAAAGCGCGCGGATCAGCTCACGACCAGGTGATCGCGGGGCGCTCTGGTGTGACGGTGCGTAGTTCGTCGCGGCGAGCACGAGAATGAGCCTGAGCCTGAGCCTCGAAGACGAAAACGGGGCGGCACCCCGGTAAGGGAGTGCCGCCCCGTTTTTCGTGGCGGTGAAACAGAAGTGACTAGTGCGAGTGGCCGTGGCCGTGGCCCGCTTCGTCCTCTTCCTCAGCCGGCTTCTCGACCACGGCGCTCTCCGTGGTGAGCACGAGCCGGGCGATGGACGCCGCGTTCGCGACCGCGGAGCGGGTCACCTTGACCGGGTCGACGATGCCGGCCGCGATCAGGTCGGTGAGCTCGCCGGTGGCGGCGTTGAAGCCCTGGCCCCAGGACTGCTCCTTGACCTTGTTCACGATGACCGCGCCCTCGTGGCCCGCGTTCGTCGCGATCCAGAACAGCGGCGCGGTCAGCGCGTCGCGCACGATGTGCACGCCGGTGGCCTCGTCGCCGGTCAGGCCGAGGTCACCCTCGAGCTCCTTGACCGCGTGGACCAGCGCCGAGCCGCCACCGGGGAGGATGCCCTCCTCGACGGCCGCCTTCGTGGACGCGACCGCGTCCTCGATGCGGTGCTTGCGCTCGTTGAGCTCGGTCTCGGTGGCCGCGCCGACCTTGATCACGGCCACGCCGCCGCCGAGCTTCGCGAGCCGCTCCTGCAGCTTCTCGCGGTCCCAGTCGGAGTCGGTGCTCTCGATCTCCTTGCGGATCTGCGCGGTCCGGCCGGCGAGGGCGTCCTTGGTGCCACCGCCGTCGACGATCGTGGTGTCGTCCTTGCTGACGACGATCCGGCGGGCGCGGCCCAGCGAACCGAGGTCGGTCTCGGACAGCTTGCTGCCGATCTCGGCCGAGATGACCTCACCACCGGTGACGACGGCGAGGTCGTCGAGGAACGCCTTGCGGCGGTCGCCGAAGAACGGCGCCTTGACCGCGACGGCGGTGATGGTCTTGCGCAGCGAGTTCACCACGAGGGTGGACAGCGCTTCGCCGTCGACGTCCTCGGCGATGATCAGCAGCGGCTTCTTCGCCTCGACGACCTTCTCCAGCACCGGGAGCAGGTCGGCCAGCGACGAGATCTTCTCGCGGCTCAGCAGGATGTAGGCGTCCTCGAGGATGGCCTTCTGGTCCTCGGGGTTGGTGGCGAAGTGCGCCGACAGGAAACCCTTGTCGAACTGCACGCCCTCGGTGATCACCAGCTCGGTCGCCAGGGTCGACGACTCCTCGATGGTGATGACGCCGTCCTCGCCCACGCGCTCGACGGCCTCGCCGAGCAGCTGGCCGATCGCGGCGTCGCGGGAGGTCACGGTGCCGACCTGGGCGATGTTCTCGCGGCCCTTGACCGGGGTGGCCTTGGCCTTGAGGATCTCGATGACCTTGTCGGCCGCCGCCTCGATGCCGCGGCCGACCGCGGTCGGGTTGGCGCCGGCGGCCACGTTGCGGAGGCCGACGCGGACCAGCGACTGGGCCAGCACCGTGGCGGTGGTGGTGCCGTCGCCGGCGACGTCGTTGGTCTTGGTGGCCACGTTCTTGGCCAGCTGGGCGCCGAGGTTCTCGAACGGGTCGTCGAGCTCGATCTCACGGGCGACGGTCACGCCGTCGAGGGTGATGGTCGGGCCGCCGAACTTCTTGTCGAGGACCACGTGGCGACCGCGCGGGCCGAGGGTGACCTTGACGGCGTCGGCGAGCTTGTTCACCCCGCGCTCCAGCGCGCGACGAGCGTCCTCGTCGAAACTGATCTGCTTGGGCATAGCGTTTTCCGCTTACCTTTCAGGTGTCTTAGGACACAAAAACGCCCCGTCCCCCGGCTTGTGCGGGGCCCGGGGCGTCATTGCGCTGCGACTGGCTACGTCAGTTGATGACGGCCAGCACGTCGCGGGCGGAGAGGATCAAGTAGTCCTCACCGTTGTACTTGACCTCGGTACCGCCGTACTTGGAGTAGATCACGACGTCGCCCACGGCCACGTCGAGCGGCACGCGGTTGCCCTTGTCGTCGATCCGGCCCGGGCCAACGGCCAGAACCTTGCCCTCCTGGGGCTTCTCCTTGGCAGTGTCGGGGATGACGAGGCCGGAAGCGGTCGTCTCCTCGGCCTCACTCGTCTGGACAACGATCTTGTCCTCGAGCGGCTTGATGTTCACGCTCACCGGGTTGACCTCCACGGTCGTCGAAAGCGTCGGCAGGATGACTTACGGCTCCTACCACCCCCGCCGTCGCGGGTGCCGGGGCGTGTTCGGGCCGTGCGATTAGCACTCTAGCCATGGGAGTGCCAGCTTCGCAAGGAGGGTCTGCTCGACGTGGCGGAACTCGCCCCCGCGCGGTCTGACCGGCCATTTTCCCCGAGCGGCTCCGCCGGCCCTCTGGGAGCCGTCCAGACCGGCCGGCCCGGCCGACGATCAGCGACCGAGATGCCGCTTGATCACCTCGTGCACGTCGCCGCGCTTACTGATGACCAGCCCAAATACGAGCAACCTGCCGTTTTCGAACCGATAGCAGATCCGATAGTTGCCCACTCGGACCGGGAGCACCCCCGGGTACCCGGTCAGCGGAAGGCACCCGGGCGGGTGTGGGTCTTCTGCCAGCTCGTCGAGCCGGTCCTCCAGCGCAGCGGCATCCTTGGGCTGAGAGCGGCTGAGCTTGGCGAGGAACTGGTCAGCAGTACCGGACAGTTCGATCCCGTAGGACACTCAGCCGTCCCGGCGGGCGGTGCGACGGCGATAGGGCACGGTCTTCTCGGCGCCGTCGGCCAGCGCGTCACAAAATCTTCTGTCGAACCTTTGACAGTCCCCGATCGGCACGGGCCTCGGCCAGGCGCCCCGGCCAGGCCCGGGAAAACGGCCCGTAAACCCTGCGGATCCACCCGGACCAGGCCTTACTCGATGGCCCGCCTTCTGGTTAGGTCTTGCCTGAATGACACCGACACCTGGGGGTCACACCATGTCGTTCCCTCCCCTTCCCCGGCGGCTGGCCGTGGCGGCCGCCGTCGTCTCGCTGGGCGCCGGGCTGTTCGCCGCGGCGCCGGCGCAGGCCCAGCCGTCCGGGCAGCAGCGGCAGCGGGACTTCGCGGCCGCGGCGAGTGAGTTCGGCGTGCCGCTCGACGTGCTGCTCGGCGTGTCCTACCTGGAATCGCGCTGGGACTACAACGCGGGGACGCCCAGCACCGCCGCCGGCTACGGCCCGATGCACCTGACCGATCTGCGGACGGCGGGCGTCGCCGGCACCGAGTTCGACCAGGGCACCGAGGACCCGCGCGGGGACACCGCCCGCCCGGCGTTGCAGCCGAAGGTGAGTGAACCAGCCGCGCCGCCGCCGACCCTGCAGACCGTCGACACCGCGGCCTCGTTGCTGCACACCGATGCCGCCACCTTGCGCACGAACCCCACGCAGAACGTCCGGGGCGGCGCCGCGCTGCTCGCGGACTACCAGCGTCAGCTCGGCATCCACAGCCAGGACGCGAAGGACTGGTACGGCGCCGTCGCGCGCTACAGCGGATCCGACGACGTGACGGCCGCCCGGACGTTCGCCGACGAGGTCTTCGACACCATCTCCACCGGCGAGTCCCGCACCACCGACGACGGCCAGCAGCTGGCACTCGCCGGCACGCCCGGCCTCGCGCCGGACCGCGCGCAGGCGGAGCGGCTCGGCCTGCGCTCCGACGCGCCCGCCGCGACGGAGTGCCCCAAGGGCGTCGCGTGCGAGTCGGTTCCCGCGCCGTACCAGGAGTTGCCGGGCGGCGACTACGGCAACTACGACAAGGCGGACCGGCCGCAGAGCCAGAAGATCGACTACATCGTCATCCACGACACCGAGGGCTACTGGGACAACGCGCTGAAGCTGGTGCAGGACCCGACCTACCTCGCGTGGCACTACACCGTGCGCTCCGCCGACGGCCTGATCGCCCAGCACGTGCCGACGAAGGACGTCGGCTGGCACGCGGGCAACTGGTACATCAACTCGAAGTCGATCGGCATCGAGCACGAGGGCTTCGCCGCGAAGGGCACCTGGTACACCGAAGCGATGTACCGCGCTTCGGCGAAGCTCGTCGGCTACCTCGCGCAGCGCTACGACATCCCGCTGGACCGTGCGCACATCATCGGCCACGACAACGTCCCGGGCACCACGCCGGCCACCATCGCCGGCATGCACTGGGACCCGGGCCCCTACTGGGACTGGTCGCACTACTTCGACCTGCTCGGCGCGCCGTTCCAGGCGGCCGGACGGCCGAACTCCTCGCTGGTCACCATCAACCCGTCGTTCGCCGGGAACCAGCCGATCTTCACCGGCTGCGACAAGATCGGCTCCGGCAACGCGTGCGCGGCCCGCGGCTCCGAGGCGGTCGTGCTGCACACCGCGCCGAGCGACACCGCGCCGCTGCTCGCCGACGCCGGCCTGCACCCGGGCGGCGGACCGTCCACAATGGACGTATCGGACGTCGGGAGCCGCGCGGCGACCGGGCAGAAGTACGCGGTGGCCGGCGTACAGGGTGACTGGACGGCGATCTGGTACCTCGGCCGGCAGGGCTGGTTCCACAACGCGCCGGGCGCTCGCGCCGCGGTGCCCGCCGTGGGCCTGGTGGCCACGCCTCGGCCCGGCCTCGCCACGATCCCGGTCTACGGCCGCGCGTTCCCGGAGGCCTCGGCCTACCCGGCGAACGTGCCGGTGCAGGCGCTTGCGCCGATGCCGTACACGCTGGCGGCGGGCCAGAAGTACTCCGTCGGCGGCGTGGAGGGCTCCGAGTACTACTCGGCCACCACGTTCGACCCGGCCGAGCACGTGGTCGTGAAGGGCAAGACGAAGTACGTCGAGATCCAGTTCGGCCATCGCATCGAGTACGTGAACCTCAACGACGTGCTGCTGCTGCCGGCTTTCTGACCCTCGTGAGTGCCTATGCCGGTTCTAACCGGCATAGGCACTCACGAGTCCAGCGCGACTTTCACGCCGGCTGTCGTCTCGGTGTTGCGGCGGGTCTTCGCCCAGCCGTTGCGGCCGCGCACCAGGCGCAGGAGCGCGCGCCACGACGTGATGTAGAACGTGTAGATGTACACCGCGTACAGCAGGCCCATGCCGATGCCGCGGAAGATGTTCTTGCTGCGCAAGCACTTCAGCTGGTAGATCGGGCCCCAGACGACGAACGGCAGCAGGCCGAACGAGCCGTAGATGACAAACAGGATCCAGGCGCCGCCGGTGAACCAGGCCCACACCTGACCCGGGTCGCCGGCCGTGCTGACCAGCAGCAGGATGAACGGCACCGGGTAGAGCAGCGAGCCGAGCAGCTGCATCCACGGCTGCGCCAGGTAGTACATCATCTCCGCGGCGCCCAAAGTGGACACGTGCGGCGAGTCCCAGATCCGGCGCAGGTAACGGGAGCACTGCATGGTGCCCTGACCCCAGCGCGTGCGCTGCACCAAGAACCGCCGCAGGCTGTACAGACCTTCTTGCGCCACATGGGAATCCGGCGTGAAGCCGGTGCGCCAGCCCGCGGTGAGCAGGTGCACGCCGAGTTCGAAGTCCTCCAGCAGCGAGCCGCGCCACGGCTGCCGCTCCTCGCCCGCGATGGAGTCCAGCGCGGCCAGGCGGGTGAACTGGCCGTTGCCGCCCATCGAGATCGTGCCGGTGAAGCCGCGGGAGGTCTGGATCGCCGCGATCGCCGTGCGGAACTCCAGGTCCTGCAGCTGCGCCAGCTTCAGCCCGAACGCGCGGGACGCCCAGGTGCGGCCCGGCGGGCGGGTGCGGACGTTGCTCATCCGCACGTCGAGCTGCACGGCGCCGACCTGTTCGTCGCCGAACAGGTGCCCGGCCGCGCAGACCTCGAGGCAGTTCGGGGCCGGCCTGCCGTCGGCGTCCACCACCACGACGACCACGTCCGCGCGGGATTTCCCGGGATCCAGCCACTCGTCGAGAGCACGGTACGCGGAGTTCAGCGCGTCGCCCTTGCCCGTGCGGGCCTCGGGCCGCGTGCGCGCGACCAGGTGCAAGTGCTCGTCGTAGCCGCCGTTGCGACGCCACAGCGCGCGCACGACGCGGGCGGTGCGATCCTCGGAGTCGTCGTCGACGACCCAGACGTGCGCACGGCGGAAGGTGCCGCGCAGGTAGCGCACGGTCTCGCCGATCACCGCCTGCTCGTCGCGGCACGGCACGAAGAAGTGCCACTCGAAGTCGTCCGGATCGCCCACCGGCGCGGGCTTGCGGCGCAGGTACGGGACCACGATCAGCACGACGTACACGATGAACGCGACACTCATCGTCAGCGCGAACGCCTGCGTGATCGAGAGCAGGATCTTCAGGCCGTCCCCGCTCACGCGGCAGCGCCCTTCTCGGCCTTGGTCCGGCGGGTGGCGAGCCACCCGAACAGCACCAGCGACACCGCGCCGCCGAACACGCTGACCATGGAGCCGAGCAGGGTGTGGCCCCAGTAGTAGCCCTCGTCCGTGCCCAGCCCGTTGACGAGCCCGACGATGGTGAGAATGCGCAACTGATTCACCAAAATGACGGCGATCGCGGATATTCCCAACGAGAAAAACAGCCTTCGCGCATTTCCCGGCCGAAAGTAGAGCAGCACGGCAGTGACGAGAAGGAGTGGCAGTAGCAGGAATACCGACGAGCATTCCGGAGTCATTCGCAACCCGAATGGAGTAGCGCCGGTCAACCCGAAGTAAACGGATTCACGATTACCCGCCACATAAACACCCGAAGAGGTGATGACCTTGAGTATCACTCCGGCCAGCTGCACCTCGAACTCCCGGTAAAGCCGTTCGATCAGCACCAGCCCGACGCCGGCGGCCACCACCCCCAGCACTGCCAAACGCAGGGGAAACCGGGCGCCACCAGGTACAGGTGTGTTCGCTACTGCCACGACGACCCTCTCAGCCGGAAGCGACGACGAAACGAGCGGACCCCGGGCGCCAGCGTAAGCCACCCAACCCCGGAATCCCGGCGGGTCCCCCTTTCGAGGAGTCCCTGAAAACGCCTTTCGGCACCCTCGGCGAGAAACTTGCTAGGCCGTTCAGGTGAGGACTCACTCGACCTGGGAAAGTCCCAGATGGAACCACTCGATCCGGTGAGGTCCAGGAAATTGTGTGCCTTTTCGGCCGCCTTCGTCGATATCCGATTCGCGTGCCGACTCTTTGCTCAGCGGGATTCGTCCGTGCAGCGGCTCGCTCTGACAAAAATCGGAGGACCAGTGAAAAGACACCTCGCGCGACGGGGCGGAATGCTCGCCGCTGTGGTGGCGTGCGTCGCCCTCGCCGGAGCGGCCCCGGCCTCGGCGGCACCCGGCGACGGCTCCGCGTACGGCGTCAGCGTCGACGTCCACCTGCTCGGTCAGTCCGCGGTCAAGGTCGGGCCGCTGGCCGCGTCCACCACCAACGGGCCGACCAGTGCCAGTGTGGCGAACGCCAACGCCGCCGGGATCCTCACGGCGGGGGTCATCACCAGCTCCGCCGTCCGCGACGACAACTCCGGCGCGGTCACGGCGAAGGCAAGCACCGCCGACGTCGGGCTGCCGTTGCTCAAGGCGGCGCTCGGCACCGTGAGCGTCAAGGCGATCGAAGCCGTCTGCACCGCGACCCAGGAGGGCGTGAAAGGCAGCAGCACACTGGCCGACGCGAAGCTCGGCAGCGTGGGCACGGTAGATGCCAACCCGGCGCCGAACACGCAGATCAAGGTCGCGCTCGGGCCGGTCAACGTGGCCACGCTGATCCTCAACGAGCAGATCAAGAACCCGGACGGCAGCCTCACCGTGAACGCCCTGCACCTGAAGCTGCTCGGCGGGGTGGTCGGCGCGCTCGGCTCGGGCGACGTGATCGTCTCGTCGGCGACCTGCGGCCCGGCCGCACCACCGATGCCGCTCGCGTCCGGGGCCGGGCTGTGGGTGGGCCTCGGCCTGCTCGGGGCCGTCGCCGTCCCGGTGGGCCTGCGCTTCTCCCGCCGTCGCGCGGGCGCCTGACCGGGAGGGGGTGATCCGATGTACAAGATGCCAGGCGCCGGTGTCGGCGTCGCCGGTGGCAGCGTGGGAACCCTCGCCTCCACCGGTGCCGACCTCGGCTGGTGGCTGGCGGTCGGTCTGTTGCTGGTGGTCCTCGGGACCGTCGCGGTGATCGCCGCCCACCGCCGCAATCGGCGCCTCGCCAGGGCGCGAGGCTAGGAGGCCGGGCTGCCGGCGAGCGTGCCGGCAGCCCGGGACTTCCGGGACACTCGAAAGCGTGGAACCTGTGGACGTGATGTTGCTGGCCGGCACCCGGCCGGAGGCCGTCAAGCTCGCCCCGCTGACGCTGGCGCTCGGGCAGCGCCCTGGCCTGCGGCCGCTGCTCGTGCACAGCGGGCAGCACCAGGGCATGGTCGAGCAGGCGCTGGTGCCGTTCGGTCTCGGTGTGGACGCGTGGCTGGACATCCCGCCGCGCGTCTCGGGCACGCAGGCCGAGCTGGTGTCGGCGCTGCTGCCCGCGCTCGACGCGGCGCTCCGGCGGTTCTCCCCCGGCGCCATCGTGGTGCAGGGCGATACGACGACGGGGCTGGCCGGCGCGCTCGCCGCGTTCTGGCTCGGGATTCCCGTGGTGCACCTGGAGGCGGGCCTGCGCACGCACGACCTCGCCGCGCCGTTCCCCGAGGAGGGCACGCGCCAGATGGTCTCGCGCATCGCGTCGTTGCACCTCGCGCCCACTGAAGGCGCGGTGGCCGCGCTGCTCGCGGAGGGCATCGACCACCGGCGGATCGCGCTGACCGGCAACACCGTCGTCGACGCGGTGCTGGCCGTCGCGGCCCGCGACCTGCCGGCCCACGACCAGGGGCTGGCCCTGCTGGAGATGGAGATCGCCGAAACCGGCGGACGGCTGGTGCTGGTCACGTCGCACCGGCGTGAGTCGTGGGGCGAGCCGCTGGGGCGGACACTCGCCGCGGTCCGGCGGATCGTCGCCGAGCACCCGGACGTGCAGGTGCTGTTCCCGGTGCACCCGAACCCGGCCGTGCGCGCGCAGGTGGTCGGCGAGCTGGGCGGCCGGGCGCGGGTGACCATCACGGAGCCGCTGGAGTACCCGGACCTGGTCCGGGCGCTGCGGCTGGCGTCGCTGGTACTGACCGACTCGGGCGGCATCCAGGAGGAGGCCCCGACGTTCGGCACCCCGGTGCTGGTGCTGCGCGAGGTGACCGAACGCGCGGAGGCGATCGACGCCGGCTGCGCATGGCTCGTCGGCACCGACACCGACCTGATCACGGGCACCGCGGGCCGTCTGCTGCGCGGTGAGCTGCGCCCGTCGCCAGTCGGAAACCCTTATGGAGACGGCAAAGCCGCCGAACTGGCGAGCGCGGCGATCGAGGAGCTGCTCGGCTTGCCGGAGCAGGCCTTCCCCGATCTGGAGCAGGCCCGGAGCTGACGGCTACAGCGAGATCACGTCGACCGGCAGGGCCGGGTTGGCCGAGAAGTCCAGCGGGGCCACCGGCCGGTCCGCCGCGACGACGTGCGCGCCCAGCGCCGCGATCATCGCGCCGTTGTCCGTGCACAGGCGGGGGCGGGGCACGCGCAGCTCGATACCCGCGGCGGCACAGCGTTCCGCCGCCAGCGAGGACAGCCGCGAGTTCGCCGCGACCCCGCCGGAGATCACCAGCGTGCCGATGCCCTGGTCCTTCGCGGCGCGGACGGCTTTGGCGGTCAGCACGTCGGCCACCGCCTCCTGGAACGAGGCCGCGACGTCGTTCACCGGGACCTCGGCGCCGCCGCGCTCGGCGTTCTCCACCCAGCGCGCGACCGCCGTTTTCAGGCCCGAGAACGAGAAGTCGAACTTCGCGTCCCGAGGTCCGGTCATCCCCCGCGGGAACGCGATCGCGGACGGGTTGCCTTCCCGCGCGGCCTTGTCGATCGGCGGACCGCCGGGGTACGGCAGGTCCAGCACGCGCGCGACCTTGTCGTACGCCTCCCCCGCCGCGTCGTCCACAGTGGACCCCAACTCGGTGATCTTCGACGCGATGTCGTCCACCCGGAGCAGCTGCGTGTGCCCGCCCGAGACGAGCAGCGCCAGCACCGGCGAAGGCAGCGGCCCGTGCTGCAGTGTGTCCACCGCGATGTGGCCGGCCAGGTGGTTCACGCCGTACAGCGGCACGTCGAGCGCCGCCGCATACGCCTTCGCCGCCGAGACGCCCACCAGCAGCGCACCCGCGAGGCCCGGGCCTGCGGTCACCGCGATGGCGTCCACATCGGACAGTTTCAGGCCCGCGGTGGCGAAGGCCCGCTCGGCCGTCGGCACCATGGCTTCCAGGTGCGCCCGGCTCGCCACCTCCGGCACCACACCGCCGAAGCGCGCGTGCTGGTCGACGCTCGAAGCGACCTCGTCGGCGAGCAGCTCGACCGCACCGTCGTCGGACAGCCGGACGAGGCCGACACCGGTCTCGTCGCAGGAACTCTCGATCCCCATGATGATGCGCGACATCAGCCGGCCACCTCGTTTCGCGCCGGGGCCTGCGCGGGGCGGGCCATGGTGAACGCGTCGGCGCCGGAGGGCTGGTAGTAGCGCTTCCGGACGCCGAGCTTCTGAAAGCCGTGCCGCTCGTACAGGCCGACGGCCGTGACGTTGTCCGTGCGGACCTCGAGGAACACCGGCGCCTTCAGCTCGTCGGCCCGCTCCAGCAGCGCGCGCAGCAGCGCCTTGCCGATGCCCTGGCCCTGCGCCTCCGGCACGACGCCGATGGTGTGCACGCTCGCCTCGTAGTCGCCGCGCCGTCCGACGACGGCGAGGCCCGCGTAGCCGAGCAGCTCCGTGCCGTCGTCCGAGCGCGCGGCCAGGTAGTAGTGGCCCTGGTCCAGCTCGGAGTGGAACGCGCGGGCGCTCCACGGGTCGTCGCCGGGGAAGAGGATCTCCTCGATCTCCGCGCACTTCCGGACGTCGCTGCGGCGCAGCTGGTCGAGCTTCACGGCGCGGTCACCCGCTTGCGGCCGGTGGGCTCGACGGCGTCCGGGCGACGCAGGTACAGCGGCGTCAGCGGCTCGGGCGCCGCGCCGGACAGCAGGGCGACGCGCGCCGCCGCGACCAGCCCGGCCGGCGACGGGAACCGCGGCTCGATCGGGGTCACGCCGACGGCTTCGGCGTACAGCAGCGCGCCGTCGCCCGCGGCCACGCGCACGGTGGTCTCGACCTCGGCCGGGCGCTGGACGTTCGGCCCGTCCACCCGCACACCCGCCGCGTCGTAAGCGGCCCAGTAGACCTCGCGGCGGCGGGCGTCCGTCAGTACGAGGAACGGGCTCTCGGTGTTGACGACGTCAGCGGCGATCGCGTCCAGGCTGCACACCGGGTACGCGGGGATGCCGAGCGCGTGGGACAGCGCCGCGGCCGTCGCCATGCCCGCCCGCAGGCCGGTGAACGGGCCGGGGCCGACGCCGCAGACGATCGCGTCGAGGTCACGCAGCGTCACACCGGCCGCTTCGGCGGCGGCGAGGGCGTGCGGCGTGATGAGCTCGCCGTGGGCACGCGCGTCGACCGTCACGCGGTCGCCGCGGGTGGTCAGCTCCGCCTGGTCCACGGCGACGATGCCCGCGGTCACGGCCGGGGTCGAGGTGTCGATCGCCAGTACTAGCACGGTGTCCCAGCCTACGACCAGGCTCGGGGCGCATGACTGCCGGGCTGAACGGGTAACCCCCGTAACCCTGTGAATCGCATCGCAGGTGGCAGGCGTCAGGGCGCGGTACCGTGCGAAGCCAGGCGCCGGTCGATGAAGCGACGCAGGAGGTACTCGACGTGCCCGATCCGCTGTTCCCCGCGATCACCACCGGTTCGGGCACCGAGGCCTTGCGCTTCGGCGACCGGGCCCTCAGTTACGCACAGCTCGGCGCGGTCGCCGGCGCGCTGGCCCGCGAACTGCCCGGCGACCGGGTGGCGGTGTGGGCGACGTCCACGCTGCCCACGAGCGTCGCCGTCGTCGCCGCGCTGCTCGCGGGGGTCCCCACGGTGCCGGTGAACCCGAAGATCGGCGAGCGCGAGCTGGCGCACATCGTCGCCGACAGCAAACCCTCGCTGGTGCTGGCCGAACCGGGTGTCGAGCTGCCGGCGGGGCTGGCCGGGCTACCGCGCCTCGACGTCACGCTCGAAAGCGAGGGCCCGGTCCCTGCCACCGAGCCGGACCCCGAGTCGCCCGCGCTGATCGTCTACACCTCCGGCACCACCGGCCCGCCCAAGGGCGTGGTGCTCCCCCGGCGCGCGATCTCCTCGACGCTCGACGCGCTGGAGGACGCGTGGGAGTGGAGCGCCGAAGACGTCCTCGTGCACGCGCTCCCCCTGTTCCACGTACACGGCCTGATCCTCGGCATCCTCGGCCCGCTGCGCCGCGGCGGCTCGGTGCGCCACCTCGGCCGGTTCTCGACCGAGGGCGTCGCGCGCGAGCTGGCGGACGGCGCCACCATGCTGTTCGGCGTCCCGACGATGTACCACCGGATCGCGGAAACCGTCGCGGCCGACAGCGATTTGTCGACCGCGCTGCGCGGCGCGCGGCTGCTGGTGTCCGGCTCGGCGGCGCTGCCGGTGCACGACCACCAGCGGATCACGGCGGCGACCGGGCAGCAGGTGGTGGAGCGGTACGGGATGACCGAGACGCTGATGAACACGAGCGTCCGCGCCGACGGCGAGCGCAAGCCGGGCACGGTCGGCGTCCCGCTGGCGGGGGTCGACCTGCGGCTGGTCGACGACGCCGGCGCGGCGATCACCGACCTGGAATCCGTCGGGGAGATCCAGGTGCGCGGGCCCAACCTGTTCACCGAATACCTGAACCGGCCGGACGCCACGGCGGCTGCGCTCGACAGCGGCTGGTTCCGCACCGGCGACATGGCGACCCGCGACGCCGACGGGTACGTGAAGATCGTCGGCCGCAAGGCCACCGACCTGATCAAGAGCGGCGGCTACAAGATCGGCGCGGGTGAGATCGAGAACGCGCTGCTGGAGCACCCCGGGGTCGCCGAAGCGGCCGTCACCGGCGAGCCGGACGACGACCTCGGCGAGCGGATCGTCGCGTGGGTCGTGCCGGAGGGCGAGCGGCCGACGGCCGAGGAGCTGGCCGACCACGTCGCGAAACTGCTGGCGCCGCACAAGCGGCCACGGGTGGTGCGGTACCTGGAAGCGCTGCCGCGCAACGACATGGGCAAGATCCTGAAGCGGGCGCTGGGATGAGGCCCGCGGCCCGTGAGGTGATCGCCGCGGTCTCGACCGGCTTCGAGGAACTGACTGTGTCCTCTATGGACACTGACGGCCCGGACGGCCCGATCGGCTGGCCCGGTTACGGCGTGGCCCGCGCCGCGGCGGCGGAGCGCAGCGGCGAATCCGAGTCGGTGGTCGTCGGCACGGCGAAGGTCGGCGACGTCGAGACGGTGCTGATCACCTGGGAGTTCGGCTTCCTCGGCGGCTCGATCGGGCAGCGCACCGGCGACCGGGTCGAGGCCGCGTTCGCGAAGGCGCGCGAGCTGAAGCTGCCCGTGGTCTCGCTGATCGCGACCGGCGGCAGCCGGATGCAGCACGGCATGCGCGCGCTCTCGCAGCTGCAACGGATCGCGCGGGCTTCGGCGGCGGCGCGGAAGGACGGCGTCGCGCAGATCTCTGTGCTGCGCGACCCGACGACGGGCGGCGGCTGGGCGACGCTCGGTGCGAGCGCCGACGTGGTGCTCGGGCTGCCGGAGGCACAGGTCGGCTTCGCGGGCTCGCGGGTTCGGCCGGCGACGTCGCCTTCGGAGGCGTACACGGCGGAGGCCAAGTACGAGTGGGGCCAGATCGACCAGCTGGTGGAGCCCGAGGACCTGGCCGACGCGCTGGCGCGATGGCTCTTCCTGCTGACGGCCCGCTCGACTGAAGCCGTCTCGCCGCCTGCCGCATTGCGCGCGGTGGAACCGCCGAAGTCGGGCTGGGAGGCCGTACGCACCGCGCGCGCGTCTTCCCGCGCCCGCGCCGCAGAGTACCTCGACAGCTACTTCGACTGGCGCGAAACGATCAACGGCGACCGCGCCGGTGGTGTCGACGAAGGCGTTCTATGCGGCTTCGGGCGGCGAGATGGCCGCGCGGTCGCGTACGCAACGCAGTGCGGCACAGCGACGCGCCCGGCGGGCTTCCGCACGGCGGCCCGTCTCGTGCGGCTGGCGTCGCGGTTGGGTATTCCGGTGCTGACGCTCGTCGACACCCCGGGCGCGGCCAACGACGAGGACGCCGAGCAGGCCGGCGTCGGCGCGGCCATCGCGGAGCTGTTCGAGGCGATCGCGACCGCCGAAGTCCCCGTCACCACGCTGGTCATCGGCGAAGGCGGCTCGGGTGGCGCGATGGCCTTCGCGGCGCCGGGCTCGACCTGGGTGGCGCCGGACGCGTACTTCTCCGTCACGTCACCGGAAGCGGCCGCGGCGATCCTGAAACGGCCGATGACGGAGATCCCGGAGATCGCCGACCGGCTGCGGCTGCGTCCGGCCGACCTGGTGGAGCTGGGCATCGCGAACGGCATCGTCCGGCCCGCGGACGGAGCGGCGCCGTGACCGAGTGGCTCCTCGACTCGGACCCGGCGCTGCGCTGGCAGGTCGAGCGCGACCTCCACCACGAGCCGCCCGAGGTGTGGGAGGCGACGCGGGCCAGGGTCGCGACCGAGGGCTTCGGCACGCGCCTGCTCGCGCTGCAAGACCCGGACGGCCAGTGGGCGGGCGGCGCGTTCTTCCCGGCGGGCTTCCGTGGCGACGAGGACGGCCAGCCGTGGACCGCGACGACGTGGTCGCTCAACTCCCTGCGGGAATGGGGCCTCGACCCCGCGATCCTGCGTGCGCGCCGCACGGCCGAGCTGATCGCGGAGAACAGCCGTTGGGAGTACAACAACCTGCCGTACTGGGGCGGCGAGGTCGACTGCTGCATCAACGCCTGGACGGTGCTGAACGGCCTGTGGCTCGGTGCGGACGTCACCGGCATCGTCGGCTGGTTCGTCGAGCACCGGTTGCCCGACGGCGGCTGGAACTGCGAATGGGTCGAGGGCTCAACCCGTTCGTCAGTCCACTCGACACTGAACGCGCTCAAGGGACTGCTCGCCTACGACAGCGTGACCGGGGGCACGGACGCAACTCGCGCGGCCCGTCGCTCCGGCGAGGAATACCTGTTGCAGCGTAAGCTTTTCCGCCGTCTGTCCACCGGCGAACCGGTCGCGGACTGGGTGGGCAGGTTCGCCTACCCGTTCCGCTGGTTCTACAACGTGCTGAACGCGGCCGAGTACTTCCGCGAGGCCGCGCTGTTCGACGGCGTCCCGCCGGACCCGCGGATGGCCGAGGCGATCGAGCTGATCCGCGCCGCCCGGCAGCCGGACGGCAGCTGGCTCCAGGCCCGCCGTCACCCTGGCCGGGTGTGGTTCGAGGTCGACGTGCCCGCGGGCGAGCCGTCGAAGTGGCTCACGCTGTCGGGCACCCGGGTCCTCGACTGGTGGCAAAAAAGCTCCTGAGTGTTTATGACGGTTAGAACCGTCTTAAACACTCACGAGTCTGCGTGAGGCCCAGGTGCCGTGTGGCTCCAGCTCCACCACGCGGACGTCGTCGTCACGGCGGTCGAGGCGGACGACCAGGTAGTCGTCCGACAGGCGGTCCGCCGTGCCCTCACCCCACTCCACGACAACGGCGGAACGCTCCAGCTCCGTGTCCAGGTCGAGGTCGTCGAGCTGCGAAAGGTCGCCGCCCAGCCGGTACGCGTCGACGTGGATCAACGGCACCCCGGCCGGACCGGCCGGGTGCACGCGGGCCAGCACAAACGTCGGCGAGCTGATGCGCCCGCCGACGCCGAGGCCGTCCGCGATGCCGCGGGTCAGCGTCGTCTTGCCCGCGCCGAGCGGCCCGGCCAGCAGCACCAGGTCGCCCGCGCGCAACGACGCGCCCAGGGCCCGGCCGAACGCCATCGTGTCGTCGGGGGTCGCGAACCGGAAGGTCACCGTTTCCACCACCAGTTCCGCTGGTTCGGCGCCGCGCTGCCGAAACAGCGCTGCAGCAGGTCGATCAGATGGCTGGTGACCAGCTCGGGTTGCTCCAGCAGCACCATGTGCCCGGCCCCGCGCACCCGCACCAGCTCCGCCTCGGGCAGCTCGGCGGCGATGCGCTCGGCGTGCGCGAACGGCGTGAACCGGTCGGAGTCGCCGCCGATCACCAGCACCTCGGCGTGCTTCAGGGCGGCCAGCGCGGCATAGCGGTTGTGGCTGCCGAGGGTGTCGACGAAGTTCACCAGCCCGCGCACCGGCGTCAGGTCCAGCATCTGGAGCATGAAGTCGACCAGCCGCGGCGAAACCTCGCGGCTGCCGAACGCCAGCCGCCGCACCGCCTGACGCGTGAGCTGGCCGCCCGCCGCACGCACGAACTCCACCAGCCCCGGCTGCCAGCCGGCCAGGTTGCCGACGCCGCGCGTCAGCGGGTTGTATTTAGACAGCAACGGCCTCGGCAGCCCGCGCGAGCCGACCTCGCCTGCCGCCGTGGCGATGAACGCGACGCCGAGCACGCGGTCTTCGAACAGCTCCGGGTGCTCCGCGGCCAGCTCCATGATCACCATGCCGCCCATGGAGTGTCCGATGAGGACGATCGGGCCCTCGGGGACCATCGCCCGCAGCACGCTGTCGAGGTCGTGCGCCAGCTGCTCGATGGTGCTCGTCTCCGCCGACGCCTGGCCGGACAGCCCGTGGCCACGGTGGTCGTAGTACACCTGCCGCACGCGCGGCAGCCGCAGCGTCGCCAGATCCCGGCGCTGGAAATGCCAGGAACGGCGCGACAGTGCGAAACCATGCACGCCGACGACCGTCAGCTCCGGCGTCCCGCCGTCCTCCGGGTCTACCTCCTCGACCGAAAGCGGCGTGCCGTCCTCGGCCGCGACGGTCGACGTACGGTCGGGCTTCAGCTCGCCGAGCCGCTCGTCCACGTACGGATCCTCACTGTGCCTGCGCTGCTGCGCGGCGACGAGCGCCGCGGCCGCGGTGCCGGTCGCCACGGCGCCCACACCGCCGACGATGGCCCACAGTCTCCGTGAAGGTGTCACGCCCGCCCTCCCAGATACCGCCGGCGCACCCGCGGCCGGTACATCGAGGTCACGATCTCGTAGTCGATGGTGCCGACCTTGTCGGCCCATTCCCGCGCGGTGGGCGCCCCGGCCTCGCCGGCGCCGAATAGGACAACCTCGTCGCCGACCGCGGGCACGTCTTCACCGCAGTCGACCACCAGCTGGTCCATGCACACCCGCCCGGCCACCGGACGGCGCCGCCCGCCCAGCCAGACGTCCATCCGCCCGGACAGCGACCGCGGCACCCCGTCCCCGTACCCGACCGGCACGAGCGCCAGCGTGGTGTCACGCTCGGCGGTCCACGTGTGTCCATAAGAGACGGACTCGCCGGCAGGCAGCCGTTTCGTCAGCGCCACGGCGGAGCGGAACGACATCACCGGGCGCAGGTTTTCCTGCTGTGGCACGGGATTGAGCCCGTACATCGCGATGCCGGTGCGCACCAGGTCGAAGTGCAGGTCCGGCCGGGTCAGCACGGCGGCGGAGTTGGCCAGGTGGCGCAGCGGCTCCAGCCCGGCGGCACGGGCGATGTCGTAGGCCTCCGAGAAGCGCTTCGCCTGCGCGTCGACCGACGGGTGGCCCGGCTCGTCCGCGCAGGCCAGGTGCGACCAGATGGCGACGACGTCCACCCGCGACTCGGCGGCCGCGGCCTCGACCAGCTCCGGCCACGCGGCGGGCGGGCAGCCGTTGCGGGAGAGCCCGGTGTCGATCTTGAGGTGCACCCGCGCCCGCTTGCCGACCTGCCCGGCGGCGTCCGCGATGCGGCGAAGCTCGTCGACGGAGCTGGCGGCGAGGTCGATGTCCGCCTCGATCCCGGGCGCGAAATCGGCCGTCGGCACGTCGAGCCAGCTCAGCAGCCGGGTGGTGACGCCGCCGTGGCGCAGGTCCAGTGCCTCGTCCAGCGAGCAGGTGCCCAGCCAGGTGGCGCCGGCCTCGATCGCGGCGCGTGCGACGGGCAGCGCGCCATGGCCGTACGCGTCGGCCTTCACCACGGCCATCAGGTCGGCTCCGGGCGCGCGCTCGGCCAGCAGGGTCACGTTGTGGCGCAGGGCGTCGAGGTCGATGACAACCTCGGCCCGCGGGAAACTGGCAGTCATAGCGACTACCAGTTTCCCACGTCACGCCGTCAGGGGAGCCGCAGCCCGGTAGTGCCGGAGAACACATGCAGCTCGTCGGGACGGATCCGCAGGTGCAGGGTGTCGCCCATCTTCGGCGGTGTGCGCGGGTCCACCCGCGCGACGACGTTGGACTGCGTTCCCGCGGCGTCCTCACCGGCCAGCTTGCCGTAGACGTAAGCGTCCGAGCCCAGCTCCTCGACCAGCTCGACCTTCATCGGCAGCGTGCCGTCGGTGTCGGTGGTCACCTCGAGCGACTCCGGGCGGAAGCCCAGCGTGATCGTGTCGCCGTCGGCCGCGCTGATGATCTCGCGGCTGAGCGGCACGCTCGCGCCGCCGACCTCCGCACCGTCCGCGGTCAGCTTCGCCGACGCCAGGTTCATGGCCGGCGAGCCGATGAAGCCCGCGACGAACACGTTCGCCGGGTGGTCGTACAGCGCGCGCGGGGTGTCACACTGCTGGAGCAGGCCGTCGGACAGCACCGCGACGCGGTCGCCCATGGTCATGGCCTCGACCTGGTCGTGCGTGACGTACACGGTGGTGACGCCGAGGCGGCGCTGCAGCGCGGCGATCTGCGTACGGGTGGACACCCGCAGCTTCGCGTCCAGATTGGACAGTGGCTCGTCCATCAGGAACACCTGCGGCTCACGCACGATCGCGCGGCCCATGGCGACACGCTGTCGCTGACCGCCGGAAAGCGCCTTCGGCTTGCGGTCGAGGTAGTCCTCGATGTCGAGCAGCTTCGCCGCGTCGAGCACCTTCTGCTTGATCTCCGACGCCGGGCGGCCCGCGATCTTCAGCGCGAAGCCCATGTTCTGCGCCACAGTCATGTGCGGGTACAGCGCGTAGTTCTGGAAGACCATCGCGATGTCACGCGAGCGCGGCGGCAGCTGGGTGACGTCGCGGTCACCGATCCAGACGGCGCCGTCGTCGATGTCCTCGAGGCCCGCGAGCATGCGCAGCGCGGTCGACTTGCCGGAGCCGGACGGGCCGACGAGCACCAGGAACTCGCCGTCCGCGATCTCCAGGTCGAGCTTGTCCACCGCGCGCACCGGGGGCGACCCGGGAAACACCCGGGAAGCGTCCCGGTAGCTGACCTCTGCCACGCGCGCCATGCTCCCACGTCCAGCCCACCCCGGGCAGGGCGGTCGGTTGAACGTTCGGGGTGATCCTCAGCCGGGTCGTCCGACGTCCGGGGCGATCGCGGTGTCGAGCACCACCCGCGCGGCCTCCGGGCGCCCCGCGGCCACCAGCAGCCCGGCCGGGGCCAGTGCGTAACCGTCGTCCATAGCCACCGGGCAGCCCTCCAGCAGCTCTCGCAGCACCGCGTCGGCGCGCAGGGTGTCGCGGATGGCCACCAGCCCCGCCGAGTCGGGCTGGCGGAACACCCCGCCGGTGAGCACCACCAGGCCCACCCCCAGCTCGCGCAGGGGCTGCCCGGCCACCCGCAGGTGACGGCGGGCGGCCAGCACGGCGGC
>DASXYS010000177.1:0-47458 GCA_036502365.1 Amycolatopsis sp.
TCCGCGGGGGATGAGGGACTCGAATGCGGCCTTGGTTGCCTCGTCGAACAGTTCTTCCTGTTTGGCGGTGGCGACCTGGCCGGGGGTCAGGACGTTGACCCGGATCTTGCGGTCGCGCAGTTCGTTGAGCCAGACGCGGGCCCAGGCCTGCTGGACGGCTTTGCTTCCCGCGTAAAGGCTCCAGCCGGGGAAGGCGCCGAGCGAGGCGTTGGATCCGGTCATGAAGATCGAGCCGTTGTCGTTGATCAGCGGCAGTGCTTTTTGCACGGTGAACAGGGTGCCGCGCGCGTTGAGCCAGAAGGCGCGGTGGAACTGTTCCTCGGTGATCTCGCCGAGGACGGCGGGTTCGCCCATTCCGGCGCTGGCCCACAGCACGTCGATGGAGCCCTTTTCCCGCTTGACGGTGTCGTACAAGCGGTCCAGGTCGTCCAGTTCGGCCGCGTCACCCTGGACGGCGGTGACGTTGCGGCCGATCAGCTTGACGGCGTCGTCCAATGCATCCTGGCGCCGGGCCTGGATGAAGACATGTGCTCCTTCCTCGACGAACAGTTTGGCGCCGGCCAGCGCCATGCCGGTCGATCCGCCAGTGATCACCGCGACCTTGCCATCGAGCTTTCCCACGATCACTCCGTTGAATTGATGGGTATCCGAACAGCCCGGTTCTTACATACACCGAACTGTGTACGTAACGTACCCGACGGCTTGGCCGGGACGCAAGCTACGTACACAGGTCGGTACCCAACGGGTCTATGCTGGAGGCATGACGGAGTTGGAGAAGGGCCCGCTGGGCCGGCGCCGCGGCAGGGGCGCGCTGGAGCGCATCCTCAGCGCGTCACAGCAGCTGTTCCGCGATCAGGGCATCAACCGCACCGGCATGGACCAGCTCTGCGCCGTGGCCCAGGTGTCCAAGCGCACGGCCTACCAGCACTTCACCAGCAAGGACGAACTCGTCGCCGAATACCTGCGCCGATTCGATCCCGGCGTCATGCCCGAAGTGTTCGACCGCACCGACCTCACACCCCGCGAACGGCTCCTCGCCGCCTTCGAGATACCCGCGTCCACGCCCCTGTGCCCCTACATCGCGGCGGCCGTCGAACTCCACGACCCCCAGCACCCGGCGTCCCAGTACGCACGCGACTACAAGATCGCCATCGCCGCGCGGCTCACCGAAGCCGCCCGCGAAGCCGGCGCCACCAACCCCGAACAACTCGGCGAACAACTGGCGTTGCTCATCGACGGCGCCTCGGCCCGCACCCGAGTCCTCAACAGCGAATCCTTCCCCACCGCCGCCGCCATCGCCGCCGTTCTCATCGACAACGCCATCCCTGCGTAATCCCCGCACGCGTTGTTCGACACGAAAACCGCCCGATCGCGAAGCCTGACGGAGGCCGGCGATCGGGCGGATTCTTGGTGGACCACAACCTACTTGAGCTGAGCGGAAGTCTTCCCCAGTACCCGCCGAGCCACGATCAGCTGCTGGATCTGCTGCGTCCCCTCGAAAATGTCCAAGATCTTCGCATCCCGAGCCCACTTTTCCAGCAGAGACTCCTCCGTATAACCGAACACCCCGGCCAGCTCGACGCACTTCAAAGTGATCTCCACAACCGACCGTCCCGCCTTGGCCTTCGCCATCGACGCCTGGAGCGAGTTCGGCCGGCGGTTGTCCGCCATCCACGCGGATTCGAGCGTCAGCAGGTACGCGGCCTCGTAGTCGGCCTCCAGCTGCAAGAACGTCGCAGCCGCGGCGTGTTGCGTAACCGAAGGGCGGTCGTAGCCGATGGTGACGCCCGCTGACGACAGGATCGCGCGCGTCTCCTCCAATGCGGCGCGCGCGACGCCGATTGCCATGGCCGCGACGAGGGGGCGGGTGTTGTCGAAGGTTTGCATGACGCCCGCGAAGCCCTTCGCGGTGTCGATTTCCGGGGTGCCCAGCAGGTTTTCGCGCGGGACGCGGCAATTCTCGAAGCGCAGCACCGCCGTGTCGGACGCGCGGACTCCGAGCTTGTGCTCCACGCGCACGACCTCGAAGCCCGGAGTGCCCTTCTCCACCACGAAACTTTTGATCGCCGCGCGGCCCTTCGACTTGTCCAAAGTGGCCCAGACGACCACGGCGTCGGCGCGCTGGCCGGACGTCACGAAGATCTTCTCGCCGTTCAGCACGTAGTCGTCGCCGTCCTCGACGGCCGTGGTGGTGATCGCGGCCGAGTCCGAGCCGCAGCCGGGCTCGGTGATCGCCATGGCCGCCCACAGGCCGGAGAAACGCTCCAGCTGCTCGTCCGTCGCCACCGAGCCGATGGCCGCGTTGCCGAGGCCCTGACGCGGCATCGACAGCAGCAGGCCCACGTCGCCCCAGCACATTTCGATCGTGCCGAGGACGACGTTCAGGTTGGCGCCGTTGCGGTTCCCCTTCTTCTCATCGTCCTTTCCGGACCGGCGCACGCCCGCCGCGCCCGCGCCGCCCTCGCCGGAGGAGTTGAGGCCGTCGAGCAGGGCCGCGAACATGTCCAGCTCGGCCGGGTAGGTGTGCTCGGCGCGGTCGTACTTGCGGGAGATCGGCCGGAACACCTCGGCCGCGGCCTGGTATGCCTGGTTGATCAGCGCGCCGGCCTTCTTGGGGGCTTCAAGGTTGATCATGAGCTGCCTTTCGGAAAGAAGGCTCGTGAGTGTTTATGACGGTTAGAACCGTCATAAACACTCACGAGTCCTAGAGAAGGACGGCGCCTTCCATGACGCCGATCGCACGCAGGTCGCGGTACCAGCGCTCCACCGGGTGCTCCTTGACGAAGCCGTGCCCGCCGAGCAGCTGTACCCCCGCGTTGCCGATCTGCATGCCCTTGTCCACGGCCAGCTTGCGCGCCAGCGCGGCCTCCCGCGCGTACGGCCGGCCCTGCTCGGCCCGCGCGGCCGCGCGCAGCGTCACCAGCCGCAGGCCCTCCAGCTCGATCGCGATGTCCGCCACCGAGAACGCCACGGCCTGGCGGTGGCTGATCGGTTCACCGAACGCCGTGCGCTCGTTCACGTACGGCACCACGTAGTCGAGCACGGCCTTCGCGGTCCCGGCCGCGAGCGCCGCCCAGCCCAGCCGCGACAGCCGGACGACCTCGGCGAAGACGTCCGCCTTGCCGCCGCCCAGCAGGGCGCCCGCGGACAGCGTGACCTTTTCCAGGTGCAGCTTTCCGGTCGCGGCTCCGCGCAGGCCCATGGCCGGTTCGGATTCGACCGACACGCCCGCGCTCGAAGACTCGACGATGAACAACGCCGGGCCACGGCCTTCGAGGTCGGCCGACACGATGAACACCTCGGCCTGCGCGGCGCGCGGCACGAGCGACTTCACGCCGTCGAGCTGATAGCCCTTCGGTGTGCGCTTTGCCTTGGTGGCGGGCTTGAACGGGTCGAACAGCGGCGCGCGCTCTTGCAGCGCCAGCGCGGCCGCGGGCACCTGCTCGCCGGTGAACGCGGGCACGTAGTCGGCCTGCTGCTGTTCGTCGCCCCAGGCCACCAGCGCGGTGCTGACGGCCGACGGCGCGAGCACGGCCACGGCCAGCCCCAGGTCGCCGTGCGCGAGGGCTTCGGCGACCAGCGCGTTCGTGACCACCGAGCGCTCGGTGCCGACGCCGCCGAGCTCTTCAGGGATCCCGACGAGGCTGATGCCCAGCTCGGCCGCGCGCGTCAGCAGGCCTTCGGGGGCTTCGAGCTTGGCGTCGGCGTCCGCGGCGGCCGGCCGCAGCTGCTCGGCGGCGAACTCGGTCACCGTCTCGACGATGAGCTGCTGGTCCTCGCTCGGGGTCAGGTCGAACAGACCCGCGTCGGACGTGGGGGCGAGCCGCGCGGGCTTGCCCAGCCGCTGCACCGAGGTGAACGACCGGGTGGCCGCCCCGGCGGCGCGGAAGCCCGTGCGGGTCCCGGCCTTGACCAGGTTCTGCACGGGTTCGCGGAGCCCCGCCTTGTCGATCACCCTGCTCCCGGCCAACCGGGTGAGCGCGGCCAGGCCGAAGCCCATCGCGTCTCGTTTCCTTGGCGCAGCCATATGGCCTCTCCCTCGCGTTACCTACTCACGAGTAGGTTAACGTGAGGCGCCCGGATGCGCCAGTGCCGTCCCTCACTCGTGCCGGTTGACGCCGGTCAGCTCCGCCGAGACGTCCCACAGCTGCTTCGCGAGGTTGGCGTCGCTGTCGGCCTTTCGCCTGCGTTCGAGTGACGGCCGTGCGCCGGAACGGCCGGTGGGGCCCACGTACGAGTTCCCCGGCAGGTCTTCGGTCACCGCGTACAGCGTCGGCAACGCGCCGTACGCGGCTTCGCGCTGCGCCATGAACCGGTAGCTGAAGCGCGTGACGGCTTGCTGCGGTCCGTGAAGGTGCTGATCCAGCGAAGTCGCTGCGACGCCGGGGTGCGCGGCGAGCGCCCGTACGGAGCTGCCCGCAGCGGTGAGACGGCGTTGCAGCTCCAGCGTGAACAGGAGGTTCGCGAGCTTCGAAGCGCCGTACGCGCGCATCGGCCGGTAGGGGCGGCGCTCCCAGTTCAGGTCGTCCAGCCGGACAGTGCCGATCCGCGCGAGCCCGGACGAGACGGTGACCACGCGGTCGGTGATGTTCGGCAGCAGCAGGTTCGTCAGCGCGAACGGGCCGAGGTGGTTGGTGCCGAAGTGGTCCTCGAAGCCGTCGGCCGTTTTCCCGCGTGGCACGGCCATGATCCCGGCGTTGTTGACCAGCACGTCGAGCTTTCCCGTCCACGCGTCGGCGAAGGCGCGCACCGACGCGAGATCGGCCAGGTCGAGCGCGCGCACCTCGGTCTTTCCGCTGATGCCCGCGGCGACGCGCTCGCCCTTCTCCACATCGCGTACGGCCAGCACCACGTGGGCGCCCGCCTGGGCCAGTTCACGCGCGGTGACCGCGCCGAGCCCGCTCGACGCGCCCGTGACCACCATCGTCCGCCCGGTGAGATCGGGGAGTTTCCACTGTCCGGATGTCATGCGCCGAGTGTGACCCCGGCCCGGCGCGATGGGCAGAGTCCGGGCAACCAGGGATCGGCGATCCCTGGTTCCCCGCGGGCGGGTGCCGATAATGGACGGTATGGACCGTCCCGGAATGGCCGACTTCCTGCGCCGACGCCGCGAGGCACTGCAGCCCGCCGACGTCGGCCTGCCCAAGGGGCCGCGCCGGCGCACCAGCGGCCTGCGCCGCGAGGAGATCGCGACGCTGTCCGGCATGTCGACCGACTACTACACCCGCCTCGAGCAGCGGCGCGGACCGCAGCCGTCGGAGCAGATGCTGACCGCGATCGCGCGCGGGCTGCGGCTTTCGGCCGACGAGCGCGACCACCTGTTCCGCCTGGCCGGCCACGGCACGCCGACCCGGATGGCGCGCACGGACCACGTGAGCCCGGCGTTGCTGCGCGTGCTCGACCGGCTCGAGGACACCCCCGCGATGGTGCTGTCCGACCTCGGCGAAACGCTCGCGCAGAACCGGCTCGCGGCCGCGCTGCTCGGTGACCACAGCGGGTACACCGGGCTGACCCGCAGCGCGGTCTACCGGTGGTTCACCGACCCCGGCGAGCGCGCGATCTACCCCGGCAGCTACCACGAAAAGTTCGCTCGCGAACTCGTGGCGGGCCTCCGCGCGGCGTCGTCCCGGGCCGGTCTCGACACCCGCGCCGCCGAGCTGGCGCGGCGGCTGTCGGAGGAGAGCGGCGAGTTCGCCGAGCTGTGGGAACGGCACGAGGTGGGCCTGAAACCCGCGCGGCGCAAGGTGATCGTCCACCCGGAGCTGGGCGGCATCGAGCTGGACTGCCAGTTCCTCTACACCGACGACCTCGCCCAGGCGATGCTCGTCTTCACCGCCACGCCCGGCACCGAGGACTACGAAAAGCTGGCGCTGCTCGGGGTCATCGGCCAGTTCGCGGGACGCTGACCTGACGGCGCGCCCACGGTGTGCGCTCGAACGCGATCAGCGCGAGCACGGTGGCGGCCACGATCAGCACCACTACGGCCGCGGGCACGTGTTCCAGCAGCGGCGTCAGCGCGAGCAGCACCACGGCCAGCACCAGGCGCTGGCGGTTCCAGCTGCCGAGGTTGCGGCGGCGCAGTGAGCTGACCGCCACCAGATACAGCGCGAGGCCGCCGGTGAGCGCCCAGAGCGGCACGCCGTGCAGCGCCACACTCGGTCCATAGTGGACGGTGTCGGCCAGGTACAGGAACGACTTCTTCAGCCCCAGCGCCACGAGCACCACGCCGGCGATCAGCGGCAGGTGCAGGAAGGTGTAGGAGTCGGTGGCGATCTTCGTGCGTTCGAGCCCGGTCGCGCGGGTGAGCCGGTGTTCCGCCGCATGGGCGACGACGTCGAAGTACGTCCACCACATCCCGGCCGCCAGCGCGATCCCGCAGATCGCCGACCCCGCGACGAGCCAGGTCATCGGCAGCTCGCCGATGCCGATCCCGATCGCCACGATCGACTCGCCGAGCGCGATGATGACGATCAGCCCGAACCGCTCGGAGAAGTGGGCCGGCGAGTTCAGCCGCCAGCCGGCCGGGCCGGACAGGTAGACGTTGAGGTAGTCGACGAGCAGCGCCACCGCCCACACCACGAGCTGCCACGGCCCGTGCAGGAACGTCGCCACGACCAGCAGCGCGATGCTCGGCACCAGGCCGCGCAGCATCCGCAGCAGCACCCGACGCAGCTCCGGGTCATGCCGTGCCGCGCCGAGATACGCGACTTCGTGCAGCAGCCGCACCACCGCGTAACAGCCGACGAACAGCAGCGGCGCGTTCAGCCCGCCGGGTGTGTCGGTGAACGCCTCGGGCACGGTGAGGGACACCAGGAACATCACGGCCATGGCGCCGAACATCGCCAGCCGCGCGACACCCTGGTCCACGTGGATCGTCGTGCCGAGCCACGCGTAGCTGCACCAGCACCACCACAACACGGCCAGCACCATCAGCCCCTGCGCGACGCCGAGCAGGCTGAGGTGGTCGGCCATCAGCTGGGTCGTCTGCGTGATCGCGTAGACGAACACGAGGTCGAAGAACAGCTCGAGGGTCGAGACGCGGTGGTCCTCGTCCGCGCCGACCAGGTGCAGTCGCTGTCGTGGGGGCACGCGGCATCGTTGCACGGGAAAGCCTTGATCGGGAGCGGTTTCCGCGTTCAGCCGAGACCGAGGATGGCGTGCAGCAGCGCGGTCAGCTCGGCCTGGAGGTGAGGCCGCCCGGACACGCGGCGGGTGCGGCTCAGGTCGTTGGCCACCGTGAGCGCCGCGTGAACGCGGACTTTCGCCTCGCGCGCCGGCAGGCCGGGGTGGATGGCGGTGAGCAGGCTGAGCCATTGGCCCACGTAGTCGCGCTGGACCCGCAGCAGGTCGGCCTTGTCGCGGTCGGGCATGGTGACGCGGTCGGCCGTGAAGGAGACCAGCAGCTCCGGCGTGTGCAGCAGCGTGTGGACGTACGACGCGGCCAGGCGGCGCAGGCCGGTCGCCTCGTCCGGGGCCTGGAGGGCCTGCTCGGCGGCCAGCGCGAGCCGGTCGGCGGCGCGGTGGCCGATGGCGACCATCAGCGCGGCCTTGCTCGGGAAGTGGCGGTAGACGCTCGGGCCGGCGATGCCCGCCGCCGCGCCGATGTCCTCCATGCTGACCGCGTGGAAGCCGCGTTCGGCGAACAGTGCCGTCGCGGCCGCCAGCACCTGTTCACGGCGTGACGGTGTGCCGAGGCCCGCGACCGTGGCGGGAGGCAGCGCGGTGGCTGACGGGAGTGTGGTTTCCACCACAGCCGTCGCCAGTTCCACGAGCAGCGCGATGAAGCGTTTCCTGGCCACGGTGGTGTGGTGCACGGACACGCTGCCGAACACCGACAGCGCGGCCCAGCACAGCAGCTCGGCCTCTTCGGCCGGCAGCTCGGGCCGGGTCGTGAGCACCGCTTTTGTCCACGCGTCGAGCACGGCGCCCGACCGGCGGCGGATCTCCCGGCGCTCCTCGCGCGCCAGGTGCGGGCCCTCCCAGCGCCACAGCGCGGCGATCTCCCGGCGTTCCACGGCCTGTGCCGCCAGGCCGGTGAGCAGGGTCTCGAGCTGCTCGGACGCCGGCCCGGAGTCCGTCAGCGCGTCCGCCGTGACCGCCTCCATGTCGTCGATCCCGCTGAGCACGACGTAGGCCAGGATCGCCTGCTTGTCGGTGAAGTGCCGGTACAGCGCGGGCCCGGTGACACCCGCCGCGGCGGCGATGTCGTTGATCCCCACCCCGTGGTAGCCGCGGGCGCGGAACAGCCCGGCGGCGACCGCGGCGAGCTGGGCCTTGCGGTCGCGTGGCCGCGGCGCGCGGGCGGGTTGGGTACTCATGGTGAACCGACCATAGCCCTAACCGGAACAGTGGCAACCCATTGACACCATCGGGTTCTGAGGGCATATGTTAATCAGCATTAGCACTACTGACGGGTATGCTGGCAGTGCCGGTGCACGTCGGCTGATCCAACGAAGTGTCCATCCAGACGCCCTGTGCGGAGGAGTGTTCAGTGAGTAGCGAGGCCTACATCTACGAGGCGATTCGCACGCCTCGGGGCAAGAACAAGGGCGGTGCGCTGCACGGCACCAAGCCGGTCGACCTGGTGGCCGGCCTGATCGAAGAGCTCAAGGTCCGCCACCCGAACCTCGACCCCGCCGCGATCGACGACATCGTGCTCGGCGTCGTCTCCCCGGTGGGCGAGCAGGGCGCCGACATCGCGCGCACGGCGGCGCTGGTCTCCGGCCTGCCGCAGACGGTCGCGGGCGTCCAGCTCAACCGGTTCTGCGCGTCCGGCCTGGAGGCCACCAACACCGCGGCGCAGAAGGTGCGCTCGGGCTGGGACAACCTGATCATCGCCGGCGGCGTCGAGTCGATGTCACGGGTGCCGATGGGCTCCGACGGCGGCGCGCTGTTCATGGACCCGGCCACCGCGTACGACCACTACATCACCCCGCAGGGCATCGGCGCCGACCTGATCGCGACCATGGAGGGCTTCTCCCGCGAGGACGTCGACCGCTTCGCCGTGCGCTCGCAGGAGAAGGCCGAAGCGGCCTGGTCCGGCGGCTACTTCGCGAAGTCCGTGGTGCCGGTCAAGGACATCAACGGCGTCACGATCCTCGACCACGACGAGCACCGCCGCCCGGGCAGCACCGTCGAGGGCCTCGGCAAGCTCAAGCCCGCCTTCACCGCGATCGGCGAGATGGGCGGCTTCGACGCCGTCGCGCTGCAGAAGTACCACCAGGTCGAGCGGATCGACCACGTCCACACGGGCGGCAACTCCTCCGGCATCGTCGACGGCGCCGCGCTGGTGCTCGTCGGCAGCGAGGCCGTCGGCAAGACCTTCGGGCTGACGCCGCGGGCGCGCATCGTGGCCACCGCGTCGATCGGCTCCGAGCCGACGATCATGCTGACCGGCCCCACGCCGGCTACCGAGAAGGTGCTCAAGACCGCGGGCCTGACCCCGGACGACATCGACCTGTGGGAGCTGAACGAGGCGTTCGCGTCCGTCGTCCTCAAGTGGCAGAAGGACCTGCACCTGCCCGACGAGAAGGTGAACGTCAACGGCGGCGCGATCGCCATGGGCCACCCGCTCGGCGCCACCGGCGCGATGCTGGTCGGCACGGTGGTCGACGAGCTGGAACGCCGCCAGGCGCGGCGCGCGCTGGTGACCCTGTGCATCGGCGGCGGCATGGGCGTCGCGACCATCATCGAGCGGGTGTGAGGACAAATGGCTGAGAGCAAGACCATCCGCTGGGACCAGGATTCCGACGGCATCGTCACGCTGACCCTCGACGACCCGAACCAGTCGGCGAACACGATGAACGCCGCCTTCCGCGAGTCGCTCGGCGTGACCGTCGACCGGCTGGAGGCGGAGAAGGACGACATCACCGGTGTGGTCGTCACTTCCGCGAAGAAGACCTTCTTCGCCGGCGGCGACCTGAACGACCTGATCCAGGCGAAGCCGGAGCACGCGGCCGAGTTCACCGCCTCCAGCGTGCAGATGAAGAGCCAGATGCGGCGCATCGAACAGCTGGGCAAGCCGGTGGTCGCGGCCATCAACGGCGCCGCGCTCGGCGGCGGCCTGGAGATCGCGCTCGCCACGCACCACCGCATCGCGGCCGACGCCAAGGGCAGCCAGGTCGGCTTGCCCGAGGTCACGCTGGGCCTGCTGCCCGGCGGTGGCGGCGTGGTCCGCACCGTGCGGCTGCTCGGCATCCAGAGCGCACTGCTGAACGTGCTGCTGCAGGGCCAGCGCCACCGCCCGCGCAAGGCGCTGGAGCTGGGCCTGGTGCACGAGGTCGTGGACACCGTCGAGGAGCTGGTGCCCGCCGCCAAGGCGTGGATCAAGGCGAACCCCGAGGGCGGCGTGCAGCCGTGGGATGTCAAGGGTTACAAGATCCCGGGCGGCACCCCGTCGAACCCGAGCTTCGCGGCGAACCTGCCCGCGTTCCCGGCGAACCTGCGCAAGCAGCTCAAGGGCGCGCCGATGCCGGCGCCGCGGGCGATCCTGGCCGCGGCCATCGAGGGAGCGCAGGTCGACTTCGACACCGCGATCACGGTGGAGACGCGCTACTTCGTGCACCTGGCCACCGGGCAGGTCTCGAAGAACATGACCAAGGCGTTTTTCTTCGACCTGCAGACGATCAACTCGGGCGGCTCGCGTCCGGACGGCTTCGAGAAGTACACCGCTCGTAAGGTCGGCGTGCTCGGCGCGGGCATGATGGGCGCCGCGATCGCTTACGTGTCGGCGAAAGCCGGGATCGACGTCGTGCTCAAGGACGTCAGCCAGGAAGCCGCGGAGCGCGGCAAGGGCTACGCCGCCAAGATCGAAGAGAAGGCCCTCTCGCGCGGCAAGACCACGCAGGAGAAGTCCGACGCGCTGCTGGCCAAGATCAAGCCGACCGCCGACGCGGCCGACTTCGCGGGCGTCGACTTCGTGATCGAGGCCGTGTTCGAGAGCGTCGAGCTGAAGCACAAGGTGTTCGGCGAGATCGAGGGCATCGTCGACGCCGACGCGGTGCTGGGCTCCAACACCTCCACCCTGCCGATCACCACGCTCGCCGAGGGCGTGCAGCGGCAGGAGGACTTCATCGGGATCCACTTCTTCTCGCCGGTGGACAAGATGCCGCTGGTCGAGATCATCTGCGGGGAGAAGACCTCGCCGGCGACGCTGGCCAAGGCCTTCGACTACACCTTGCAGATCAAGAAGACCCCGATCGTCGTCAACGACAGCCGCGGCTTCTTCACCTCGCGCGTGATCGGCACGTTCATCAACGAGGCCGTGGCCGCGCTGGGCGAGGGCGTCGAGCCGGCGTCGATCGAGCAGGCGGGCTCGCAGGCCGGGTACCCGGCGCCGCCGCTGCAGCTGATGGACGAGCTGACCCTGACGCTGCCGCGCAAGATCCGCAAGGAGACCCGCGCCGCGATCGAGGCCGCGGGCGGCAAGTGGGAAGCGCACGCTTCCGAGGCCGTCATCGACACCATGCTCGACGAGTACGACCGCAAGGGCCGTTCCACCGGCGCGGGCTTCTACGAGTACGACGAGAACGGCAAGCGCACCGGCCTCTGGCCCGGCCTGCGCGACGCGTTCAAGGCCGGCACCGGCGACGTCCCGTTCGAGGACCTCAAGGAGCGCATGCTCTTCGCCGAAGCCCTCGAAACGGTGAAGTGCTTCGACGAGGGCGTGCTGACGTCCGTCGCCGACGCCAACATCGGCTCGATCTTCGGAATCGGGTTCCCGGCCTGGACCGGCGGGGTCATCCAGTACATCAACCAGTACGACGGTGGCCTGCAGGGCTTCGTCGACCGGTCCCGTGAGCTGGCCGCCCGGTACGGCGACCACTTCACGCCGCCGGAGTCGTTGGTGGCCAAGGCGGCCAAGGGCGAGATCTACGAATAACCGCTGACGTCGAGGGGCCTTCTCCCGGATTCGGGAGAAGGCCCCTTTTCGTTGTGCGGATTCCACGGCAGAGGCCCGCGATCTCGTTACGGGACGGTAAAATTGCGGAACCCCGTCCCCTCCCGGCATGTGAAACTGGTTCATGGACCAGACCACCGCCACCCAGGAGCACCGGCACGACCCGCTCGCCTTCCGTGGCGGCGAGAAGCTGGTGAAGCTCATCGGCGCGCTGTACCAGCGGCCGCGGATGGGGGACCTGCCCCGGTCGCTGCACCAGGCGAACGTCGAGTGGGAGCCCGGTTACCAGCAGGAACGCGCGGGACGGCGCGGGCTGCCGATGGTGTGCCTGGTCCGGTCGGACTCCTGCGAGGGCGTGCTGGAGGAGTTCAGCTCACGGCTGCGCAGTGCCCGGCCCAGCGGCAGCGTCCGTTACGCCTACCTGCCGCTCGACCAGCGCAAAGCGACCGACACCGAGGGCGTCGCGACCGCCGCCAGTGTCGAGGCCGTGCGGGACATCCTGTGGGACGCGCGCAACGAATTGCTCCGCAGCCCGCGTTCCCGCGGCACCGGGCTGCGCTTCGGCCTCTTCACCCTCGTCGTCCAGCTGATGGGGGAGAAGCTGGCCGGGCACGACCCCGAGCCGGAGCGGACGCTGTTGCGGCGGCTGCAGGAAAACGGCCTGATGGTGCGGTTCCGCTCGGCCATCGAGAACGTCGGGCAGGAGCTGGTACCGCAGAACGACGCGTGGCGGATTCCGTTGCTGCTGCTGCGATTGCTGACCATGGCGACGTTCCGGCTCGCCGTCACCGGGCGGGTGCCGGGGCTGTCCGGCCGGTACCGCTGGTTCCTCCGCCAGCCGCACCTGGCGCCGGAGATGTCGGGCAGCTTCGTGCGGTTCGCGCTGCGGCTGACCGACGGCGAGTGGCAGCGGGAGTCACCCGAGTTCGTCGGGCGGCTGCTGGTGAACGCGTTCCTGGAAGACCTCCGCCGCGGGTACCGGCTGCGCCCGGCGCAGTTCTGGCGCCGCCGCCGGATGACCTACCCGGTGCTGCTGCTCGACCACGTGAGCACCGTGAACGGCGGCTACCGGCTGCTGAAGCTGATCAACGACGTGCGCAACCAGACCGGCCTGTTCGACCCGCTGCTCGTGGTCGCCACGAGCCACGCGCCGCCGCCGGACGCGGCGCCGAGCGAGCTGCGGCCCAAGCGCCGCGCGTCCGACGCGGGCGGCGCGTACCGGGCCTGGCAGCACGAACTGCTCAAGGACCGCCGCGCCCGAGACGCCGCCGCTTGGTACCTGCCGATCGGCCTCGACCACGTCGGCTCGCACGAGCAGCAACTCGAAGCGCGCAAGGAACTGCAATCGCTCGGGGACACGTATGTGCTGCGCCGCCGCGAGTCGCGCCCGCCGTGGTGGGCGACGCGGTGGATGCGGATCGGCGTGCCACTGCTGGTCCTCGCCCTCGTCGGCGGCTTGGTCGCCGTGCGGTACGAGGACTTCCGCGCGAGCCACTGCGGCACGAGCAGCGAGTGGCTCACCTGGACCGGCAGCGAGTGTGTCGGCATCTCTGACGGCGCGTTCACCCTGTTCGACCCGGCCGACGACACCATCCGCCAGGTCGAGCAGGTGATCGCCGACCAGAACCGGCGGGCCGAGCAGCTGCACGAGGAACACGGGGAACGGCCGTTCATCACGCTGGTCGACTTCGAGGCGCTGACCTCGTCCAATGGCACCGCCGAAGGCCTCACCGCCGAGCGCGAGTCGCTGGAAGGCTTCGCCGTCGCGCAGCTGCGGCAGCTCAACGCGACGGCGACGTCCGAGCCGATCGTGCGGATGCTGATCGCGAACGGCGGGCGCGGGATGCGCGAGGGCGTGCCCGTTGCCGGGCAGCTGAAACAGATGGCGGAGCAGGACAAGAGCATCGTCGGCGTGGTCGGGCTGGACATGAGCAGCGAGCCGACGCAGTCGACGATCCGCGCGCTGGGCAACGCCGGCATCCCGGTGGTCGCGTCCACCCTGACCGCCGACGGTCTCGCCGATCAGAACCCGATCTACTTCCAAGTGGCGCCCCAGAACCGGCGCGAGGCGGCCGTCGCCGCGGCGTTCGCGACCCAGCGGCCGGGCCCGCGCGCCCTGCGTGTCTACTACTCCGACGACGACTCCGACAGCTACAGCACCAATCTGCGCGACGACGTGATGAAGTCGTTCCAGGACAAGGGGTTCACGGTCGAGGCGCGGGCGTTCGCGCCGGACGGCGGGCAGCTCGCGCCGCCGTCGCACCTGCGCTACGGCGACCGGCTGGTGGGCAACGCCGCGGCGGCCGGGCGCGACACCTGCTCCTACGACGGGATGGTCTTCTTCGCCGGCCGCGGGGTCCCGGACTTCGGCGACTTCACCGGCGGCGCCGCGCAATGCGGCAGCACCGCGACGATCATCGGTGACGACGACGTCAGCCGTTACGTCGCCGATCAGGTCGCGCGCGAGCAGAATCGGGCGCTGCCGTACTACTACCTCTCACTCGCGACCGAGCCGGCGACCGACCCACAGGGACTGGCGCGGGACTTCTACACCACGCTGAACACCACGCTGTTCCCCTTCGAGCGGACCGTGCGCGGCAGCTCCTACGACGGCCACGCCGGGCTGTCCTACGACGCCGCGCTGGTGATGATCACGGCGACGGCGTACCTGCGCGAGACGTCGTCGAACATCCCGGTCACCCCCGGCGCGGTCTGGCGCGAGATCACCGCCATCCACACTTCGCGCGAGAACCCGCAGCAGACCAACAAGTACATCGAGGGGGTCACCGGGACCATCGACTACGGCGGCGACATCAGCCGGAACGTGCCGGAGAACAAGCCCGTCGCGGTCCTGCGCGTCGAGGGCGGCGAAGTGGTCCGGACCCTGCAAGGCTTCTGCGGGCTGGCCGTCGGCCACACCTCGGACCCGTGGTGCCCGACGGACGGCTGAGCCCGGATTTCTGTCCGTGATTTCGTCCGGCGGAGTTCGCCGGGAAGTCACCGGACGCGGTTAGTGTCCGCTCATGCGTCGTCGTCTCACGGTGGTCCTCGCCGCCGTCCTGCTGACCTCCGCCGTGGTGCCGGCCGAGGCCGCCTACAGCACTGATCTCGCCGCCTCCGTCGACCCGCTGATCGGCTCGGCGGGCGACGGCAACACCTACCCGGGTGCGACGGCGCCGTTCGGCATGCTGGCCTGGAGCCCGACCAGCACCCGCGGCGACCAGACCAGTACCGGCGCGGCCAACGGCTACCAGTACGACACGACCAGGCTGCGCGGTTTCAGCCTCACGCACGTGAATGGCGCGGGCTGCAACCCGGGCGCGGCGGGTGACGTGCCGATCCTGCCGTTCACCGGCGACGTCACCTCCTCACCGAGCGCGGACACCACCGACGCCGTGTACGCGAGCAACTTCGCGCACGCCGACGAGTCGGCGACCCCCGGGCGTTACCGGCTGGGCCTGGCGAACGGCGTCACCACGGACTTCGCCGCGACCGACCGCACGACCGTCGGCACGCTGTCGTTCCCCGCCGGCAAGCCCGCGAACCTGCTGTTCCGCACGTCGAACTCGCTCAACGGCAGCGAGGACGCGGAAACCCGGCTCGACCCGGCACACCGGCAGGTCACCGGATCCGTGCTCACCGGGGCGTTCTGCGGCCGCCGCGCGAACGGCGGCGTCAACAACCGCAAGAGCTACTACCGGCTGTACTTCACCGCGCAGTTCGACCAGCCGTTCACCGGCACCGGCACCTGGAAGGACGCGACGCTGCAGCCGGGCGGGCTGGCGCAGACCGGCGGCGAGGGTTACGCGACGGGCAAGGACCGCGCCGGCCGCGGTTCGGGCGGTTACGTCGGCTTCGCACCCGGCAGCCAGGTCACCATGCGGCTCGCGATCTCGTACGTCTCGCTCGACGGTGCGGAGCGGAACCTGCGGGCCGAGCAGTCCCCGAAGTCCACTGTGGACAGCGTGGCGGCCGCGACCCGGCGCTCGTGGAACGACGAGCTGGGCCGGGTGGCGATCGGCGGCGGCACGCCGGACCAGCGAAAGGTCTTCTACACCGCGCTCTACCACGGCTTACAGCAGCCGAACCTGGTCAACGACGTCGACGGCCAGTACCTCGGCATGGATCAGGTGCCGCATCGGCTCGCGCCCGGGCAGCGCGCGCAGTACAGCAATTTCTCCGGCTGGGACCAGTACCGCGCGCAGGTCCAGCTGCTCGCTCTGCTGGAGCCGCGCGTCGCCGGGGACTTCGCGCAGTCGTTGTTCAACTACGCCAAGCAGAACAACGGCGTCTGGGACCGCTGGGTGCACATCAACGGCGCCACGCACGTGATGACCGGGGACCCGTCGGCGGCTACCCTCGCCACGTTCTACGCGATGGGTGTGCGGAACTTCGACTACCGCGGCGCCTTCGAGTCGTTGTACCGGCAGGCCACCGTGCCCCGCCCGGAAGGACTGCAGGACGGCGGCTGTCCCGGCCAGTGCGTCGGGCAGCGGCCGAACCTGGCCCAGTACCTGGGTTCCCACTATGCCGCGAACGACGTCTGCCACTGCTGGGGCGGCGCGGCGGAGACGCTCGAGGACTCGGTTGCGGACTACTCGCTCGGCCAGTGGGCGAAGGCGCTGGGACGCACCAAGGAAGCCGCGGAGCTGAGCGCGCGCGGCGAGTACTGGCGCAACGTCTTCAACCCGGCCACCGGTTACACGCAGGCGCGCAACGTCGACGGCAGCTGGGTCACGCCGTTCGACCCGGCGAGCGACCGCGGCTTCGCGCAGGGCAGCGCGGCGGCGTACACCTGGATGGTGCCGCAGGACGTCTCCGGCCTCGCCGAGGCGATGGGCGGCAAGGCGGCGGCCGCCACCCGGCTCGACGGCTTCTTCCACGATGCAGCGGGAAACTGGCAGCTGGAAGGCGGCGGCCCGCTCAAGTACGACCCGACGAACGAGCCCGACATCCACGCGCCCTGGCTGTACAACGAGCTGGGGCAGCCGTGGAAGACGCAGGAGACCGTGCGGCAGCTGGCCGAAACCGTGTACACCACCGGCCCGTCCGGGCTGCCCGGCAACGACGACCTCGGCACCATGTCCGCCTGGTACGTCTTCGCGGCGCTCGGCATCTACCCGCGTACGCCCGGCTCTGGTGAGCTGCTGCTGTCCAGCCCGCTGTTCCCGAAGGCGGTCGTGCGCTCCGCCGGCGGCGCGGTGCTGACGATCACCGCGTCCGGCGAGGGCAAGTACATCCAGGACGTCCGGCGTGGCGGAAATCCGCAACGGGACTGGAAACTCGACCCGCCCTTCGTCCGTTTCGGGGGCACGCTCGATTTCCGCCTGTCGCCGACGCCGACGGGCTGGGGCGTCTAGCGGAGCATCCACCGGATGAAGCCGAAGAACTCCTTGGCGAACTCGTGCGGCTCCACCGAGGCCTCGGCGACCTCGTCGACCCGGCGGTACACCTCGGCGTAGCGCGGGAGCCGCTCGGCTTCGTACGCCTTCAGGGCGGCGGGAACGTCGCTGGACTGTCCTAAGTGGTCAGCCAGCACGACGGCGTCCTCGATGCCCAGCGAGGCGCCGGACGTGATGTGCGGCGAGAGCGCATGCGCCGCGTCGCCGGCCAGCGCGACGCTGCCGTCGACCCAGCGGTTTTGGAGCGGCACGGCCATCACGCGATTGCGGACCACTTTGTCTTCCGGCGTCGCCTCGATCGCCTCGCGCAGCTGGAACGCCCAGTCGCCTTCGTGGAGGTGTGGCACGAGCGCGAGGGCTTCCTCCTTCCCGGACGCGGACGACGACTGCGCGCCCAGCTGCGCGAGCACCCAGAACGCCATTCCGCCGCCGCTGCGCAGGACGCCGCCCCGGGTGCGCTCGCGGCCGACCACGAACCGCTCGTTGGCGATTTCGGGGATCGCGCTCTCCGGCACGATTCCGCGCCACGCCAGGTGTCCCGGGTACTCCTGTGCTGCGGAACCGGGTGAAAGCTGCTCGCGCACCTTCGAGTAGACGCCGTCGGCGCCGACGAGCAGATCGGTCTCCGTCGTGCTGCCGTCTTCGAACCGCACGGTTACGGCGTCCGCCCGGTCCTCATAACCGGTCACCCGTGCGCTCGTGCGCACGTGGTCCTGGCCGACGGCCTCGGCGAGCAGCTGGTTGAGCCGCCGGCGGGTGATCATCAGGTACTCGACGTCCGTGAGGTCGGCGTAGTACTCGTCCAGGATCTGGCCGGTGGGGTCCTGGTAGCGGACCGCACTCGGGTGGCCGGCCGCGCGGATCCCGGAGCCCACCCCGAGCCGGTCGAAGACCGCCAGCGCGTTCTCCCACAACCCGAGCGAGGCGCCGACGCCGCCCACCTCGGGCTCCTGCTCACACACCAGTACGTCGAATCCGGCCTGGCGCAGGGCGAGTCCCGTGGTCAGACCCACGATCCCGCCGCCCGCGACCACTGCTCGTCGCTCAGAACTGTTCGGCACCGCGGTGATGTTGCTCCGATCGGGCGATGCCAGCATCGCACGCCGGCTTTTGTTGCCGAATCGTTTCCCGTGGACCCGGTAACGCCCTTAGCCGACCTTATCCGTCTCTTAACCGGCGTAACACTTTCCGGAATCCTCCCGACTATGCGGCACGAAGTCGTTCCGGAAAGGGAGGCCGCGATGCTGCGGAAGCTGGGAATGGTGCTGGCGGCGGGTGCGCTGGTCGCCGGGTGTGGTGTGGGTACGTTGCCCGCCAAGGACTCCGGCGTCGTCACCCCCGATACCACCAGTTCGTCGTTGCCGGCTTATTCCCCGCCGGAGACCACCTCCGACGCCGCTATTCCGACGACGTCTGATTCGCCCGTTTCGGTCACTCCGGTCGCGCCCGCCGCGCCGGTCGCGCAGCAGCCTGCGACGACGAAAAAGGCCGTTCCGAAAATCCCTGCGACCAAAAAGGCCGCGGCTCCGCCGGCGACGCCCGCCGCTTGCGGCAGTGACTACTACCGCAACTCGAGCGGCGTCTGCGTACACCGCCCGTCGTCGAACCCGGCCGGTGCGACGGCTCAGTGCAAGGACGGCAGTTACAGCTACAGCCAGCACCGTTCCGGCACCTGCTCCGGTCACGGTGGGGTCAAACAGTGGCTCTAGCACCACTCGCCCGGAATGACTGCTCCGTTCGGCCCAGTCCGCTCAGTCGGATCGATCACGAAGCGCCGAGATTGTCGGTGCTGCCCGGTACCGTGCGTTTTGGTATCACGTACGGACTTGGGGGTCGAGGTGGCTCAGGGCAGCGGTCGGGCGATCGTCGTGGTGCTGGCGTCGTGCGGGCTGGTCGCGTCGTTCATGCAAACGCTGGTGGTGCCGCTCATCCCGGCGTTTCCGCAGCTGCTCGACGCTTCGACGGCGGACGCGTCGTGGGTCGTCACCGTCACGCTGCTCGCGGCGGCCGTGATCACGCCGGTGAGCGGACGGCTCGGTGACCTCTACGGCAAGCGGCGGGTGCTGCTGGCGAGCCTCGCCGTGCTGGTGGCCGGCTCGGTGCTCTCGGCGCTGACCAGCTCGCTCGCGCTGATGGTGGCCGGCCGCGGGCTCCAGGGCTGCGCGATGGGCGTCATTCCGCTGGGCATCAGCATCATGCGTGACGAGCTGCCGGCCGAGCGCGTCAGCGGCGCGATCTCCCTGATGAGCGCGACGCTCGGGGTCGGCGGCGCGATCGGCCTGCCGCTGGCGGCGGTGGTCGCGCAGAACACCGACTGGCACGTGCTGTTCTGGGGCTCCGCGGCACTCGGGCTGGCCTGCGCGCTGCTGATCCTGCGGTACGTGCCGGAGTCGCCGGTGCGCACGCCCGCGCCGTTCGACTACCTGGGCGCGCTCGGCCTCGTGGCCGGGCTGACCTGCCTGCTGCTCCCGATCGTCAAGGGCGCCACGTGGGGCTGGGGCAGCCCGCGCACACTCGGGTTCGCCGCCGCGGCCGTGGCCGTGCTGCTCGGGTGGGGTTGGTACCAGCTGCGCCGCCGCGACCCGCTGGTCGACCTGCGCGTGTCCGCGCGGCGGCCGGTGCTGTTCACCAACCTGGCGTCGATCATGGTCGGTTTTGCCATGTACGCCATGGCTTTGTCGTTCCCGCAGCTGCTGCAGGCGCCGTCGTCCACCGGGTACGGCCTCGGCCGCACGATGGTCGAGGCCGGCCTGTGCCTGGCGCCGAACGGGCTGGTGATGATGTTGCTGTCGCCGGTCTCGGCGCGGCTGACCAACCGTTACGGCCCGCGAACCACGTTGATGACCGGCGCCGTGGTGATCGCGCTGGGCTACGTCTTCGCCATCGTGCTGATGGACAACGCGCTGGAGATCATCGCCGCGTCGGTGATCATCGGCGCCGGCGTCGGCATCGCGTACGCGGCCATGCCCGCGTTGATCATGGGCTCGGTGCCGGTCACGGAAACGGCGTCGGCGAACGGCCTGAACTCGCTGATGCGCTCGGTCGGCACGTCCACCTCCAGCGCGGTGATGGCCACCATGCTCGCCCAGCTGACCATCACTGCCGGCGGCCTGACCTGGCCGTCCCTCACGGGTTTCCGGGCGACGTTCGCGGTCGCGGCGCTGGCCGCGGTGGTCGGGCTGGCCTTCACCGCCCTCGTCCCGCGTGCTCGCGCCGCCGCCCTTGAGCCCGTGGCGGCCTAAGGACTCGTGAGTGTTTATGCCGGTTCTAACCGTCATAAACACTCACGAGGCTCAGAGCAGCGACGGCACCGCGGCGTCGATCAGGTGCGGCCCGGGCTCCGCCAGCGCGCGGGCGAACTGCTCGGCCAGCTCCTCCGCCGTGGTGGCCCGGGTGGCCGGGACGCCGAGGCCCTCCGCGATCTTCGCGAAGTCCATGTCCGGGCGGCTCAGGTCGAGCAGGTCGTTCGCCTTCGGGCCGTCCGGCGCGGCGCCGACGCGCTGCAGCTCGATCCGCAGGATCGCGTACGCGTGGTTGTTCAGGATCACCGTGGTGACGTTCAGGTTCTCCCGCGCCTGCGTCCACAGCGCCGAAATCGTGTACAGCGCGCTGCCGTCGGACTGGAGGTTCACCACCGGGCGGTCCGGCGCGGCGACCGCGGCGCCGGTCGCCACCGGGATGCCGTAGCCGATCGCGCCGCCGGTCAGGGTGAGCAGGTCGTGGCGCGCGGCGCCCGCCGTCGCGGCCGGGATCAGCAGGCCGGACGTGTTGGCCTCGTCCGCGATGATCGCGCGCTCGGGCAGCAGCGCGCCGATCACGTCGGCCCAGTTCTGCGCCGTCAGCGGGCCGCTCGGCAGCGCCGGGCGCGACGCCTCCTGGAGCACCGGCGCGGTGTCCGGGGCGACGAGGGCGGCGACGTCGTTCAGCGCGCCCGTCGCGTCCTGGCCCACCTCGGCGAGCACGTGCACCTGCGCGCCTTCCGGCACCAGGTCGCTCGGCTTGCCGGGGTAGGCGAAAAACGACACCGGCGCCTTGGTGCCGGCCACGATCACGTGCTTCACGCCGTCGAGCTGATAGGCCACCTGCTCGGCCAGGTAGCCGAGCCGTTCGATCGAGGGCAGCCCGGCGCCGCGCTCCATCCGCGCGGGGAACGTCTCCGCGAACGCCTTCACTCCCGTCGCCGCCGCGATCCGGCTGGTGGCAAGCAATCCCGGCTCACGGCAGGCGGCGCCGCCGATGAGCAGTGCGACGGGCTCGCCGCTGCGCAGCACTTCGGCGATCTTCTTGACCGTCGTCGCGTCGACGGCTTGCGGCGCGCGCGGCGGAATCGGCGCGCAGGTCTCACCGCCATCGCCCCACGAAGAGTCCGCGGGCAGGATCAGCGTCGCGATCCGGCCGGGCGCGTCCTGCGCCGCCGCGACCGCCGCCGCCGCGTCCGCGCCGACGTCCTTGGTGTGCTCGGACCGCCGGACCCAGCCCTCCAGCGAGCTCGCGATCGCATCGATGTCCGACTCCAGCGGCGCGTCGTACTTCTTGTGGTACGTCGCGTGGTCGCCGACGATGTTGACGATCGGCGTGTGCGCGCGCCGCGCGTTGTGCAGGTTCGCCAGCCCGTTGCCCAGGCCCGGCCCGAGGTGCAGCAGCGTCGCGGCCGGCTTGCCCGCCATCCGCGTGTAGCCGTCCGCCGCACCGGTCACGGCTCCTTCGAACAACCCGAGCACACCGCGCATCTCCGGCACGGAGTCGAGTGCCGCGACGAAGTGCATCTCCGAGGTGCCGGGGTTCGAGAAACACACCTCCACCCCGGCGTCGACGAGCGTGCGGATCAGGGACTGGGCGCCGTTCATGGTGCTCGCTTTCTGGTCGGAAACCGGGTGCTCAGCCGAAGAGGACACCGGGGTTGAGGATGCCGGCGGGGTCGAAGCCCGACTTGATGCGGCGGAGCAGCTCGATCTTCGCCGGGTCCTCGAGTTTCAGGTAGTACTTGGCCTTGGTCCGGCCGAGGCCGTGCTCGCCGGAGATGGCGCCGCCCAGCTCCATGGCCTTGGCGAAGATGCCGGTCAGCAGCTTCGTTCGGGTTTCCGGGTCCTTGCAGAACACCGCGAGGTGCACGTTGCCGTCGCCGGCGTGCCCGCAGCCGATCACGCCGCCGCCGGTCGTGAGGGCGAGTTCCCGGGCCGTGGCCAGGAAAACCGGCATCGCCGAGCGCGGCACCACCACGTCGACCACGTCGTCGGCGCCCGCGGCCTTGGCCGACCAGAACGCCTTCTCCCGGGCCTCGACCAGCTTGCGCGCCGAGCCGCCTTCGAGGACGTAGACGTCGAGCGCGCCCAGTTCGTCCAGCAGCCCGCCGAGCGTCTCGACGTCCTCGCTCAGCCGTCCGGTGTGGCTGTTTTCCAGCGCCACCAAGAGGTACGCCTGGGAACGCTCGCGGATCGCGTCCGGGACACCCAGCTCGAGCTTCTCGTTGTAGACCATCGCGGCCATCGTCATGTTGTCGATGTACTCGAGGATGTGCGGCGCGAGCCCGCTCGCCAAGATCTTCGGCACCACGGCCATCACCTGGTCGAGGTCGTCGAACGGGGCGAGCACCGTGGCGCCGTGCGGCAGTCGCGGGTGCAGCTTCACGATCACCTCGGTGGCGAGCGCCAGCGTGCCTTCGGAGCCGATGATCAGCTGCGTGAGGTCGTAACCCGTGGACACCTTCGACGTGCGCCCGCCGGTGCGGATGATCTCGCCAGTCGGCAGCACGGCCTGCAAGCCGAGGACGTTGTTGCGCGTGACGCCGTATTTCACCGCGCGCATGCCGCCCGCGTTCGTGCCGACGGTGCCGCCGATGGTCGCGCTCAGCTCACCGGGGTAAACGGGATACGTGAGGCCCGCGGCGGCGGCCCGTTCGTCCAGCTCTGCCAACGTGACGCCGGGCTGCACGACGGCGACGTGGTTCTCGACGTCGATCTCCAGCACCGCGTTCATTCGCTCGAACGAGATGACCAAGCCGTCGGCCAACGGGCGCGCGGCGGCCGACAGACCGCTGCCGGACCCGCGTGCGGTGACGGGAACGCTCGCCGTCGAAGCGGCCTTCAGCAGCTCTGCGACTTCTTCGGCGCAAGCGGGCTTCGCGACGTACGCGGGCTTCTGCGGCGGGGAGCTGAGAGCCTCGTCGTGCGCGTAGTCGTCGGAGATGGCCTCGCCCGTGAGCAGGTTCGCCTCACCGACGATCGCGGCCAGCTGTGCCGTCACGTCGCCCATCGGCAGCCTCTTCCTCACGCGCCTTCGCCTGTGCCCCAAGCGTAGTACGTCGTGTGGTCAGCCGGTCATGAAACCTGTTCACGTTTGCCCGGGGTCACCGCCGGTGAGCGCCAGGGCGGCCCGGGAAACGTGGCTGAAACAATTCACGGAAATGCACAAAGGCCGCCCCGTCGATCGGGCGGCCGGCAGTTTTTGAATGGGGGCCGAGAGGCCGGCCCGCGCCAACAGGCCGGCCCCTCGGTAAATCCTGCTTAGGAGGTCAGACAAGCCAGCCGAGCACGTGCGCCAGGTGGGCCAGCACACCGGTGATCAGGTCGTGGCAGTGGTGCGCGTGCTGGGTGAAAAGCTGCATTGAGGGGCTCCTTGTTCGGATTTTCGTGTTCAGTTGTGCCCTCGCGAGGAACGATTGAAGATTTTCACCAGGCTGGCGCGTTGTCAAAAAGCCATTGCCCGTACCGGTGGCTGCTGCGAATCTTCCCACCATAAACGCGTAAGGCTTTCGTGTTCTCCGGCGGGGGTGACTTGACTAACCCATGGCCACAGTGAGTAGTGAAATGCCCGATGATCACTCTGGGTAGCAGAAGCTTGCTAGGGCAAGTGGGCGGGGCGCTGACACGAACCGGTGAGAAGCCTGCCACGAATGGTGAGTCCGCCAGGTTCACACGGCCGGGTGATCAACGGGCCGGTTCAGGGCGATTTTCCCGTGCTGCCACCGGTTTCCCGGCTCCGCCGCATGATCACCGACGGTCATCCGGCGTTCACTGAACAGTGTGGACAGACCCACCCTCGGCGGGGCGCCGGCCCGAACGAGTGGCCAGGGTTCGTGAAGGACTCCTTACCCGCGCCCGATGCAGGGAAGGAGTCCTTCACGGCAAGGCGTGTCAGTCGACGCGGGCGAACGAGAGCGTCTCGCCCTCGACACCGCGCAGCCACAGGTCCTGCGCGGCTGCCGCCATCTCGGCCAGGCCCTCCTCGATGGTGGCGAACACGTTGCCGGGCACCCAGCCGGCGTCGCCGTTGATCAGGAGGTTGTTGCGGCCGTAGAAGATCGCGAGGTCGGTGGCGCCCTGGTCGCTGTGGGCCTCGCTGCCGTCGTCGTAGCCGTACGCGGGGTTGCCGATCTCCCACGCTTCGAATCCGAAGTAGACGACGTCGCCGGGAATCGGTGTGATCGTCGGGTTTTCACGGCCCGGCTTGGGCTCCGCGAAGGGCGGCACGAGTGTGTAGACCTCGTTGCGCGCGTACTTCGCGTGGTAGGCCGAGCCGCTCTGCGGCAGCGCGTCCCACACGGCTTTGCAGGTTCGCGGCGCCTCGGCGTCGAGTAGCCGCGCGCGGCAGGTGACGCCGCGCTTGTCCAGCGTGATGGTGATGTACCGGGCCATGGCTCAGCTCCCCGTGACCGAAGCGACCACGTCGCCCCAGATGCGCAGGGCGTCGTCGACCTGCTCGGCGGTGACGACCAGCGGCGGCACCATGCGGACCACGTTCGAGTAGGCGCCGCAGGTCAGCAGCAGCAAGCCGCTCTTCGCCGCGGCCTGCTGGGTGGCGGCGGCCGTGGCCGGGTCCGGCTCGCCGTCGGCGGTGGTGAACTCGGTGCCGACCAGCAGGCCGAGGCCGCGCACGTCGCCGATCGCCGGCGTCTTGTCCGCGATCAGCCGCGCCCCTTCCAGCAGCTGGCGGCCGCGCTCGGCGGCGTTCTCGACCAGGCCCTCGTCCTGGATCACCGCCAGCGTCGCGATCGCGGCGGCGCACGAGACCGCGTTGCCGCCGTAGGTGCCGCCCTGCGAGCCGGGCAGCGCCTTCTCCATCAGCTCCCGCGAGGCCGCGATGCCGGACAGCGGGAAGCCGCTGGCCAGGCCCTTGGCGATGAGCACGACGTCGGGGGAGACGTCGAAGTGGTCGTGGCCCCAGAACTTCCCGGTGCGGCCGAAACCGGTCTGGACCTCATCCATCACCAGCAGAATCCCGTGGCGGTCGGCGCGCTCGCGCAGGCCGGCGAAGAACTCGGTGTTGCCCGGCACGTAACCGCCCTCGCCGAGCACCGGCTCGATGAAAAACGCGGCCGTCTCGTTCGGCGCGGAGACCGTCTGGAACAGGTAGTCCAGCTCGCGCAGCGCGAACTTCGTCGCGGTCTCCTGGTCCCAGCCGTAGTGGTAGGCGTACGGGAACGGGGCGACGTGCACCCCGGCCATCAGCGGCGAGATGCCGGCGCTGAACCGGGTGCCGGAGGTGGTCATCGACGCGGCGGCCACGGTGCGGCCGTGGAAGCCGCCCTGGAACACGATCACGTTGGGCCGCTTGGTGGCCTGACGGGCCAGGCGCAGCGCGGCCTCCACGGCCTCGCTGCCGGAGTTGGCGAAGAACAGCGAGTCCAGCCCGGCGGGCAGCACGTCGCCGAGCCGCTCGGTGAGTTCGAGTAGCGGCTTGTGCATCACGGTCGTGTACTGGCCGTGCACGAGTTTGCCGATCTGCTCCCGGGCCGCCTCGACGACCCGCGGGTGGCAGTGGCCGGTACTGGTCACGCCGATCCCCGCGGTGAAGTCGAGGTGACGTTTCCCGTCGACGTCGTAGAGGTACACCCCTTCGCCGTGGTCGACCACGACGGGCGTTGCCTGCTTGAGCAGCGGGGAAAGCTGGGCCATGCGGCGGCGCTCCTAAGCTGGGTTGGACGGTTGTCGATTGTTGACAATATCCATAGCATGGCTTCGGGACAACCACGACAGGGAGTTGGCTGCATGAGCGCGATCAGTGAGGCAGGCGTCGTCGGCGCGGTCGACAAGGAGCTTTTCATCGGCGGCAAGTGGGTGCCGGCGACGGGCGGCCGGACGTTCGACGTCCAGGACCCCTCGACCGGGACCGTGCTGTGCCAGGTCGCGGACGCCACGCCGGAAGACGGGCTCGCGGCGCTGGACGCGGCCGCCGCGGCGCAGCCGGGCTGGGCCGCCGTCGCGCCCCGCGAGCGCGGCGAGATCCTGCGCCGGGCCTACGAAAAGCTGATCGAGCGCCGCGACCAGCTCGCGTTGCTCATGACGCTGGAGATGGGCAAACCACTCGCCGAGGCCGCCGGTGAGATCACCTACGCCGCCGAGTTCTTCCGCTGGTTCGCCGAGGAGGCCGTGCGCATCGACGGCGGTTACGCGGTCGCCCCCAACGGCGTCGGCCGGTTCCTGGTCACCCGCCAGCCGGTGGGTCCCGCGCTGCTGATCACACCGTGGAACTTCCCGATGGCGATGGGCACCCGCAAGATCGGCCCGGCCGTCGCCGCGGGCTGCACGATGGTGATCAAGCCGGCCGCGCAGACGCCGTTGTCGATGCTCGCGCTCGCCGCGATCCTGGCCGAGGCGGGGCTGCCCGAGGGGGTGCTGAACATCGTCACGACCACCGACGCGGGTGGAGTGATGGAGCCGCTGATCCGCGACGGGCGGGCGCGCAAGCTGTCGTTCACCGGCTCGACCGCGGTCGGGCGCAAGTTGCTGGAGCAGTGCGCGGAGAAGGTGCTGCGCACGTCGATGGAGCTGGGCGGCAACGCCCCGTTCCTGGTGTTCGAGGACGCGGACCTGGACGCCGCCGTCGAGGGTGCGATGCAGGCGAAGATGCGCAACATCGGCGAGGCCTGCACTGCGGCCAACCGGTTCTACGTGCAGCGCGGCGTGCTCGAGGAGTTCTCGCGGCGGCTCACCGAGCGCATGCGGGCGCTGCCGATGGGCCGCGGCACCGAGGACGGTGTGGTCGTCGGCCCGCTGATCGACGAGGCCGCGGTGAAGAAGGTCACCGCGCTGGTCAAGGACGCCACCGAGCGCGGCGCGCGCGTGCTGACCGGCGGCGCGGCCGTCGACGGGCCGGGCCACTTCTACCCGGCGACGGTGCTCACCGACGTGCCGGTCGACGCGCGGCTGGCGGCCGAGGAGATCTTCGGCCCGGTCGCGCCCATCACCCCGTTCGACACCGAGGACGAGGCGGTCGCGAAGGCCAACAACACCGAGTACGGCCTGGTTTCCTACCTCTACACCAGCGATGTGAAGCGCGCGCTGCGCGTCTCGGAGCGGCTGGAGGCCGGCATGATCGGCCTGAACCAAGGAGTGGTGTCGAACCCGGCGGCGCCGTTCGGCGGGATCAAGCAGTCCGGGCTCGGCCGCGAGGGCGGCACGGTCGGCATCGACGAGTTCCTGGAGACCAAGTACATCGCGGTGAGCCTGTGAACGACTACCGGATCGCGAGCATCCCGGGCGACGGGATCGGCGTCGACGTCACGGTCGAGGCCCGCAAGGTGCTCGACGCGGCGGCCGCGAAACACGGCTTCTCCTTGGCGTGGAACGAGTTCGACTGGAGCTGCGAGCGCTACACCAAGGCCGGCGCGATGATGCCGGAGGACGGGGTGGACCAGCTGGCGGCGTTCGACGGGATTTTCCTCGGCGCCGTCGGCTTCCCCGGGGTGCCGGACCACGTTTCCCTGTGGGGCCTGCTGATCCCGCTGCGCCGGGCGTTCCAGCAGTACGTGAACCTGCGGCCGGTGCGGCTGCTGCCGGGCACCACGTCGGTGCTCGCGGGGCGCTCCGCCGAGGAACTGGAGATGGTGATCGTCCGGGAGAACTCCGAAGGTGAGTACTCGGCCATCGGCGGGCGGCACAACACCGGCCGCCCCGACGAGTTCGTGCTGCAGGAATCGGTGTTCACGCGGGTGGGTGTGGAGCGGATCATCCGCTACGCGTTCGAGCTGGCGCGTACCCGGTCCGGGCGCGTCACGTCGGCGACGAAGTCCAACGGGCTGATCCACTCGATGCCGTTCTGGGACGAGATCTTCGCCGAGGTCGGGGCCGGGTACCCGGACGTGCGCGCCGAACAGTGCCATGTGGACGCACTGGCCGCGCGGATGGTGCAGGCGCCGGAACGGCTCGACGTAGTCGTCGGGTCGAACCTGTTCGGCGACATCCTGAGCGACCTCGCGGCCGCCGTGACGGGCGGCCTGGGCATGGCACCGTCCGGAAACATCAACCCATCGGGTGAATACCCGTCGATGTTCGAGGCGGTCCACGGGAGTGCCCCGGACATTGCCGGCCAGGGCATCGCCAACCCGGTGGCGCAGATCCTGGCGGGCGCGATGATGCTCGAACACCTGGGCGAAACCGTTGCCGCACAAGCAATCCGCACGGCCGTTGACGAGGTCCTCACGGCCGGCACCGAGCTCACCCCCGACCTCGGCGGCACCGCTACCACAACCCGGCTCGGCACGGCGGTGACCGAAGCCCTCCACTGATTTTCTGTCGGTACCCCGCGCTTCAATTCCCCTCGTCCCGGCGGAACCCCACCGGGACGAGGGGGAGGAGAGCTCGGATGTGCTGGTTCTGCGAAAACGGTGTACCGGACAGTGTTTTATCGGGCAGTGCTCTGCCGGGCAGTGCTCTGCCGGGCAGCGCTCTACCGGAGAGTGTTCTGCCAGAGAGTGTTCTGCCGGAAAGCCTGGTCCGGGAAAGGGCTCGGCTCGAACCCGGCCGGGTCGTGGCGGAGTACCTGACTGGGATCCTCGGCCGGATCGATGAGAACGGGTGGGTCGTCCAGACCGTGCTCGCGCGGGATTCGCGGCCGGCTTGGGCCCACACCGCCGGTCTGACCGGGCACGGGATGCCGGAACTCGTGGTCACCGGCCTGGATCCCGCTCTCTCGGCGATAGTGCTGAACGCTGTCGCCGCGGAGTCGCTGTCGGCCGGTCCACCTCGGCCGGGAGACGTGCTCACCCTGCGCGGCGGGCCGCCGATGGAGGTCGTGGCGCTGACGGAGCCTTCGGCACACCTCTCACTCGCGATCACCTTGTACGGCCCCGATGTGCGGGCACTCCAGCTCGTCTACGCGGACGAGTCCGGCGCCTATCCGTGGTCACCGTCCTATCGGGACGGCCGCGGCGGCCAGCCGGTGCTGGGGGTGCGCGACGATGGCTGAGCACGGGCCGCCGTGGCCGCGCCGGCCCCGGACCTGGCCGGCCGTTCTGCCACTGTTTCTGTTGCGGTGGCTAGGGAACCGCCGGCGCCGTGCCCTGCTTCAGGCTCGTGCCGGGCGCCAGGCGTTGCACCGCGTCCTCCATGTGGGCCTCGAGCAGGTGCAGCGCGGTCTCGTCATCGCCGGCGCGCAGCGCGTCGATGATGCGGGTGTGCTCGTCCACGCGCTCCTCCACCCGCTGGTAGGTGTTCTGCAGCAGGCTCAGGCACATCCGCGTTTCGATGAGCAGGGTGCGGGCCATGCGCACCAGGCGCTTGCTGCCGGAGGCGTTGATCAGCGCCTCGTGGAACCGGAGGTCCGCTGTGGACAGTGCGGTGGGGTCGTCGTCGTCCGCGGCGGCGGCCATGTCCGCCACGGTCTGCTCCAGGACGGCCGCCACCGCGTCCCGGTCGCCGCGCAGCGCGCGCAGCAGGGCGGCCCGCTCGACCGCCGAGCGGGCGAGGTAGATGTCGTAGACGTCGCCCGGTTCGAGGTCGATTACGAAGAGCCCGCGGTGGCGTTCGCTGCGCAGCAGGCCTTCCGAGACGAGGTGCTGCATCGCCTCCCGCAGCGGGCCGCGCGAAACCTGGAAGCGGGCGGCCAGATCGGTCTCGCCGAGCTGGGTGCCGGGCGGCAGTGCGCCGGTCATGATCGCGTCGCGCAGCTGCCGGGCGATCACCGCGGCCGTCGACTCGCGGCTGACCGGTTCGATGTCGGGCAGGGTGACCATGGCTCAGCCCCTCACCCGGAACAGCCTGCCCATCGAACGCACCAGCCTCGTGGTGCCGGTGAGCCGCAGGCCCTCCCACACGGTCACCTGGTTCGCGGTCAGCACCGGCTTGCCGAGCGCGGTCTCGATGGCGTTGATCTCGGCCAGCGTGCGCATCGCGGTGTCCGGCACCAGCACGGCGTCGGCGTCGGCGTGGTCGTGCTGCACGGCCAGACGCACCACGGCGTCCGGCGCGAGCCGGCCGACCTCGGCGGCCGTGGAGATGTCCGCGCTCGCCATGGACACCACCTCGATGCCGCCCGCGGCGAGGAACTCCACGAACAGCTGCGCCACGTCGTCGGGGTAGCTCGCCGCCACGGCCACCCGCTTCACCTCCAGCGCCTGCGCGGCGTGCACAAACGCGAAAGAGGTGCTCGAGGCCGGCACCCCGGCCACCTGGGCCAGCCCGTCGGCCTGATCGCGCGCCCCGTCCCAGCCGTAGACGAAGCTGCCGGACGTGCAGGCCCAGATCACCGCGTCGGGCTCGTGCTTGGCCAGCAGCGCGGCGCCGTCGGCCAGCCGGGCCTCGCTGCCGAGGTCGAGCAGCTCCGGCACGGCGTGCAGGTCGGTGCCATAGATGTGCTCCACCGGCAGCCGGATGTCGCCCTGCTCGCTGTCGGCGCCGCCGAGCAGCTGCTGCGCGAGCAGGTAGTCGTCCTCGGCCGCGTGGTCGGGGTAGATGAAGCCGATGGTGGTCACTAAACCTCCGGGATACGCAGATTGTCGACAATGTTAACCGGATGCATCAGGAGACCGCACGCAGCCACCGGCCGGGGCCCACGATGGGCAGGCTCATCCGGCGCAGGCAGGCCCACATGGTCAGCTGGTTCGCGGTCAGCACCGGTTTGCCGAGCGCCGCCTCGAGCGGTTCGATCAGGTCGAACGTCGGCAGATTGGTGCAGCTGACGAAGATCGCCTCGGCGTCGCTGTGATCGGCGGCGAGGATCCGCTCGGCGATGGTGCGGTAGCTGACTTTCCAGATGCCGCCGCCCAGGCCGAGGTGATCGCTCGACACGGTGCGCACGCCCAGCTCGCCGAGGAAGTCGTGCAGCTTCCCGGTGAGGTCGGCGTCGTACGGCGTCAGCACCGAGACGTTGCGCAGGTCGAGCTGCTGCAGCACTTCGGCGAGCGCGCCGGAGGTGGTCACGGCGTCGGGTGCGCCCGCGTCGCAGATCGCCTTGGTCAGGGAACGCTCGTAGCCGATGCCGTTCACGAAGCTGCCGGAGCTGCAGAGGTAAGCCACCACTTCCGGCTCCACGTGCAGCACGTCCCGCGTCGCGGCGGCGAGGTGCCGGCTGTCGCTGACGAGCTGCGCCATCTCCATGCTCACCGGCACCGGCTCGTACGGCGTCCGTGCCAGATGAAGGGAGACATCCATGGGTACCCACCGCCAGAGCTCGCGCTCCAGTGCGAGGTCGAAGGGAGCGATGACGCCGATGCCGCGTTGCGCCAACGGGCCTTCAAACGCGAGGAAGTCCAGATCCAAGGTTCAGCCTCCGGAATCGCCGGTGCAGGTGACATGTCCGGTGCTCCGGGGGTCGTTCCTCGGATTGTTGACAATCATACGAGCCACTTTTACGGTGTCAATGTGATGGCCTCGGAAACCCCCGTCCTGGCGGTGCTCTGCGGGGCAGCTCCACCACCGGACATGGCCGGTATCGAAGCGGCGGCGGTGGTTCGTTACACGGACGCGTCCGGGCTGGGCGAAGCGTTGGCCGGGGCCGATGCGCTTTTCGTGTACGACTTCCTCTCCACGGCCGTGCCCGGCGCCTGGCCTGCCGCGGACCGGCTGCGCTGGCTGCACATCGCCAGCGCGGGTGTGGACCCGGTGTTGTTCCCGGGTCTGCGGGAGAGCGATGTGGTGCTCACGAACTCGCGGGGGGTGTTCGACGACGCCATCGCGGAGTACGTGCTCGGCGTTGTGTTGTCGTTCGCGAAGGGCTTCGCGCGGTCGCTCGACCTGCAGCGGGCCGGGAAGTGGTTGCACCGCGAGACCGAGCGGGTCGCCGGGCGCGAGGTGCTGGTCGTGGGCACCGGTCCGATCGGCCGCTCGATCGCCCGCCTGCTGCGCGCGGCCGGCTTGCGCGTGTCCGGCGCGGGGCGGCGGCCGCGGACCGGTGACCCGGATTTCGGCGAGGTCCACGGCACCGCCGAGCTGGCCCGGCACCTGCCCACCTACGACTACGTGGTCGCCGTCGCGCCGCTCACCGAACAAACCAAGGGCTTGTTCGATGCGGGCACGTTCGCGGCGATGAAGCCCACCGCCCGGTTCGTGAACGTCGGGCGGGGCGAGCTGGTGGTGACGTCCGACCTGATCGGCGCCCTGCGAGGCGGCGAGATCGCCGGCGCCGCGCTGGACGTGTTCGACACCGAGCCGCTGCCCGCCAGCAGTCCACTCTGGACGATGCCGGATGTGCTGATCTCGCCGCACATGTCGGGTGACTTCGTCGGCTGGCGAAACACACTGGTGGAGGTCTTCGCGGCGAACTTCCGCCGGTGGCTGGCCGGGGAGCCGCTGCAGAACGTCGTCGACAAACAGCTCGGGTACGTGCCGACCGAAACACAGGGAGCCAGCGGATGACCGACCGGGAACTGACCGCGAGTGAGCTCGTCGCCGCGTACGCCACCGGGGAGCTGTCCCCGGTGGAGGCGACGCAGAACGCGTTGTCGGCCATCGAAGAACGTGATGGCGAGATCAACGCGTACTGCCTCGTGGACGCCGATCGCGCGCTGGAACAGGCGAAAGCCGCGGAGATCAGGTGGCGCGACGGGAACCCGATCGGCTGGCTCGACGGTGTGCCCGCGTCGATCAAGGACATGTTCCTCACGCAGGGCTGGCCGACGCTGCGTGGGTCCACGAGCATCCCGAAGGACCAGCCCTGGGACGTCGACAGCCCGGTGATGGCGCGGATGCGCGAGGCCGGCCTGGTGGTGCTCGGCAAGACGACCACACCGGAGATCGCGTGGAAGGGCGTCACCGACAGCGAACTGACCGGCATCACCCGCAACCCGGTGGACCCGTCGAAAACGGCAGGTGGTTCCAGCGGTGGCAGCGCGGCGGCCGTCGCGGCGGGCATGGGCGGGCTTTCCGTCGGCACCGACGGCGGTGGCTCGGTCCGGATTCCCGCGTCGTTCTGCGGCATCGTCGGCATGAAACCGACGCACGGCCGGATCCCGCTGTACCCGGCGAGCCCGTTCGGCCCGCTCTCGCATGCCGGGCCGATGGCCCGCAGCGTCGACGACACCGCACTGCTGCTCGACGTCATCGCGACGCCCGATCCCCGCGACCCGGCCGGGCTGGCGCCTCCGGTCGGTACCTACCGCGAGGCCGTGCGGCGTGACGTGCGCGGGCTGATCGCCGCGTTCTCGCCGACGCTCGGCTACGTGGACGTCGACCCGGAGGTGGCGGCCATCGTCGCGGCCTCGGCCAAGGCACTCAGCGACGCCGGCCTGCAGATCGAGGAAGCCGATCCGGGTTTCGAAGACCCCAAGGCCGCCTTCGATGTGCTGTGGTCCACCGGTGCCGCGAAAATGCTCGACAGTTTCGGGCCGGGCACCCATGAACGCGTCGACCCCGGCCTGCGCCGGGTGTGGGACTTCGGCAAGCAGTTCTCCGCGAGCGACTACCTCGGAGCCACCGCCGAGCGCGCCGCGCTCGGCATCCTGATGGGCGAGTTCCACACGCGTTACGACGTGCTGATCACGCCGACCATCCCGATCCCGGCGTTCGAGGCCGGGCATGAGGTGCCGCCGGGCAGCGGGCTGGGCGGGTGGCCGGAATGGACCCCGTTCACCTACCCGTTCAACATGACCCAACAGCCGGCGATCAGCGTGCCTGCCGGCCGGACGGAGGCGGGTCTGCCGGTGGGCTTGCAGATTGTCGGCCCGCGTCATTCGGACGATCTTGTGCTGGCGGTGGCGAAGCTGCTGGAGGAGGTCCGGCCCTGGGCCCGGCACTGACCCACGTCCGGGTGAACTCCGCGGGAGGCGGCCGGAAACTGTGCCAATGTCTCGGCGTGCATTCCACCGGCTGGCGTTATGAACAGGCGATCCCCACCGTAGACATGGCAGGTCGGCCCACCGAGGTCATCGTGGGCCTCATCGAACACGACGACCGCCTTTCGGCCGCCCTGCGCATCGACGGCGGCCCCACCGCCCTGGTCCCCCTGGAGACCGGCGGCGAGCTGCTCAAGGCCCTCCGTCAAACCCTCGAGAGCTGGTGGAAACTCGACGGCCACCGCGACACAGCCCCGGAACCCCGCACCGGCGGAAACTGACCGCACCACCGAAAAGCCGACCGCACCCACCGGACCTGACCGCACCACGGAACTGCTCGCACCACGGGACCGACCGCACCACGGAACTGACCGCACGACGGAACTGACCGCACGACGGAACTGACCGCACCACGGAACTGACGGCGCTGCCGGAATCCGGCCGCGATACCGGGATCCAGCCAGATCGCCAAGGCCCGCCGCCCCGCGGAAGGCCCAACCGCCGAGCCAAGTCCGCCCCGTTGCGAGACGCCCAGCTGCTGAGCCGAGCCCGCTGCGTCGCGCGCAGCCCGGCCACTGCGCTGGGCTCACGGTGTTGCGGGAAGCTCGGCCTCTGCGCCACATCGGCCGTGTTGTGGGAGACCCTGCTGCCGCGCCGAGCCCGCGGTGTTGCGGGAAGTCCGGACGCTGCGCCAAGCCCCTGCGCTGCGAGGACCCGGTTGCCGAGTCAAGCTCGCCGGGCCCTGGGAGAACCGGCGATCGTGCCCAAGCTGGTTGTGCTGTGGCAGCCGTTGCCGCGTTGTCCGGACGAGATTCCGCTGGCTGAACAAGCTGAGCTGCCGCTGCCAGCCGCCTTGCCTGCGCCAGCTGCTTTGGCTGGCGCGGCGGTGCTGCCCGGTGGCGTGGCACGAGCCCGGCTGTCCGCCGTACCGCGGCATCGCTCGGACTCGGCGGCACCCGAGCCAGCCCAGTAGAGCTGCGGCAACCGCGGCCAGGCGGCCCGGCGGAGCCCCGTCGCGCTAGCCGAAACCCAGCTGGGCCAAGTGATCCCGGCCGTTCGGGGTGATCCGGAGGGCTCGGCCGGTGGGGCGGCGGCGTAGCCAGCCCGCGTCGAGCAGACCGGTCAGCAGGGCCATGCCCAGCGCGCCCGCGAGGTGGACGCTGCCGTGAGACCAGTCGAGGCAGGCGCGGACGGGTGGGGGTGCCGCGAGGCCAGTGATACCGAGTGCGGCGAGCAGCGGGTGGTCGAAGGTGTGCACGGCGCCGGTGTCTCCGGGGCGGAGTTCGTTGACCACGCCGTCCTCACGCAGGCACGCCGCGATCGTGACGCCGAGGCGGCCGCCGAGGTGGCCGTAACAGGCTCGGGCTTCCAGGAGCTGGTCCGTCGGCGGGTCCGGCTGCAGGTTCGGGGGCAGCCGCGGCGGGGCGAGCGCGGTCAGGGCCTCCACGAGCTGGGCGACTTCCGGGCCGGCGAGCCGGTGCAACCGTTGCCGGCCGGACTCGGTCACGCGTACCAGGCCGGCGTCGCACAGCCGGCGCAGGTGCGCGCTCGCCGTGGACGGGGCGATGCCCGCTACCGTCGCCAGGCTGCGGGCGGTGTGGGCGTGACCGTCCATCAGCTGCAGCAGCATCGCCGCCCGCGCGGGTTCGCCGATCGCCTGCGCGACCGTCGCGATGTCCGGCTCGGCCGTCATCGGCCGAGGATAACCTGCTAACAGTTCGCTGCGGGACGAAGTGTTGTTGTGGCAGGCTGCCGTCATGACGGAGTTCACGACGCCGATCGACGACCGCTGGTTCGAGGACTACCCGCTCGGGGCGGTGTACGAATTCGGCGAGGCCGTGGTGACCGAAGAGGAAATTCTCGAGTTCGCCGGGAGGTTCGACCCGCAGAGCTTCCACACCGATCCGGTCGCCGCGAAGGACGGGCCCTTCGGCGGCCTGATCGCCAGCGGATGGCACACGGCGAGCCTGATGATGCGAATGTTCGCGGACCACTACCTGTCTTCGGTCGCCAGCCTCGGCAGCCCCGGCGTCGACGAACTGCGCTGGCTTCGGCCCGTCCGGCCGGGGGACAAGCTGTGGATGCGCGCGACCGTCACGGAAGCCCGGCTTTCGAAGTCGAAGCCGGACCGCGGCCTGGTCCGCACCCGGATGGAGGTCTTCGACGCCGGCGGCGAGCTGAAGTTGAGTACCAGCGCGGTCAATTTCCTGCTGGTGCGCCCGAGCTGACCGGTTCCCGGCGCACCAGACCGCGGATCTGCCGGCTGCACAGCGCGAGCAGGGTCGACACCACGATCAGCGCGCCGCACACCAGCAGCACCGGCTCCCGCCCGAAGGCCTCGACGAGCGGGCCCGCCGCGATCTGCCCGGCGGGCATCGCGACGATCGAGCCCACCATGTCGTAGGAGTACACGCGGGCGAGCCGGTCCTCCGGCACGTTCTCCTGCAGCGAGACGTCCCACACCACGCTGAACTGCTCCATCGCCAGGCCCGCCAGCAGCATCGCCACCAGCAGCGGGACAAGCGCGGGCCACAAGCCGAGGGTCGTCACCGGCAGCGCCTCCGCCGTCACCAGCACCACGCCGGCGAACAGTGCCCGGCGCGGCTGCCAGTGCGCGGCGATGAGCCCGCCCACGAGCGCGCCGGCCGTCGACATCGCGAGCGCCAGCCCCCAGCCGGATCGGCCGAACGTCTCGTCCGCCACCACCGGCCCGATCACCATGAGAGTGCCGAGGCCGGCGGCGTTGACGAAGGCGAACTGCACCACGACGATCCACACCCACGAGCGCGAGCGGAACTCGTGCCAGCCGGCGATCAGGTCCGCGATCGGATGACTGGCCTCGACTCGCGCACCGCGGGGCAGCCGGATCCCGCGGTAGGCCGCCGCGGCCGCGAAGAACAGCAGCGAGTTCACCGCCACCGCCCAGCCGGACCCCGCGGCCGCGACCACCACACCCGCCGCGCCCGCACCCGCGATGCGGCCGGTGTTGGACAGCAGCCGCAGCAGCGCGTTCGCCTGGCTGAGCAGCGTGCGCGGCACGGTCTGCGACGTGATGGCCGCCGCGGCGGGCAGCGAGATCGCGGACACCGCGCCGTTGAGCAGGCTCAGCCCGACCAGCAGCGGAATCGACGCGAATCCACAAAGGACACTCACCGCGAGCAGACCCTGCGTGACGCCCGCCGCGATCTCCGTGCCCTGCATGAGCACCGACCGGGGCAGCTGGTCCGCGAGCACCCCGCCGAGCAGCAGCAACACGAGGTTCGCGATCGAGCGCGCACCCACCACCAGGCCGAGGTCGGCCGCCGAGCCCGTGAGGTCCAGTACCGCGAAGGCGAGTGCGACCGGGGCCACGGAGTTGGCGAAGGTGGCGAGGGTGCGGCCGGTCACCAGAGCGCGGAAACCGCGCTGCCGCAAGGGCTCCAGGAGGCTCATCGACTACCCACCCGGCCGAGTATCCGATCATCGGGACAAGGGCGTCAATCGGGTATCCGGTGGCCGGGATTCGTGGCCGGGAGGTGCTGCGACGGCCGGGCGTCTGTGTTGTGCTGGAGGTATGCGTACGACGATTCTGGGCCGCAGCGGCCTTGAGGTTTCGAGGATCGCCTTCGGCACCTGGCAGCTCAGCGGGCAATGGGGCGCCTTCGACGAGGACACGGCGATCGCCGCCATCCGGCACGCGCGTGAGCTGGGCGTGACCCTCTTCGACACCGCGCAGGCCTACGGTTCCGGGCAGTCCGAGGCCCTGCTGGGCAAGGCCCTGCGCCACGAACTCGAGAACGACCGTGACAGCGTGGTCATCGCGACGAAGGGCGGCACGAAGCCCCGCTCGGAACGCGCGCGCGACTCCCGGCGTGAATGGCTGACGAAGGGCGTGGACGACAGCCTGCGTCTCCTGGGCGTCGACCACATCGACCTGTACCAGATCCACTGGCCCGATTCGTTGACTCCGGCCGCCGAGGTCGCCGAAACGCTGCAGGGGTTCGTGGACGCGGGGAAGATCCGCCACGCCGGCGTCTCCAACTACAACGCCGCACAGCTCGCCGACTTCGACCGGACGCGCCCCGTGGAAACCCTGCAGCCGCCCTACCACCTCTTTCGCCGGGGCATCGAAACCGATCCGCTGCCCTACGCGCGCGAGCACAACATCGGCATCCTCGCCTACAGCCCGCTGGCCAGTGGCCTGCTCACCGGGACCATGACCACCGACACGGTCTTCGAGGAGTCCGACTGGCGCTCCCGTTCCTCGGCGTTCCTGGGCGAGAACCTGCGTCACAACCTGGAGATCGTCGACAAGCTGGCCGCCTTCGCCGCGGAACGGGGCCTCTCGGTGAGCCAGCTGGCCATCGCCTGGACGCTGGCCCAGCCCGGCATCCACAGCGCGATCGTCGGCGCCCGCAAACCGCACAACATCGAACAGAGCACCGCGGCCGCGGACGTCGACCTGACGCCCGAAGACCTGGCCGAGATCACGCGCATCACCGCCGACGCGATCCAGGTCGGCGGCGCCAGCCCGGAGGGCATCACCTGACGCCGGTCCGCCGCGCTGCACAAGGGGCGGGACGCTGATTCGCCTCGACCGTCACGGGAAGCCGCTTCCGCGCGTCGGCTGAAGGAGCGGTGCGTCATGCCGATTCCCGCGGTCTGGTGGTTTTCTCGTGACGGCGAGGGCTGGTCACCGCACCCCGGTGGCCCCTTCCAGCTCCGCCAGCGCGGTGTCCAGATGCGTCAGGATCCGCTGCAGGTGCGGGACGCTCCGGCGGCATCCGGTGATCCCGAAGTCGAGGTTGTCGCCGTTGCTGGTCAGGGTGATGTTGAGGGCCTGCCCGTCCAGCAGCACCGAGGCCGGGTAGATGCCGTCGAGGGTGGCGCCGTTCCAGTACATCTGCTTGCGCGGGCCGGGCACGTTGGAGATCACCAGGTTGAACGGCGGCCGGGTGTTGTTGACGACGCCGGGCAGCGGTGAGACGCCCAGCTGGGCCACGTTGACCCCGGACAGCAGCAACGTCTGCAGTGGCGTGAGCTCCGAGAACAGTTTCTTCCCGTTGCGCATGGACGTGTGCACCGCCGCCAGCCGCTTCGCCGGGTCCGTCAGGTCGGTGCCCAGGTTGCACAGCAGTGCGCCGATGTTGTTGCCCGAGGCCTCGCCGGCGTCGGTCTTCCGTCGCAGCGAGACCGGCACCATCGCGATCAGCGGCGCGTCCGGCAGCGCGCTCTGCTCGATCAGGTAGTCGCGCAGTGCGCCGGAGCACATGGCCAGCACCACGTCGTTGCGCGAGACGCCGGCCGCGGTCGCGATCGCCTTGACCCGGTCCAGCGACCAGGACTGCGCCGCGAACCGCCGGGCGCCGCCGATCGGCACGTTCAGCATCGTCTTCGGCGCTTGCATCGGCAGCGTCAGCGTGTGCTCGCGGAAGGCCTCCCGCGCGACTTTCGCCGCCGCCGGCGCGATCCCGGCGACCTGGCCGAACGTCTTGCCCGCGGTCTCCAGGAACGACGACGGCGACTTGCCGTTGTGCGTGCTTTTGGTCGGGCGGCTGCCCCATGGCGGCGGGCAGTCGAGGTCGTCCGGGTCGTCGGACAGGGTGCCCTGGAGGTGGCGCAGCGCGGACACGCCGTCCATCAGCGCGTGGTGGACCTTGGTGTAGACAGCGAATCGCCCGTCCTGCAGGCCCTCGATGAGGTGGGTCTCCCACAGCGGCCGGTGCCGGTCGAGCAGGGTGCTGTGCCAGCGCGAGGTGAGTTCCAGCAGCTCGCGGATACGGCCCGGCTGGGGCAGCGCGGAGTGCCGGAAGTGGTAGTCGAGTTCCAGCTCCGCGTCGGTGGACCACGAGACGTGACCGAGGGTGTTCACCGGACGGCTGGGCCGCCGCCGGAAGACGCTGCGCATGTTGTCCGAGTCGAGCATGCTGCGGCGCAGGTCGCGCAGGTAGTTGCCGTCCGCGCCTTCGGGTTTGCGGAACAGCTGGAGGCCGCCGACGTGCATCGGGTGCTCGCGGGTCTCGACCAGGAGGAACATCGAGTCGGTCACAGGCATCAACGGCATTCGGCCCACCTTCCGCGCGCCAAGGCGCTTCGTCGCGCCCCGGAGCACGAAGTCTACGCACGATTTCCCCGGTTGTTACCGGCCTCACACCGGCGATTATGGCCCTCCCGGCGCCGCGCGAATCGGCCGGCGCCGATCTTGTCCACAGCCACGCCGCGATGTGGACAACTCCCCTCTCCCGGTGCTTGTCACGCCGGTTCCGGCGGTGGGCGGCGGTAGGCTGGGCATGGGACGCCCCCCGAGGAGGGCGGGGGTTTGTCCGGCTGGGGTTGGGGTTGGTTGTGGCTTGCCGCGTTGGTGTTCTGCCTGGTGGTGGGGGGCGGGCGGGTGACGGCTCGGTGAAGGGGCTGCCGGGGTCGGGTGGGGGCTTGGTGACTGGCGGATTGTGATGTTCGGGGGCCGTCTGGCGGACGGGGTTCGCGACGGGCGGCGGTTGCGGGGGAGTCTCCGGTCGTGTCTGCCGATCGTGACGAGTGCGCGGACGGGGAACGTGCCGACTGGGGTATGCCGACGAGTGCGTGGAATGAAAACCGTGCCGGCCAGGGCGCGCCGAAGAGTGTGTCGGTGAAGACCGTGCTGGGTCGAAAGCGCATCAACGGGTTCCGCCCCGGGCCGAAGGAACCAAAGGAACCAAGAGGGCCAAGGGACGTGTGTGGCCGAGGTGAGGTGCAGCCCGCGTTTTGTCCGGTGACAAACGGTGTCCGGTGACGTCCGTGCGGCGTGTCGAGCCGGGCGGATACGATCGCGGCCGTGGCAGGACGGACTGGTGCTCAGCATCTGGGCGACGCGCTGAAGGCACTCGGGACCGACGTCGTCTTCGGCCTTCCCGGGGTGCACAACCTGCCGTTGTGGGAGGCGTTGGCGGAGACCGGGATCCGGATCGTCAATGTCCGGCACGAACAGACGGCGGGGTACGCGGCGGACGGTTATGCCCGCGCCACCGGGAAACTGGGCGTCGCGCTGGTGACGACCGGGCCGGGAGCGGCGAACACGCTCGGGGCGGTCGGGGAGGCGATGGCCTCGGCCGCGCCGGTACTGGTGGTGGCCACCGACATTCCCTCCATGCTCAAACGGCCCGGCGTCGTGCGCGGGGTGCTGCACGAGACGTCCGATCAGCAGGCGATGTTCGCGCCCGTCACCAAGGGCGGCTTCACCGTGCACCGCGCCGACCAGATCGGCACCACCGTGCACCGGGCGGCGCGGCTCGCTCTGCAGCCGCAGACCGGGCCGGTTTACCTCGGCATTCCCACGGACTACCTGCGGGAGAAGTCGGAGTCGCGCGAGCCGCCCGCGACGCCGGCCGAAGGCGTGCTCGACCTGCCTGACCTGGCCCGCGCCGCGGAGCTGCTGTCGGCCGCGCGCCGGCCGCTGATCTGGGCCGGCGGCGGGGCGCTGCGGGCCGAGGCGGGCGAGGCGATCGGCCGGCTGGCCGAGCGGCTGGCCGCTCCGGTGATCACCACGTTCGCCGCCCGCGGGCTGCTGCCGCTCGATCATCCTTGCCTGGCCCCGAATCCGGTGCACTCGCCCGAGGTCGGCGAGCTGTGGGACGAGGCCGACGTCGTGCTCGCCATCGGCACCGACTTCGACGGGCTGATGACGCAGAACTGGCTCATGCCGCAGCCGCCGAAGCTGATCGCGGTGAACGTCGACGCCGAAGACGCCGCCAAGAACTACCCGCCGGACATCACGCTCGTCGGCGACGCCCGTCGGGTGGCCGAGTCGCTGCGCCCGGCGAGCCGGCCCGGGCTGCCCGAGCTGACCGCGCGCCTCGGCGCGATCAGCCGCCGGGTGCGCCAGCGGATCCGCGACGAGGACCCGCAGGCCGCCGACTTCCTGTCCACTTTGGAGGAAGTGCTCCCGGAAGACGCCGTGCTGGTGTCCGACATGTGCGTCGCGGGCTACTGGGTCGGCGGCTTCCACCGGGTGCGCGGCCCGCGCAAGCTCGCTTACCCGATGGGCTGGGGCACGCTCGGCTACGGCTTCCCCTCTTCGCTCGGCGCCGCTGCCGCGGAGACCGGCCGCGTCATCTGCGTGACCGGCGACGGCGGTTTCCTCTACGCCGTGGGTGACCTCGCCACGCTGGCCGAGGAGCAGCTGCCGGTGACCGTGGTGGTGGTCGACGACGGCGGTTACGGCATGCTCCGTTACGACCAGGAGCAGGAGGGCCTGCCGCACCGTGGCGTCGACTGGGACAGCCCGGACTTCGTCGGCCTGGCGCGTTCGTTCGGCGTGCACGCGGACCGGGTTGCCGGCTTCGGCCGCGCGTTCCGGCGGCTGCTGAGCGAGTTCATCGAGTCCGGCGAGCCGAACGTGCTGGTCGTACGCGCGAAGCTGAAGCCCCCGCTGAACACCTCCCCGCGGTGGTACCGCAGGCAGGGCCGATGACCGGCCTCCGGGTCGGCGTCGACATCGGCGGTACCTTCACGGATCTTTGCGTGCTCGACGCGACCGGCGTGGTCGCCGTCGGCAAGGTGCTCACCACCCACGACGAGCCCGCCCGCGCGGTCGCGGACGGCCTGGCCGAGACGTTCGCCAAGGCCGGCCTGGACCCCGGTGACGTCGACCAGCTCGTGCACGGCACCACGCTGGTCACCAACGCGCTGATCGAACGCAAGGGCTCACGCACCGCACTGCTGGCCACCGCCGGCTTCCGCGACGTGCTCGAGATGCGCCGCGAGCACCGCTACGAGCTGTACGACCTCGGCATCGAGCTGCCCGAGCCGCTGGTGCCGCGGTACCTGCGTTTCGACGTGCCGGAGCGCATTCTCGCCGACGGAACCGTCCACACCGGACTCGACGAGGAGTACGTCGCGCGGCTCGGCCGGGAGCTGGACGCGCGCGGCGTCGAAGCCGTCGCCGTCTGTTTCCTGCACGCCTTCACCAATCCGGAGCACGAGCGGCAGGCGGGCGAGGTGCTCGGCCGCGTCGCGCCGCGGCTGCGCGTGGCGCTCTCGTCCGATGTGGTGCCGGAGATCCGGGAGTTCGAGCGGACCTCCACCACCGTCGCGAACGTCTACGTGCAGGACCTCGCCGAGCGGTACCTGGCCGACCTGGAGCGCCGCCTGCACGGCCTCGGCGTGCGGCCGGCCCCGCACATCATGCTTTCGCACGGCGGGATCGCGACGGTGGCCACGGCCGCGAAGTACCCGATCCGCATCCTCGAGTCGGGCCCGGCGGGCGGCGCGCTCGCGGCGTCCGCTTTCGCCGCGGCAGCCGGGGAAAACGACTTGCTGGCGTTCGACATGGGCGGTACTACGGCGAAGCTCTGCCTGGTCGCCGACGGCGCGCCACTGGTGACGCACGAGTTCGAAGTGGACCGCAAGTACCGTCTGCTGCCCGGTTCCGGCCTGCCGGTGAAGGTGCCGGTGACGGACATGATCGAGATCGGCGTCGGCGGCGGCTCGATCGCGCGGATCAACCGGCTCGGCCTGCTCACCGTCGGCCCGGATTCGGCGGGCTCCGAACCGGGCCCGGCCTGTTACGGCCGCGGCGGCACCGAGCCGACCGTCACCGATGCCGACCTGCTGCTCGGCTACCTCGACCCGGCCTACTTCCTCGGCGGCGGCATGGCCCTCGACGTCGAGGCCGCCCGCGAAGCCGTGCGCACACGGATCGCGGAACCGCTCGGCGTCAGCGTCGAGGAGGCGGCCTGGGGCATTCACACCAGCGTCAACGAGGACATGGCGAACGCCGCGCGCGTGCACGCCGTCGAGCGTGGCAAGGACCCGGCGAAGCTGCCGATGTACACCTTCGGCGGAGCCGGCCCGGTGCACGGCTCGGGGGTCGCGCGGGCCTTGGGCACGGCGACGGTCGTGGCGCCGCCCGCGGCCGGAGTGCTGAGCGCGCTGGGCTTCCTGACCGCGCCGCTCGCGTTCGACTTCGTGCGTTCGGCCCGTGCCGCCGTGCTGGACCTGTCCTGGGACGAGGTCGACGCGCTGTTCGCCGAGATGGAGGCCGAGGGCGCCGCGCTGCTCCAGGGCTCGGCCGAGGTGACGCACCGCCGGATCGCCGAAATGCGTTATGCCGGACAGGGTTACGAGGTCCGCGTGCCGGTCCGCGGCGGCTCCTGGCCGGAGACGCTGGTTTCGGACTTCACGGACGTCTACCGCTCGCTGTACCGGCGGACCGGGCCGGCGGTGGCGGTCGAGGTGCTGAACTGGCGGGTGGTCTCGTCAACTCCCGCACCCGAGGTTTCCCTGCGGCTGCGGGAAATCACGACTGGCGACGCGCTCAAGGGCAGCCGTCCCGCCTACTTCCCGGTCGAAGGTGGATTTGTCGACACGGCGGTGTTCGACCGGTACCGGCTGCCGCCAGGGTCACGGCTCGATGGCCCGGCGATCGTCGAGGAGCGGGAGTCCACTGTGGTCGTTCCGCCCGGCGCCCGGTGCGAGGTGCGCGCGGACGCGAGCCTGGCGGTGGTCGTGTGACGGTTGACCCGATCCTCGTCGGCGTGCTCGGCAACCGGCTGCACTCGATCCTCGCCGAGCAGCAGAACGCGCTGGTCAACACCGCGTTTTCGGCCGTGGTCCGCGAATCGCTCGACCTCGCGTGCGCGGTGTTCGACTCGCGCGGCGAGATGATCGGCCAGTCCGTCGGCGGCACCCCCGGCCACATCAACGCGATGGCGACCGGCATGCACCACTTCGTCGCCGCGTACCCGCCGGAGACGCTGGAGCCCGGCGACGTCCTGCTCACCAACGACCCCTGGCTGACCGCCGGGCAGATCAACGACATCACCGTGGCCACGCCGGTGTTCGCGGGCGGGCGGCTGGTCGCGTGGTTCGCCTCGTGCTGCCACGCGCCGGACATCGGCGGGCGGCTCGTGTCGGCCGAGGCGACCGAGGTCTACGAAGAAGGACTCCGGCTGCCGATCCTGAAGTTCCTGCGGGCCGGCGAGGTGAACGGGGACCTGGAACGGCTGCTCCGCGCGAACGTGCGCACGCCGGAGGAGACCATCGGCGACCTGTACGCGCAGGTCACCGGCAACGAAGTCGGGGCCGCGAGCCTGGTGCGGCTGCTCGCGGAGTTCGGGCTGGAGACGCTCGACGACATCGCCGCGGAGATCATGGACCGCTCCGAGCGCGCGCTGCGCGAGGCGATCACGAACCTGCCGGACGGCGTCCACCACAACGAAGTGGTCACCGATGGCTTCGACGACGAGGAAGTCGTGCTGCGGGTGGCCGTCACCGTCGCGGGCGACGAGATCCACGTCGACTTCGCCGGGTCGTCGCCGCAGAGCCGTCGCGGGATCAACGTGGTGCTCAACTACACGCGGGCGTACGCGTCGTTCGCGGTGAAGGCGGCGATCTCCCCGGAGGTGCCGCACAACGCGGGTTCGTTCCGCCCCGTGCACGTGACCGCGCCGGAAGGCTCGGTGCTCAACTGTCTACCGCCCGCGCCCGTCGCGTCACGGCATCTGATCGGGCATTTCCTGCCGTCCCTGCTGATCGGGGCGCTGCCGGGCCACGCGGTCGCGCCGAGCGCCGACGCGCTGTGGATGACGATCTGGCGCGGCGAGGGCTTCATGCTCAACGTGTTCCAGACCGGCGGCATGGGCGCGCGCCCGGCGAAGGACGGCCTGAACACCACCGGGTTCCCGAGCGGCCTGCGCTCGACGCCGACCGAGGTGATCGAGACGATGGCGCCGCTGGTGCAGCACGAGCGGGCGTTGCGCGTGGACTCCGGTGGCGCCGGTGAGTTCCGCGGCGGCCTCGGCCAGCGGACCACGATGGCGGCTCGTGACGAGATTTCCTGGAGTGTCAACGGGAACGTCGACCGTGTGCGGCAGGCTGCGTCCGGTGTGGACGGTGGACAGGCCGGCGCCGTCGGGCGGTTCGGCCTGGTCGGCGGCCCGGACCTGCCGTCGAAGAGCCGTGTCGCGCTCGGACCCGGCGACGAGGTCGATGTGGTGCTGCCCGGCGGTGGCGGTAATGGCGCCCCTTCGCGGAGAGCACCCGAGGCCGTGTTCGACGACGTCGTGGCCGGGTACGTTTCGGCTGAGGCCGCGCGCGCCGTCTACGGTGTGGTGATCCGTTACACCGGCGCGCCGGACGCGCTGGTCCGGCTGCCCGAGGACTACGTGCTCGACGCGGCCGGGACCGCACAGCTGAGAGCGAGGGACTGAACGTCATGGGTCGGTTGGCCGGCAAGGTCGCGGTGGTTTTCGGTGGCGCACGGGGGATCGGGCTCGCCACGGTGCGGGAGTTCGTCGCCGAGGGCGCAACGGTGTTCGCGAGCGACATCCGCGAGCCCGAGTCGCCGGTCGAGGGCGCGCAGTACTCCCTCGTGGACGCGACGGACGAGGAGCAGGTCGCGACCTTCGTGGCCGGCGCGCTGGCCGAAGCCGGGCGGATCGACGTGCTGGTCAACAACGTCGGCATCCACCTGGCGAAACCGCTGGCCGAAACCACGCTTGAAGAGTTCGACCATATTTTCGCGCTGAACGTGCGCGCGGCCTTCCTGGGCACCCGCGCGGTGCTGCCGCACATGATCGAGCAGCGCGCGGGCAGCATCGTCACGACGTCGTCGAACGGCGGGATGATGGGCCGCCCGGCCGACCCGGTTTACAACGCCACGAAACACGCGCTCGTCGGCCTGACGAAGTCGATCGCGGTGGCGCACGCGCACCAGGGCATCCGGGCGAACACTGTCAACCCGGGCGCCATCGACACCGACATGCTGCGCTCCACTCTCGCCTCGCCGGACGACTTCGAGGCCAAGCAGCACCAGCTGGTGGCCAGCACTCCCGCCGCGCGCGTCGGCGAGGCGTGGGAAGTGGCGAAGGCCATCGTTTTCCTGGCCAGCGACGAATCCCGGTTCATCAGCGGCGCGGTGCTCCCGGTGGACGGCGCCAAGGCCGCCGGGGCGATGCCCTCGAACCGCTACAGCCTGGAGTTCGACCTCGGCGTCCGCTGACCGGCCCTGGCTCAATGCCCGCCGCCTGGGCGGCCGCCGGCCATGCGCCCCAATGTGGCGTTCGGTGCGTTCAACGCAACCAACGCCACATTGAGGTTTTCTCAGTAGTGCCTGTGGTGTTCGTGGTGGGTGAGGACGAGTGCTGCTTGGATGATGTGGCCGATCCGGTGTGGGCAAAGAGTGACTCGTCGTAGGGCTGACCAGCGGTTTTT
>DASXYS010000178.1:0-5776 GCA_036502365.1 Amycolatopsis sp.
GCCCTCGACGATCGTGTCCCAGTGGTGCTGGGCTTCGGCGCGCCATTCGGCGTAACGGTGGTGGAACAGGTCCGCCGCCTGTGCGCCGCTCCAGCGCTCGGGCAGGAGATCGGGCGGCAGGCCCGGGTCGAGGAACGGGAAGCGGCGCCATTCGTGGATCAGGCGGGTCTGCGCGAGCAGCACGGCCTCGCCCGAGCGGGGCGCGAGGCCGGTGAACTCGTCGATGAACCGCTCGTAGTGGCGGTCCAGCTCGCTGAGGTCCCAGGCACGCGCCGCCATCTGGTGCTCGTCGCCGATGTCCGCGTAGCCGGCGACGAACGACATCGCCTGGCCGCTGTCGGTCAGGTCCTCGACCAGCCGCGCGGCTTCGGCCTGCGCGGAGGTGTCCGGGCTGATCCACACACCCGGCGCGGGCGAGCCGAAGCCCGCCCAGCTCAGTCGCGTGCGCATGCGGTGGCGCAGGTCGCGCTGGGTCTCCGGCACGGACACCAGCAGCACGAGCCACCGGCGGTCCCATTCCTCGCGGCCCTTGCCGAAGCTGTAGATCCGCTCGGCGCCCTCGGTCAGCAGGCGCCGTCCCGGCGGGGTCAGCGACCAGCGCACCCGGCGGCCGGCCCGCTCCGATTGCAGCCAGCCCTCGCCCGAAGCCCGGGCCAGTGCCTGCCGCGCCGACTTCTCCTCGACCTTGAACAGGGCGAGCACGTCGACCAGCATGGAGGTCCAGACCGCGTCCTGGCGGGGCAGCACGTACTCGCCGAGCACCGTCATCAGCAGCGACCGGGCACTGGTGTGCGCCAGCTCGCGCCGGCGGGTGACAGTGGGCCGGATAGCCGCCACGAGCGGATCACCGCCTTCCGAGGAGACGGGGACGGGCGTCCGGCCAGGTTACCGCCCCGGACCGGCCCGGGTACCCGGTTCCGCGACAATCGCCGCACTTCAGAAGACGGCCACCGTCAGCCCGGCGAGCCGCTCGGGCTCGGTGACGATCTCGATGCCGGTGATCCGGTCGCCGTCGATGGTGAACGCCATCGACGCCACCAGCCGGCCCAGCGGGGCGACGATGAGGCCGGGCTTGCCGTCGACCAGGGCCGGCCGCGCGAAGCCGGCGCGTTCGGAGAACCGCCGTGCGCCGTTCGCCACCTGCTCGGCGCCGTGGACGAGAGCGGAGTCGTCGCCGTCCACGCGCAGCACGACGTCGGGATCGAGCACGGCGACGAGCGCGGTGAAGTCGCCTTCGCGCGCGGCGGCGAGGAAGGCGTCGACGACCCGGCGGCGCCGGTCGAGGCCGGCCTCCGAAGCGGTGGTGCCGCCCCGGACCCGGCGGCGCGCGCGGCTCGCGAGCTGGCGCGCGGCGGCCGGGGCGCGGTCCACGATCGGCGCGATCTCCTCGAACGGCAGAGCGAAGATGTCGTGCAGCACAAACGCCAGCCGCTCGGCCGGGGACAGGGTGTCGAGCACGACGAGCAACGCGAGCCCGACCGAATCGGCGAGCACGGCCTCGTCCTCGGGATCGGCGCCGCCCGCCTGGTCCGGGAGCTGGTCGCCGGCCGGCTCCTCGCGCCTCGACGCCCGTGACCGCAGCACGTCGAGGCACACCCGGCTGACCACCGTGGTCAGCCAGCCGCCGAGGTTTCCGACGTCTTCGGTGCCGGCGCGGCTGAACCGCAGCCAGGCCTCCTGGACGGCGTCGTCCGCTTCGGCCGGCGAGCCCAGCATCCGGTAGGCCACCGCCTTGAGGTGGGCGCGATGGGTCTCGAACTGCTGCGCCGCCAGGTCCCGCTCGTCCACTGTGCTCCTCCGGTCCGGGTGCTCTCCCCACTCTGACGCGCAAGGGCCCGCGATTGTGACTCATGGGTGGCGGCGCCTCTGAATGTGGCGTGGCTTGAGGTCGACGGCCAAGCTGGCATGTTGTCCGGCCTCAGAAAGAGGCACACCTGCCGCGCACAGACGGTCCAGCCGACATGCCCGGGCCGGTCAGCGAGTGATGTCAGCGTCGAGTTCGAGAATCGCGCTCGCTACCTCTGATGGGAACAGCGTCGACCAGATGATCTCTCCGGGTGACGGCTCCATCGCCGCAAGCGGAGACGGCTCAGGTTGCCAGGCGTCGGTCGCAATGCCGGGAACACAGTCGAGGAGCAGGGCGAAGATCGCCGGGCCGGGAATGCCTTCGGCAATGATCGCCAAGTATGCTTCGTGGCCGTCGTCGGCATGGACAAAGGCTTTGACACGATGGTGTCGGAACTCGGCCACAGCGAGACGTCCGGTCGTCAGAGACATGGCGATGAGGTGGATCACCATTCGCTTCATTTCACGTCGCCAGATGACAGCTTGCTCGGCTGTGACGCGCTTCCAGTCCCAATCGCCAGGGAGTAGACAAGCGGTCGAGACAATCTTACCAATGGTGCATTCGCGCCGGATCGATTCGTAGAAGTCACGTTGCGGGCTGTCAGCCTGACGGTGTCCGGCCGCGCCGATCCACCACGCGCCGGTACCCGACGGAAGGCCGTCCGGCAGGTAGTCGCCCTGCAGCTGGGTGACGACGGCTCGCTGATCGCCAGTCTTGACCTTGAACCACACACGATCGCTCAGTGACAAGATCCGTCGGGCTCCGCCGGCGTCCCGCTTCGCCGGGACCGCTTGCGCGGTGACAACGACCGGGTTGTCAATCTCGTCGAGGGGAAGGCTGAGGTCTGGCAACGCCAGGCCGAGATCGGCAAGGCATCTCTTGGTCGGGCGTACACCGACTGGGGCCTGAGTCATATTCGAAATGCTAGAGAACCTTCCGGCGGCAAGATCGACCGCCATGTGCTGAGCTATTTCGGCAGGCCGCCGAGGTCGTCGAGTTCATCAGCGTCGAATCCGGTCATCAGGGAGACGGCAACAGCATCGGAGCCGTTGAGCTGGCCAAGTGCGGTTTTGATCCCAGCGTTGATCTCGTCCCGGTGAGCGTCGATGTATTCGCGCACGGCAGCATCGACGATGTCCTTCTTCGAGCGCGACATGAAATGAGCCGCGTGGGACACAAGTTCATCGGTCGCGGCATCTACCTTGATAGGAGCGGTGGCGGCAGCCATGCCCGAACTCTCCTTGGCGCGGTGCGAGTGATCTTCTCCGATACCAGAGTACCAGTGACTACCCGGGAAGGGTAGCGAGAACGTCCACCGACGTCCCTGCTTGTAGAAACGCAGGTCAACCGCACTCTGGTGGTAGAGCCGGGCAAGTGCGTGCTGCGTGCGGGCTCGTGCGACGGTGGGCGCCGGGGAGCGCGTTGCTCCCCATGTCACCCGAGAGGCTTTCCGTTGTTCTTGCCGGATCCCGAGTCCGTTGTCCTACGGCTGCGCGCCGCCGGGTGTGTGTTCGCCGAGGACGAAGCGCGGCTGCTCGTCGAAGCCGCCGCCACCGCCGACGAGCTGGACGCCATGGTCGGGCGGCGGGTCGACGGCCTGCCGCTGGAGCACGTGCTCGGCTGGGCGGAGTTCGCCGGCCGGCGGTTCGTGGTGGAGCCGGGGGTATTCGTCCCGCGGCACCGCACCGAGCTGCTCGCGCGGCTGGCCATCGGGTTCGCGCGTCCCGGTGCGGTGGTCGTCGACCTGTGCTGCGGGTCCGGGGCGCTCGGCGCCGTGGTCGCCGCGGCGGTGCCGGTCGAACTGCACGCCACCGACATCGAGCCGGCGGCGGTCCGGTGCGCTCGCCGCAACGTCGTGGGCCGCGTGTACCAGGGCGACCTCTACACGCCGTTGCCGCGTGAGCTGCGCGGACGCGTCGAGGTGCTGATCTCCAACGTCCCGTACGTGCCGACCGGCGAGATCGCCCTGCTCCCGCCCGAGGCGCGCGAGCATGAGCCGCTGGTGGCCCTCGACGGCGGCGCCGACGGGCTCGACGTCCTGCGCCGCGTGGTCACGAAAGCCCCGGGCTGGCTCGCCCCCGGCGGCCACGTGCTGTTCGAGACGAGCGAGGGCCAGGCGGCCCGCGCGGTGGCCGACGTCGAACGCGCCGGCCTGCGCGCGCGGGTCGAGGAGTCCGAGGAACCGGGGGCCACCGTCGTCGTCGGGCAGCGGGCCTGACCGGCGGTAAACCCGTTGCTGCACAAGGAGTAATCCCTCGGCCGGCGGTTTGCCCAGGGCGCGCGCGGGTATGTCGCCGGGGCTCGCGAGAGAAGGGACCTCGATGAAGGTTTACGCCGACCGCCCGGCCCGCCGCGCCGCCCAGCTCCTCGCCGATCTCTTCGCCCTCGGCCTCACCACGTCCGCGGTGTGGCTCGCCGTGCAGGTGCACACCGAGGTGATGCGGATGCGCGCGCCCGGCGACGGCCTCGTCGACGCGGGTTCGGGCCTGCGCGGCACCTTCGATTCGGCCGCCGCGAAGGCCGGCGGCATCCCGCTGATCGGCGACGCGCTGGCCGGGGCGCTGCACACCGGATCCGCCGCCGGCACCAAGCTCGCCGACGCCGGGCACTGGCAGATCGACGCCGTGACCGACCTCGCGTGGTGGATGGCGGCGTTCGTGGTGGCGCTGCCGGTGGTGTTCCTGCTGGTCTCGTGGCTGCCGCTGCGCTGGCGGTTCACCCGCGGCGCGACCGCGGCCGCTCGCCTGCGCCGTCAGGGCGAAGACGGGCTCGACCTGCTCGCGCTGCGCGCCCTCGTCACGCGCCCGCTGCCGCGAGTGGCGAAGGCGGGCGAGCTGACCGCCGGCTGGCGCGAGCACGACCCCGCCGTGATCCACCGCCTCGCGGGCTGGGAGCTTCGGCGGCACGGGCTGCGTGGGGTGGCGGGCTGACTGGCATTCGTGGCGTTGTCGATCACGACACGGATTCGTCTTGTCCTCGCACTGCACTCACGCCGCCGCGCCGTTTAGGGTCGGGTCATGTTGGTCGGCCTGCTCACCCGGGAGTACCCACCGGACGTGTACGGGGGAGCGGGGGTGCACGTCGAGTTCCTCGCCCGCGAACTGCGGTCGCTGGTCGACCTCGACGTCCACTGCTGGGGCCCGGACCGTCCCGACGGCGCGCACGGGCACCGGGACCCGCACGAGTACAGCCAGCCCGCGTTCGCGACGATCGACATCGCCGTCTCCATGGCCGAAGCGCTGGGCGGCCACGACCTCGCGCACAGCCACACCTGGTACGCCAACCTCGGCGGTCACCTCGCGAAGCTCACCCACGGCATCCCGCACGTGATCACCGCGCATTCGCTGGAGCCGTTGCGGCCGTGGAAGGCCGAGCAGCTCGGCGGCGGCTACCGCGTGTCGTCCTGGATCGAGCGCGACGCCTACGAGGCCGCGGACGCGATCATCGCCGTCAGCGGCGGCATGCGCGAGGACGTGCTCCGGGCGTACCCGGCGGTGGATCCGGAGCGGGTCCACGTGGTGCACAACGGCATCGACACCTCGCTCTACCAACCCGATCCCGGCCACGACGTGCTGCGCAAGCACGGCATCGACCCGGACCGGCCGTACGCGCTGTTCGTCGGCCGGATCACCCGGCAGAAGGGCGTGAACCACCTGCTGGCCGCCGCCGAGCAGCTGCCGGCCGAGGCCGGGCTGGTGCTCTGCGCCGGCGCCGCCGACATCCCCGCCGAGCGGCAGCAGGTGGCCGACACCGTGGCGGCGCTGCAGCAGCGCCGCCCGGGCGTCGTGTGGATCGAGGCGATGCTGCCCCGCGAGCAGCTGGTACCGCTCATCAGCGGGGCCACCGTGTTCGTCGTCCCGTCCGTCTACGAGCCGCTCGGCATCGTGAACCTGGAGGCGGCGGCGATGGGCGCGGCCGGCCGCGAGCGGG
>DASXYS010000179.1:0-16105 GCA_036502365.1 Amycolatopsis sp.
CGCGCCGCCCTGACCGGCCGGAACCGGCGACACCACTCGTCCGCGCGGGGCGGATAACCGCCTCCCCACACCCCGCCCTTTACTCTTGCCCGCATGGCCGCGACCAGTCAGCACAGTGCCGGGCCGCCCCGGCGGGCCGCCACCGGCGACGGCGGGTTGCTGCTGTTCCGCGTCGGCGGGGTCCCGGTCCTGCTGGCGCCGTCCTGGTGGATCGGCTCGGCGATCATCGTCGTGCTCTACGCGCCGCTGGTCAGCCGGTTGCTGCCGGACGCGTCGACGCTGACGTCGTGGTTGCTGGCGGCCGCGTTCGCGGTGCTGCTCGGGCTCTCGGTGCTCGCCCACGAGCTGGGACACTGCCTGGTCGCGCTGCGGCTGGGGATCCCGGTGCGGCGGCTGCGGCTGTTCCTGCTCGGCGGACTGTCCGAAGTGGCGCGGACCCCGCGCAAACCGGGGCAGGAGGGGCTGGTCGCCGCGGCGGGCCCGGCCGTGTCGCTGGTGCTCGGCGGGTTCTGCGCGCTGCTGATGCTCGCGGTGCCGCCGGACGGCGCGGTGTGGCTGCTGATCGCCGAGTGCGCCGTGGCGAACTTCGCGGTCGGCCTGTTCAACCTGCTCCCGGGACTGCCGCTGGACGGCGGGCGGCTGGTGCGCGCCGGTGTGTGGGCGGCGACCGGGCTGCGCGCCAAGGGCACCCGCGCCGCGGTGGCCGGCGGCGCACTGGTCGCCACCGCGCTGATCGTGTGGGCGCTGTGGGGCCTGGCGACCGCGAGCGAGGACCGCTGGCTGCGCCTGGGCGTCTGCGTCGTCACGGCGTGGTTCGTCATTCTGGGCGCCCGCGCCGAACTCGTCGCGGAGGCCCGGCGGAGCTGGCCGGACGGGCTGGAGATCACCGAGCTGGTGCGGCCGGTGCTGCAACTGCCCGCGGAGAGCCCGGTGTCCGACGCGCTCGCCGCGTCCGCCGGTCGCGGCGTAGTGCTCGTGCGGGCGGACGGCGTCGCCGCGGGACTGCTCGACGAGCAGGCGGCCGAACAGCTCGCCGCGACCAATCCGCACGCGCCCGCGGAGCTGGCGGCCGAGCCGATCCGCGCCGAGACCGTGCTGCTGGCCTCCGAACCGGGCGAGGAGATCGCCGAGCGGGTCCGGGAGACCCCGGCGTGGCAGTTCCTCGTGGTCGACGACGAAGGCCGCCCGGCCGGGGTGCTGCGCCGGGACGATCTCCGGGCCGCGCTCGTGCGCGACCGCCGCGGGTACTGACCCCAGCCGCGGCCCGCGCGGGCGACCTGGGAAGATCTGACGCCAGCGTTTCGCGTGAGGGTGGAGGACGAAGTTGTCGGTCAGCGGACCGTTCAGTGTGGGTGACCGGGTTCAGTTGACGGATTCGAAGGGCCGCCACTACACCCTGACCCTCGCCGACGGCGGGGAGTACCACACCCATCGCGGCGCCCTCGCCCACGACGACCTGATCGGGCTCCCCGAGGGCTCGGTGGTGACGTCCGCGGGCGGCAGCACCTACCTCGCGCTCCGGCCGCTGCTGCCGGACTACGTGCTGTCGATGCCGCGCGGCGCCCAGGTGATCTACCCCAAGGACGCCGCGCAGATCGTCATGTTCGGCGACATCTTCCCCGGCGCGCGCGTGCTGGAAGCCGGTGCCGGGTCCGGCGCGCTGACCTGTTCGCTGCTGCGCGCGGTCGGCCCGGCCGGGCGGGTGTCTTCGTACGAGATCCGGGACGACCACGCCGAGCACGCCGAGCGCAACGTGGTGAAGTTCTTCGGCGAGAAGCCGGACAACTGGTCGCTCACCGTCGCCGACCTCGCCACGCACACGGGCGAGGTGGACCGCGTGGTGCTGGACATGCTGGCGCCGTGGGACCAGCTGCCGAACGTCGCCGCGCACCTGGTGCCGGGCGGCGTGCTGACCGTCTACGTGGCCACGGTGACCCAGCTGTCCCGGGTGACGGAGTCGTTGCGGGAGCAGCAGTGCTGGACCGAGCCGGAGTCGTGGGAGTCGCTGGTGCGCCCGTGGCACGTGGTGGGCCTGGCGGTGCGGCCGGACCACCGGATGGTCGCGCACACCGCGTTCCTGCTCACCGCCAGGCGGCTGGCGGACGGCACGGTGTCCCCGCGGGTTTCGCGGCGCCCCGCCAAGGGCAAGGGCTGAGCCCGAGCCTCAGCCCGGCACGCACCAGCGGCCGTTCTCCCGGCGCATCGGGAACGGCGTCTGCTTGCGGCCGCCGGTGCCCTCGACGTGGATGTTCACGCCGGCCGAATCGCCGTCGACGGTCGGTGCCTCGGGCAGCGTGACGGCCATCGGCCCGGCCGCGTCCCAGCGTTTTTGCAAGGCCGACAGCGCATCCGAGGTCTGTGGCCGGCAGGTGAGGGTGCCGAACTTCTTCGCGTCCCGGCGCTGGATCGCGTCGGCGATCGCGTGTGCGAGGACCGTCACCGCGGCGATGTCGGCGTCCGGCGCCGGGGTCACCGCGGTGGGCCGCGCCGCGGTCGTGGCCGGCGGCGGCGCCGGGGGCACGGCAGCGTCGTCGGGGCCGGCGGGGGCGACCAGGAGCAGCCCGATCACCACCCCGGCCACGAGCGCGCCGAGCAGGGCGAGCCCGGCGGTGAGCCGTCCGCTCACCGCCGGGGTTTCACTTCTTGTCCGCTTGGGCGTCCACAAGACACCAGACGCCGGACTCGCGCTTGGACGTCATGGTCCCGTTCGCCGTCTTCGTCCCCTGTGTGGCCTTGTACCGCACGGTGGCGTTGTCACCGTTCTCCTGCGCGGTGCCCGTGAGCTCGACCTGGATGGTCTGGATGTTCACGGAGCCGCCGGAGTAGAGGCTGCGGCAGGCGAGCGTCGAGAGCGCCTTGCCGTCACCGGCGCTGAAGTCGGCCGCGGCGGCCTGGAACAGCTCCTGCGAGGACGCCTTGCCGCCGGGTGCGGGGCCGGAGCCGCCGGCGCCGGTCGTCGGGGCGGAGCCCGAGCTGGACGGCCGCGTCGGCGAACTGCTCTTCGGCTGGCTCGGCGCGGGGTTCTTGGGCGCGCTCGAGACCGGCGGCGCGGCGGTGTTCGTGTTGCTGTCGTTGCCGGTCAGGCCGATGATGAGCCCGGCCGCGCCGCCGACGACGACCACGGCACCGATCGCGATGCCGATGATCAAGCCGGTTTTCTTTTTTTTCGGCGGGGGCTGCTCACCGTAGCCGCCCTGGGAATAACCACCCGGTTGGCCGTACTGGTCGCCGAATCCGCCTTGCTGGTAGGCATCCTGCTGCGGGAACTGCTGGGTCCCGCCCGGGTATCCCGGCTGCTGCTGCGGGCCTGACTGGGGGTATCCCGGCTGCTGCTGCCCGTAGCCGCCCTGCTGGGGGTAACCACCCTCGTACCCGCCGGGCTGCTGGCCGTACTGCGGGCCGGCCCCGGGGTAACCGGGCTGCTGCTGGGGGCCCGACTGGGGGTAGCCGGGCTGCTGCGGCCGGCCGTACGGATCCGGCTGCTGCCCGTAACCGCCGCCCTGCTGGCCGTAGCCGCCGGGCTGCTGCGGCGGGTAGGTCATGTCTGTGCCCCCTAGCTCCTGCGCGTGGAGACCCGGCCACCAGGTGTGGTGAGGTCGCGGCCGATGCTAACCACCAGCGGACGGATCCGTGCGCCGAGGCCGGATCTGGGCCGGAAACAGGGTTCGACGGGCAGCGTGGCGGGTATCTCTGTGCTGCTTGCTTTCGCCTGGTGGAACACGGCGTGTCGCGGTTCGGTGCCCGGGCACCGAAATGGCCGCTTGCGCTGCGGTGGCCGCCGTGCTGGGCGGGTGGAGAACACGCGACGCGCCGATCTTGTAATGCGGAAAGGCCTTTTCTTGTCGGTGATCGCCGGTACCGTGGAATGAAAAGCACTCCGAGGAGGTGCCCAATGCATCATGACCTTCCCGGAGGTCGGCGCGAGGAGGCCGACCCTTCAGCAACGAGCGGAGCAGGGCAGCCATCGAACGAGGAAGCCCGGCAGATTCGTTTTCTCGAGGAGGAAGTGGCGCTGCTGCGCCGCAAACTGACCGATTCGCCGCGACAGAACCGAGTTCTCGAACAGCGCCTCGCCGAGGCGTCGGAGCGGGTGAGCCAGCTCACCGAGCGCAACACCAAGCTGGTCGAGACCCTGCGTGAAGCACGGGGACAGCTGCTCGCCCTCCGCGAGGAGGTCGACCGGCTGGCCCAGCCGCCCAGCGGCTATGGCGTGTTCGTGGCGGCGTACGAGGACAACACGGTGGACGTCTTCACCTCGGGCCGCAAGATGCGGGTCTCGGTGTCGCCGGCCGTGGAGGTCTCGTCGCTGCAACGTGGCCAGGCACTGCGCCTCAACGAGGCGCTCACCGTCGTCGAAGGCGGCGGCTTCGAGCGCACCGGTGAGGTGTGCTCACTGCGTGAGGTGCTCGCGCCGGACGTGGAGGGCGAAAGCCTTCGCGCGCTCGTCGTCGGGCACGCGGACGAGGAGCGGGTCGTCCTGCTCTCCGATCTGCTGGCCGAGCAGCCCCTGAAGCCGGGGGACTCGCTGCTCGTCGACTCCAAGGCCGGGTACGCCTACGAGCGGGTGCCCAAGGCCGAGGTGGAGGACCTGGTGCTGGAGGAGGTGCCGGACGTCCGCTACGAGGACATCGGTGGCCTCAGCCGGCAGATCGAGCAGATCCGCGACGCGGTGGAGCTGCCGTTCCTGCACGCCGACCTCTACCAGGAGTACCAGCTGCGGCCGCCGAAGGGCGTGCTGCTGTACGGCCCTCCGGGCTGCGGGAAGACGCTCATCGCCAAGGCGGTGGCCAACTCCCTGGCCAAGAAGGTGGCGCTGGCCCGGGGCGACAACGAGGACGGGAAGTCCTACTTCCTGAACATCAAGGGTCCCGAGCTGCTCAACAAGTTCGTCGGCGAGACCGAGCGGTCCATCCGCCTGATCTTCCAGCGGGCTCGCGAGAAGGCGTCCGAGGGCACCCCGGTCATCGTGTTCTTCGACGAGATGGACTCGATCTTCCGCACCCGTGGCTCGGGCGTGTCCTCCGATGTGGAGACCACGATCGTGCCGCAGCTGCTCTCGGAGATCGACGGGGTCGAAGGACTGGAGAACGTCATCGTCATCGGCGCCTCCAACCGCGAGGACATGATCGACCCGGCGATCCTGCGGCCGGGCCGGCTCGACGTCAAGATCAAGATCGAGCGTCCGGACGCCGAAGGCGCGAAGGACATCTTCTCCAAGTACCTGGCCGAAGGCCTGCCGGTCCACGCCGACGACCTGGCGGAGTTCGGCGGTGACCAGAAGGCCACGTTCGACGCGATGATCCAGCACACCGTCGAGCGGATGTACGAGGAGAGCGACGAGAACCGGTTCCTCGAGGTGACCTACGCCAACGGGGACAAGGAGGTCCTGTTCTTCCGGGACTTCAACTCGGGCGCGATGATCCAGAACATCGTGGACCGGGCGAAGAAGTCGGCGATCAAGTCCGTGCTGGAGACCAACCAGCCCGGCCTGCGCGTGCAGCACCTGCTGGACGCGATCGTCGACGAGTTCGCGGAGAACGAAGACCTGCCGAACACCACGAACCCGGACGACTGGGCCCGGATCTCCGGCAAGAAGGGGGAGCGGATCGTCTACATCCGGACCCTCGTCACCGGCAAGAACCAGGACTCGGGGCGGGCGATCGACACCGCCACCAACACGGGTCAGTACCTGTAGGAATCACGGAGCACGTGGGGCCGCCGGTTCGCCGGCGGCCCCACTGCCGTGTCCGGCCGGGGAATGCCTCAGGGACGGGCGGCGAGCGCGGCCTTCCGGCGCGGCACGAGCCGTCCGTGCGAGGCCAGGATCCCGAGCACCACCAGGACCGCGCCGACGGGTTCGTTCCAGTGCACCGGCTCGTTCAGCACGACCACGCCGAGCACTACACCGACCACTGGTGTGAGGTAAGTCACGGCGGACGCGTTGGCGGCTCCCCAAGCGGCGACGACGGCGGTGTTCCACGCGTACGCGACACCCGTCCCGAACACGCCGAGCACGAGCATGCTGAGCACCACGGCGGGGCTGAGGTGGACGGGCGAGGTGGCCACCGCGGGGGCCAGCAGGCCCAGGATCACCGTGGCGAAGCCGACCTGTCCGAACGCGACGGTGACGGGGTCGGCGCCGCGCGGCGACACGAAACGGCGCAGGTAGACGAACGCCGCGCCGTAACACGTCGTGGCGCCCAGGCAGGCCAGCTGCGCGGTCAGCTCGTGGGTGAGATCGATGCCCTGCCACACTCCGACGAGGGTCAGCACACCCGCGAAACCGAGCAGGAGGCCCGCCAGCCGGGGCCGGGTGAGGCGCTCCGCGGGGAGCGTGGCGGCGGCGAAGAGCATCGTGAGCAGCGGCGTGGTCGCGTTGAAGATGCTGGCCAGCCCGGACGGGATGTACTGCTCCGCCCAGGAGAACAACAGGAACGGCCCCACGCACAGCAGCACCGAGACGACCGCGAGATGGCCCCACAGTCCCGGGTCGCGGGGGAGCGGCCGCCGTCGCACCACCAGGATCACGGCCAGCCCGAGCGCGCCGAAGCCGGCCCGGGCCAGCGCGACCTGCGCGGGGGAGAGGCCTTCGAGGCCCACCTTGATGAACAGGAAACTGGCACCCCACACCGTCGCCAGCGCGATGAACCGCGCCGTGACACCGAACCGCGCTGTGACACCGAACCGCCCGCGCATGGTCCTCCCAGCCTTCGTGAATTCCCGCCCAGTCAACGGGTTCGCCGCGCCGAGGGGCCAGCGGTTTTCGGACCGGGCACTGAAGACGGCTGTATAACGCCCTATACTCACGGGCGTGAGCACAGATGACGCAGGTCGGCCGCGCGCGCCGATCACCGAAGCCGACGTCATGGCCTGGCTGGAGACGACGGCGGCCGCCGTCCAGGCGGGGGAGGTGGGTGCGCCGGAGCTGATCGAGCTGCTGGGGGAGCTGCGCCGCGCGTCGGCCGCGTGTGCCGACGCGTCCGACTGGGCGCTGCTGGCTGCCCGCGAGGAGGGAGCGAGCCTCCGCCAGATCGCGCCGGTCTTCGGCAAGGGCTACGTCCGGGCCCCGGCGGCACGGCTCGAGAAGCTCCACCGCCAGGCCCAGAACTCCGGCCAATGGCTGGCCATCCTCCGGCACAAACAAGATGTATAACGACCTATACAGCCGCGCGATTTGAGAAAATCAGTCCTCGTCGCCAGCCCGCAAAAACCCGGCAAAGACAAGGGAATCCATGGATCGCATCGCGGTGGGGCTCGCCGCACTGGGCCGGCCCGCGTACATCAACCTGGGCCGGGACCTGCCGGCGTCGCGGGACGTCGCGGCGATGCGGGCCGCCACCCACGCCGTGCTGGACGACGCCTACCGCGCGGGCGTCCGGTGGGTCGATGTGGCGCGCTCGTACGGGCTCTCGGAGGAGTTCCTGGCCGGCTGGCTCGACGAGCGTGGCCACACCGACGTGACGGTGTCGAGCAAGTGGGGCTACCGCTACGTCGGCGAGTGGCGGCTGGACGCCGAGGTCCATGAGGTCAAGGAGCACACGGCGGCGCGGTTCCACGAGCAGTGGGCGCAGACGCGGGCGCTGCTGGGGGACCGGGTGAATCTCTACCAGGTGCATTCGCTCACTGTGGACAGTCCACTGTTCTCGGACGAGCCGCTGATCGACGCGCTGGCGGGGCTTTCCGCGGCCGGGGTCGAGGTGGGGTTCTCGACGTCCGGGCCGGCGCAGGCGGACGCGGTCCGGCGCGCGTTCGGGCTGGAGGTGGCGGGGCGGCCGGTGTTCACGGCGGTGCAGTCCACCTGGAACGTGTTGGAAACCTCGGCCGGCGCCGCGCTCGCCGAGGCGTGGGCGGCGGGGAAACGCGTGCTGGTCAAGGAGACGCTGGCGAACGGGCGGCTCGCGGTCGAGGCCCCGCCGGTGGTGGCGCGGATCGCCGCGGCGCACGGAGTGGGCCCGGACGCGGTGGCGGTTGCGGCGGTGCTGGCGCAGGAATGGGTGTCGGCGGCGGTGATCGGGCCGTCGAGCCCGGCTCAGCTGGCGGCGAACCTGGCCGCCGCGGAGCTCTCGCTGGGCGCGGACGAGCTGGCCGGGCTGGCCGCGGTGGCCGAGGAGCCGGCCGCGTACTGGCGGCACCGGTCCCGGCTCGGGTGGGACTGAAGGGCTGCACTACCCTCGCTGCATCGCGTTCCGGCTGGGCGGGGCGCGGATCTTGCGGAGGGGCAGCAAGTGCGTCATCGGCAGGTGCTCGCCGTGGCCGCGGTCGCGTTCGTCGGGCTGGCCGGGTGCGGCAATCGGCCCAACAATCTCGAGACGTACTACGACGATCCGACGCCGGTGCGTGATACGCCGTCGGCTGCCGCGGCACCGGCCCCGCGTCTGCCGGTGGTGCCGAAGCCGGACGCGCGGGCGGTGGCCATCGCGGCGGTTCCGAGGGCGCTGCTGTCCGATGAGGACGTTGCCGAAGAAGGTGTGCACCCCGGTGCGGGCAAGGTTTCGGGCTGTCTCACGGGCTTGGCGGCGGGGGAGCAGCGGTCGGCGAGCTGGGTGTATCCGAGTGGCTCGGTGCTGGATCACCAGGTGACGGCTTATCCGGACCGCTCCGGCGCGGACGTGGTGTCCGGGGCGGACTGTGCGGGGACGGTGCTTTCGCTGCCGGCGCAGGCAGGCGTGACCGGGCTGCGGGCGTGGTGCGAGGGCTCGACGTGCACGGTGCTGGTGGCGAAGGGAAACCTCGTGTCGGCGTTGAGTGTCGCGGCGAGTACGCCGACGCGGGCGGCGGACGCGGCGAAGCGGTTGTTGCCGAAGCTGGTGGCCAAGCTGGTCGCTCAGCCGTAGCGGCGGAACCATTCGAGAACGCCGGCGCGGCCGTCGGGGATGAACGGCCGGGCGGGGTCTTCGACCCAGGCGCGCAGCTGTTCGAGCGGGATCCAGCGGCCTTCGACGATCTCCTCGGGCTGGTGGCGGATGGGGCCGTCCCAGCGGACTTCGAAGGCGAAGTTGTGGCAGTGGAGGGTGCCCTGGTCGTAGACGAGGGTGAACAGCGGTTCCGGTTCCACTCCGTGGACACCGAGTTCTTCGGCGAGTTCGCGGCGGGCGCATTCGGCGGGGGTCTCGCCCGCGGCGACCACGCCGCCGGCCCAGCAGTCCCAGGTGGACGGGAAGATGTCCTTGTCCGGGGTGCGGAGGTGGACGTAGACGGAGCCGCCGTCGCCCGAACGGACCAGCACGACGCCCGCCGCGTGCCAGAGTCCTTCCGCGCGGACGCGGGAGCGGAGCACTTCCCCGGTGGCCCGGCCGGTTCGGTCATAGAGGGCAACGAGTTCGTCACTGCCTGGCATGGGGGCATCGTCGCACGGGTGCACCCCGTAGGGTGGTGGCATGCGTCGGATCATGGGAACCGAAGTCGAATACGGCATCGCCGTGCCCGGGGACGCCACGGCGAACCCGGTGCTCACCTCGACTCAGGTCGTGCTCGCCTACGCGGCGGCGGCGGACATTCCGCGGGCCCGCCGGGCCCGCTGGGACTACGAGGTGGAGTCCCCGTTGCGGGACGCCCGCGGGTTCGACCTGACGGGTCCGGGCGGTCCCGGCCACGATCCGGACGTGGAGGATCTGGGGGCGGCGAACGTCATCCTGACCAACGGGGCGCGGTTGTACGTGGACCACGCGCACCCGGAGTACTCGGCGCCCGAGGTCACGAACGCGCGCGACGCGGTGATCTGGGACAAGGCGGGCGAGCGGGTGATGGAGGAGGCCGCGCTGAAGGCGGCGACCGTGCCCGGGCAGCCGCCGTTGCAGCTGTACAAGAACAACGTGGACGGCAAGGGCGCGAGCTACGGCACGCACGAGAACTACCTGATGGCGCGGTCGACGCCGTTCACGGCGGTGATCGCGGGGCTGACGCCGTTCTTCGCGTCGCGGCAGGTGATCACGGGCTCGGGCCGGGTGGGGATCGGGCAGCAGAGCGAGGAGGCCGGGTTCCAGCTCTCGCAGCGCGCGGACTACATCGAGGTCGAGGTCGGCCTGGAGACGACGCTGAAGCGCGGGATCATCAACACCCGGGACGAGCCGCACGCGGACGCGGACAAGTACCGGCGGCTGCACGTGATCGTGGGGGACGCGAACCTGGCGGAGTACTCGACGTATCTGAAGGTCGGGACGACGGCGCTGGTGCTGGACCTGATCGAGTCGGGGATCCGGTTCGACGAGCTGAAGCTGGACGAGCCGGTGCGCGCGGTGCACCAGATCAGCCACGACCCGACCTTGAAGGTGCAGGTCGAGCTGGCGAACGGGAAGAAGTTCACCGGCTTGGACCTGCAGTTCGCGTATCACGAGATCGCGGCGGCCAACCTGGAGCGGACGAGCGCGGACGAGGCCTCGAAGGAGGTGCTGCGGGTCTGGGGCGAGACGCTGGACGCGCTGGCGCGGGATCCGCAGGAGTGCGCGGACCGGCTGGACTGGCCGGCGAAGCTGCGGCTCCTGGAGGGGTACCGGGAGCGGGACCAGCTGGCCTGGGGCGCGCCTCGGCTGCGGCTGGTGGACCTGCAGTACTCGGATGTGCGGCTGGGCAAGGGCCTGTACAACCGGCTGGTCACGCGGGGTTCGATGAAGCGGCTGGTGACGGAGGAGGAGGTCCAGGCGGCGATCACGACGCCGCCTTCGGACACCCGGGCCTACTTCCGGGGCCGGGCGCTGGAGAAGTACGCGTCTTCGATCGCGGCGGCGTCGTGGGATTCGGTGATCTTCGACGTGGGCCGGGAGTCGCTGGTGCGGATCCCGACGCTGGAGCCGCTGCGGGGGACGAAAGCGCACGTCGGGAAGCTGCTGGACGCTTCGGCGACGGCGGAGGAGCTGGTCGAGGCCATCACTGGTTCGGACTAGGGCGTCCGGGGGATCGCGATCGCGGCGTTGCCCCGAATGTCGGGGCCGCTGGGTAGGCTAGGAATCATCAGCCACACCGGGAGGCGAGATGGCGCAGGAGAAGGTCGAGAAGCACGGCGGCGGCGACTCCGACGAGGAGTTCGAGGCGGCCGGAGCGGCGGGTCAGGAACGGCGCGAGAAGCTCGGCGAGGACGTCGACACGATCCTCGACGAGATCGACGACGTGCTGGAGGAGAACGCCGAGGACTTCGTGCGCGCCTACGTGCAGAAGGGCGGCGAGTAGTCGTCTCCCGTGGTCGCCGTCCCGGTGAGGTCGCGGGGCGGTGGTCGCGGGTGCGCGATGCGTTCGTTGGGACAACCACAGCACAGATGGGAACCAAGAGCACGTATGGACAACACCTCCCCTCGCGCGGGGCTTTCCGGTCCGGGTCTGCCCACCGCGTACTTCTCGCCGGCTTCGTCCTCGTTCGCAGACTTCCTGCGGGACCAGGCGCCTGAGCTGTTGCCGGCGCGACGGGTGCCGTCCGGGGCGGGCGAGCTGGGTGTGCCGCACGGCACGACGATCGTGGCGCTGACTTTCGCCGGGGGCGTGCTGATCGCGGGTGACCGGCGGGCGACGTCGGGGAACCTGATCGCGAGCCGGGACATGGAGAAGGTCCATGTCACCGACGAGTACTCGGCGGTGGGCATCGCGGGCACGGCCGGGCTGGCCGTGGAGATGGTGCGGCTGTATGCGGTGGAGCTGGCGCACTACGAGAAGATCGAGGGCGTCACGCTGTCGCTGGACGGCAAGACGAACAAGCTGGCCGGGATGGTGAAGGCCAACCTGGACATGGCGATGGCGGGGCTGGCGGTGGTGCCGCTGTTCGTCGGGTACGACCTGGAGGCCGTGGACGCGAAGCACGCCGGCCGGATCGTGTCGTACGACGCCGCGGGCGGCCGGTACGAGGAGAACGCCGGATACGCCGGGGTGGGTTCGGGTTCGCTGTTCGCGAAGTCGGCGCTGAAGAAGCTCTACGACCCTGACGCGGACGCCGAGGCGGCGGTGCGGTCGGCCGTGGAGGCGTTGTACGACGCGGCGGACGACGACACGGCGAGTGGTATGCCGGACATGGTGCGGCGGATCTTCCCGACCGTGGTCACGATCACCGCGGAGCACGGTGCGGTGCAGCTGCCGGCCGAGGAGACGGCCGCGGTGGCGGAGGCCGTGGTGGCCGGTCGGGCCGAGCGGACGCACCACCGGACGAGCTGAGGCCTGTGATCGTGCTCAGCATGGGACCATCGAACGCCGTTACCTCGAAGAACGTGGAGCCGACACCGTGACGATGCCGTTGTATGCCTCTCCCGAGCAGCTGATGCGGGAGCGTTCCGAGCTGGCGCGCAAGGGCATCGCGCGCGGCCGGAGCGTCGTGGTGATGAAGTACCGGGGCGGAATCCTGTTCGTGGCCGAGAATCCGTCGGCGACGTTGCACAAGGTCTCGGAGATCTATGACCGGATCGGGTTCGCCGCGGTCGGCCGGTACTCGGAGTTCGAGAACCTGCGGGTGGCCGGGATCCGGCACGCGGACCTGAAGGGCTACCAGTACGACCGGCGGGATGTGACCGCGCGGGCGTTGGCGAACGCGTACGCGGCGACGCTGGGCAGCATCTTCACCGAACAGCTGAAGCCGTTCGAGGTGGAGGTCTGTGTGGCGGAGGTGGGGTCGAGCCAGGCCGAGGACCAGCTGTTCCGGCTGACCTACGACGGTTCGATCTTCGACGAGTCGCCGTACGTGGTGATGGGCGGGCAGACCGAGCCGATCAGCACGAAGCTGAAGGACACGGTCGACCCGGACCACGACCTCGAGACCGCGCTGGGCACGGCGGTGGAGGCGTTGAAGGCGACGGTCGCGGCTTCGTCGAACGGCAACGGCGGGGTGCCGGACCAGATCAAGCTGGAGGTCGCGGTCCTGGACCGGGACCGTCCGCGGCGGGCGTTCCGCCGGTTGACCGGTGCGGCGCTGGACGCGCTGCTGCCGGCTCCGCCGGAGAAGAAGGACGACGACGCGGACGAGAAGGGCGAGAAGGGCGAGAAGGACAAGGACGGCAAGGACAAGGGCTCCGACGCGAAGGGTGACTCCGCGAAGGAGTGATGGTGGGTTGTGCCCGGATGGGCCGCGCCGGGGTGTCCCGGGCGCGGCCCATTTTGCGTTTCCGGGGCAGCGTCCCGCGCCACCTCACATTGCGCGGGACGGAAAACCGCTTGGCGCTGTCCGTAATCTGAGACGGATCCGAGGGGGACCGTATGTCGGGACTGGAATTCGCGACACTGCGTGAGCAGGTGGCCGCGCTGGTGGCCAGGAGCGTCTCGGCCACCGAGCTGCTCGAGCTGAGCATCGCGCGGATCGAAGAGTTCGACGAGAAGGTCAACGCCGTGGTGGTGCGGGATTTCGACCGCGCCCGAGCCGCCGCGAAGGAGGCCGACGCGGCGCTGGCGCGCGGGGAGCGCGCACCGCTGCTCGGTGTTCCGGTGGCGGTGAAGGAATCGTTCAACGTCGCCGGTTTGCCGACCACCTGGGGGATTCCCGAGGCGAACGGCTGGGAGCCGGCCGAGGACGCGGTGCTGGTGACGCGGGTGAAGGACGCGGGCGGGGTCGTCGTCGGCAAGACGAATGTGCCGCACCTGCTGCATGACTGGCAGTCCTACAACGACATCTACGGCACCACCAGCAATCCTTGGGATCTGACGCGTTCTCCGGGTGGCTCGTCCGGTGGCTCGTCGGCGGCGCTGGCGGCGGGGTATGTCTCGCTCGCGCTCGGCTCCGACATCGGCGGGTCGCTGCGGGTGCCGGCGCATTTCTGCGGCGTCTTCGCCCACAAGCCGTCCCTGCCGCTGTTGCCGGGCCGGGGAAACGTGCCGCCGCGGGTGCCCGCGCTGGCGGCCCCGCCGGATCTCGCCGTGGTCGGGCCGATGACGCGAAGTGCCGCCGACCTGACGCTGGCGACCCTGCTGCTCGCCGGTCCCGACGAGGTAGACGCGGTCGCCTACCGGCTGGCGTTGAAACCGTCGCGCGGGGCCGAGTTGGGCGACTTCCGGGTGCTGGTCGTCGACAGCCATCCGCTGGTGCCGACGGCGGCGGTCATTCGTGAGGGGTTCGACCGGGTCGCGCAGGGGCTCGAAAAGGCCGGAGCCGCGGTCACCCGGCACAGCGAGCTGCTGCCCGACCTCGCGCTGACGGCGAAGACCTACCTGACGCTGCTGGCGTCGCGATTCGGCGTGGATATGCCACCCGAGGCGTACCAAGCGGTCGCGGCCGCTGTCGCCGAGATTCCGCCGGACGCCGACACCGGGGCGGCGATCATGCAACGGGGGCTGGTGGCCAGCCACGCCGACTGGGTCCGGGCGGACCGGGTCCGGGTGGGCCTCACCGACCGGTGGCGCCGCCTGTTCCAGGAGTTCGACGTGGTGCTGTTCCCGGTCACGCCGACCCCGGCCTTCCCCCACGACCACGCGGAGCGGGGCGAGCGCAGGCTCGAGATCGACGGCACTGCGTACCCCTACGACAGCCACCTGGCCTGGCCGAGCGTCGCCACGGTGACCGGGCTGCCGGCGACCGCGGTGCCGATCGGGCGCTCCCCGGAAGGGCTGCCCTACGGCATGCAGATCGTCGGGCCCTATCTCGAAGACCGCACCACACTGCGGTTCGCGGAGCTGATCGAGCAGGAGTTCGGCGGATTCACCCCACCGCCCGGTTTCTCCTGATCCGCCCGGGCCGATCGTGCCAGGATCGGTTGTATGCCTTCTGTTTCCGAGAGTTCTGCCCAGGCCGTGGTCAACGACTACAACACCTTCGGTGAGGCGTACACAGCCGAAAACGAGACCAGCCTGATCAACGCCTACTACACGCGGCCCGCGATCCTGGACCTGGCCGGGGACGTGGCCGGGCGGGAGATCCTCGACGCCGGCTGTGGCGCCGGGCCCCTGTTCGCGCAGCTGCGTGACCGCGGCGCCACCGTGACCGGCTTCGACTCCAGCACGAAGATGCTGGAGCTGGCCCGGCAGCGGCTCGGCGAAGACGCGGCGTTGCAGGTCGCCGACATCGCCGAGCCGCTGCCGTTTCCCGATGGCGCGTTCGACGACGTCGTCGTGTCCCTGGTCCTGCACTACCTGGAGGACTGGACCGCGCCGCTGGCCGAGCTGCGGCGGGTGCTGAAGCCCGGCGGCCGGCTGATCCTGGCCGTCAACCACCCCATCATCTACAAGATGGTCCACCCCGAAGGCAGCTATTTCGCGACCGAGCAGTGGTCCGACGAGTACACCTTCAACGGCCAGAAGGCCGTGCTCACGTACTGGCACCGGCCGTTGCACGCGATGACCGACGCCTTCACCGCGGCCGGCTTCCGGACCGCCGTCATCAGCGAGCCGTACCCGGCGCCGGGCGCCCGCGAGCGTTTCCCGGAGGAGTTCGGCGACAAGGAAGCCTTCCTGTGCTTCCTGTTCTTCGTCCTGGAGGCCGAGTGACGTTCCCACTGGAGCCCACCCCGATCCGGGTGCCCGACCAGGTCCTCGACGACCTGCGCGCCCGTCTCGCGTTGACCCGGCCACCGCTGGACGAGGGGAACGAGGACTGGTCCTACGGCGTCCCGGGGGGCTATGCCGGTGAGCTGGCCGCCTACTGGCGCGAAACCTACGACTGGCGCAAGGCCGAGGCCGCGATCAACGCCTACGAGCACTACCAGGTGAGCGTCTCCGGTGTCCCGGTGCACTTCATGCGCAAGCCCGGCCGGGGCCCTCGCCCGATCCCGTTGATCCTCACCCACGGCTGGCCGTGGACGTTCTGGCACTGGTCGAAGGTGATCGACCCGCTCGCCGACCCCGCCGCGTTCGGCGGTGACGCCGCCGACGCGTTCGACGTGATCGTGCCGTCCCTGCCCGGCTTCGGCTTTCCCGGGCCGCTCACCGGCTTTCCGGACGTCAACTTCTGGAAGGTCTCCGACCTCTGGCACACGCTGATGACCGAGACCCTGGGTTACCGGAAGTACTCCGCCGGGGGCTGCGACATCGGCGGGATCGTCACCAGCCAGCTCGGCCACAAGTACGCCGACGAGCTGTACGGCATCCACATCGGCTCCGGGCTGCCGCTCGACTTCTTCACCGGCCCGCGCGCCTGGGACTTCGCCCGGAACCGGCCACTGACCGACGACCAGCCCGACGACGTCCGTGCCCGCATCGTCGAGCAGGACCA
>DASXYS010000180.1:0-3078 GCA_036502365.1 Amycolatopsis sp.
CCGGCGGTCCAGGCGGCGTAGAACTCCTTGTGGTCCTTGGCCGTCATGAGCAGCGCCTGGGTGATCGCCTCCAGCTCGATGGCGCCGCCGAGGTCGGTGTCGAGTTCGCGGGTGAGCAGGACCTTGGTGGTGGAGTAGGCCAGCGCCGGGCCGTCGGCGAGCCGGCGGGCGAGCGCGTGGGCCGCGGCCGGCAGCTCGTCGTCCTCGACGACCTGGGTGGCCAGGCCGATCGTTTCGGCGCGGGCGGCTTCGAGCTTGTCGCCCAGCATCAGCAGTTCTGTGGCGCGGCCGAGGCCGACCAGGCGCGGCAGCAAGTACGCCGCGCCCATGTCCGCGCCGGCCAGCCCGACCTTGGTGAACAGGAAGGCGAACTTCGCCGAGCGCGCCAGCAGCCGGAAGTCACTCGCCAGCGCGATCACCGAGCCCGCGCCCGCGGCGATGCCGTTGACCGCGGCGATCACCGGAATCGGCGTCTCGCGCAGCGCCTTCACCACGGCGCCGGTCATGCGGGTGAACTCCAGCAGCTCGGCCGTCTCCATCTTCTGCAGCTCGCCGATGATCTCCTCGACGTCGCCGCCCGAGCAGAAGCCGCGGCCGCGGCCGGTGATCACCAGCACCCGCACGTCGCCGCGGTGCGGCAGCTCCAGCACGAGGTCCCGCAGGTCCGCGTAGACGTCGAAGGTGAGCGCGTTCAGCTTGTCCGGCCGGTCGAAGGTCAGCGTCGCGACGCCGTCGTCCACCGTGAAACCGAAGTGCTCCCACGACTTCGTGAGCGGGGGTGTGGCGCGGAACGGGCTCATTTCTGGATTCCTCCACCGTCGAGTACGAGGGTCTGTCCGTTGATGGCGGCGGCTTCGTCCGCGGCCAGGAAGGCCACCGCGAAGGCGACCTCCCGGGGTTCGAGCAGCCGCCCGAGCGGCGACGAGGCGGCGAGCGCGGCTTCGGCGGCTGCCTCGTCCCGGCCGGTGCGCTCGTGGATCCGGGCGATCGAGTCCGCCGTCATGTCCGTGCGCACGAATGCCGGGCACACCGCGTTCGCCGTCACGCCGGTGCCGGCGACCTCCGCCGAAACCGCGCGCATCAGCCCGACCGCGGCGTGTTTCGACGCCGTGTACCCGGAGGTGTAACGGTAGCCGGCGTGGCCCGCGGTCGACGCCACCGTGACGATCCGGCCGCGGTCGCGCTCCCGCATGCCCGCCAGCACCTCGCGGGTGCACAGGAAGGCACCGGTGGCGTTGACCGAAAACTGGCTCTGCCAATCGTCCAAAGTGGTCTTTGCGGTGGGCGCGCTCGACGAGACGCCGGCGTTGTTCACCAGGACGTCCACCGGGCCGACGCCGCCGAAATAGGCACGCACGGCCGCCTCGTCGGTCACGTCGCACTCCTGGCGCCCCGGGGCGAGCACTGTGTCACCGGCGTCGGCGAAGCGCGCGGCGATCGCGGCGCCGATGCCGCGCGTGCCGCCCGTGACGACCACCAGCCTCGTCATCCGGCTCCTCTCCACACTGGGAAGCAGGTCACACCGGGAAAGCTACACCGCAGCGGGCTGGGGTGTATAGAGTCATGGCCGTGCCCGAACCGAACGCCGCCGGCCCGCAGGAGCTGGTGATCACGCTGCTCGGCAGCTACGTGTCGCCGCGCGAGAGCCGGCGCGTGTGGTCCGGCGGCCTCGTCACGCTGCTCACCGAGCTGGGCTTCTCCGACGGCGCCGCCCGGATCGCGCTGACCCGGCTGGTGCGCCGGGGCCTGCTCGCCCCGCACCGCGAAGGGCGGCTGGTGCACTACTCGCTCACCTCGCGCACCGTCGCGCTGCTCGCCGACGGCGACCGGCGGATCTTCGGCCTCGGCCGCGGCGACCGGCCCGCCGGCACCTGGACCGTGCTGTGGCCGGGCATCCCGGAGAGCCGGCGGCAGGCGCGCGAACGGCTCGTGCGGCGGCTGCGGTTCCTCGGCTTCGGCCCGGTGCAGGACGGCACCTGGATCGCGCCGCACGACCGGGAAGCCGAGGTGCTCGCGCTGCTGGCCGAGCTGGACGTGACCGAGCACGCCGGGCTGATGCTGGGCACCCCGTCGGCGGCGCTCGACGTGCGCCGCTTCGCCGGGCGAGCCTGGGACCTGGACGAGCTTTCCGCGCGTTATGACGCCTTTGTCACCGAATTCGGTCACTGCCCCCGCGAAACGCTCAGCGACGCCGAAGCGTTTTCCGTGCGGACCCGGCTGGTGCACACGTTCCGGGTGTTCCCTTCGCTCGACCCGGAGCTGCCCGGCGAGCTGATCCCCGCGCCCGGGCGGCGCGCGGCGGCCATCACGCTGTTCCACGACCTGTACACGGCGCTGGCCCCCGCGGCGCAGCGCCATTTCGACCAGACCCTATCGACGAGGTGAGGACCACCATGACCGGAACCGCCGACACCGAGGCCGCGCTGAGCTACACCTCGTACCTCGCGCTCGACGAGCTGCTGGAAGCCCAGCGCCCGCGTTCGGACGAGCACGACGAGCTGTTGTTCATCGTGATCCACCAGGTGTACGAGCTGTGGTTCAAGCAGATCCTGCACGAGGCCGCGCTGCTGCAGTCCCGGCTGGAGGCCGGGAACGGCGCCGGCGCGCTGGCCACGGCGCGGCGCATCGCGAGATCCTCAAGACCGCGGTAGGGCAGCTGGACATCCTGGAGACGATGACGCCGCAGCAGTTCGCCAGCTTCCGCCCGAACCTGGGCGGGTCAAGCGGGTTCCAGTCCTACCAGTTCCGGTACATCGAGGCGGTGCTCGGCCGCCGCGGCTTCCCGCGGTCGGTGATGGACGCGGAACTGGAGAAGATCGTGAGCCGGCGGCCGGTGTTCGGGTCGCGGCTGTGCTTCCTGCGCGCGTCCGGCTATTCGGTGCCCGCCGACGCCCTGGACCGGGACCCGCGGCTGCCGTGGGAGGGCGATGATCGTGTCCAGGAACTGCTGGTCGGCGTGTACGCGGACTCGTCCGCGCCGGAGGAGGTCTGCGAGGCCCTCATCGACATCGACGAAGGTGTCCAGGAATGGCGCTACCGGCACGTGAAGATGGTCGAGCGGATCATCGGCGCCAAGAC
>DASXYS010000181.1:0-21213 GCA_036502365.1 Amycolatopsis sp.
GGGGAGCCGCATTTCCCCCAGCGACGGCGGTTTCGGCAGTTTCGCGGGCTCCCCTGGCTTCACCCAGTCCACAAGAGACGGTCCGGTCTCCGCGGGCCGCGGCCAGCCGTGCCGCGTCCACGCGCGGTGGAACGCCGTGAAAACCCGGTACGGCTCGCCATCCGGCTTCATGACGCGTCCGGGCGTGACAGCGTACGGCGAACCCGTCTCGACCCATTCGATGTTGTTTTCCGCCAACGCTTTCGCTACCGCGGCGTCCCGGCGGCGGCCGTACGGGCCAGCGTCGGAGCTGACGTGCACGGCCCAGGCGCGGATGTCACGGGCCGCCCGTACGACCTCGCGGACCGGGTCTCCGGTGGCGATCATCAGCCGCCCGCCCACAGCTTTGTCCAGCTCACGCAGACAGCCCAGCAGGAACGCCATCCGCGGCGCGCCGGCGGGTTTGACGAGTGCCTCGTCGAGGACGTACAGCGCCAGCACGTGTTTGCTGTGCTTCGCCGCCTCGTGCAGCGCGGCGTGGTCACCGAGCCGGAGATCCCGGCGGAACCAGAGCACCACCGGCGCTTCCATCGTCATGCCGCCCAACGATAAACGCCCCGCCGTGCCGAAGCACGACGGGGCATTCCGTTGAGATTTCAGTGCGGATGCAGCGAGGCTCAGCGCTCAGACATCGGCACGTAGTCACGCGACGCGTGGCCGGTGTAGATCTGCCGCGGGCGGCCGATCTTGGTCTGCGGGTCGTTGATCATCTCGCGCCAGTGCGCGATCCAGCCGGGGAGCCGGCCGAGCGCGAACAGCACGGTGAAGTACTTCGTCGGGAACCCGAGCGCCCGGTAGATCAGGCCGGTGTAGAAGTCGACGTTCGGGTACAGCTTGCGCTCGATGAAGTAGTCGTCGGAAAGCGCCGTCTCTTCGAGCTTCTTGGCGATCTCGAGCAGCTGGTCGCCGCCCTTGAGCTTGCCGAGGATGTCGTCGGCGGTGTTCTTGATGATCTTCGCGCGCGGGTCGTAGTTCTTGTAGACCCGGTGCCCGAAGCCCATGAGCTTGACACCCTTTTCCTTGTTCTTCACCCGGTTCACGAACTGGGCGACGTCGCCGCCGTCGTCGCGGATGCCCTCGAGCATGTCGAGTACTGCGGCGTTCGCGCCGCCGTGCAGCGGGCCGAACAGGGCGTTGATGCCCGCCGAGATGCTGGCGAACAGATTCGCCTCCGAGGAGCCGACCAGGCGCACCGTCGAGGTCGAGCAGTTCTGCTCGTGGTCGGCGTGCAGGATGAACAGCAGGTCGAGCGCCTTGGCGACCTCGGGGTCGACCTCGTACGGCTCCGCGGGGAAACCGAAGGTCATCCGGAGGAAGTTCTCGACCAGGCCGAGCGAGTTGTCCGGGTACAGCAGCGGCTGGCCGATGGACTTCTTGTACGCGTACGCCGCCAGCGTCGGGACCTTCGCCAGCAAGCGGATGGTCGACAGCTCGACATTGGGTTCGTCGAACGGGTTCAGCGAGTCCTGGTAGAAGGTGGACAGCGCCGAGACCGCGCTGGACAGCACCGGCATCGGGTGCGCGTCGCGCGGGAAGCCCGAGAAGAAGGCCTTCAGGTCCTCGTGCAACAGGGTGTGCCGCTGGATCTTCTCGGTGAAGTCGGCCAGCTGGGCCTCGGTCGGCAGTTCCCCGTAGATCAGCAGGTAGGACACCTCGATGAAGGTGGACTTCCCGGCGAGCTGCTCGATCGGGTACCCGCGGTAGCGCAGGATGCCGGCGTCACCGTCGATGTAGGTGATGGCCGAAGACGCGGCACCGGTGTTGACGAATCCGGGGTCGTAGGTGATGTACCCGGTCGACGCCAGCAGCTTCCCCAGCTCGATTCCCGGTGCACCCTCCACCGGGCGGACAACCTTGAATTCGTGCTCGCCACTCGGCAGGCGCAGCGTCGCGGATTCGCCGCCGGACTGCCCCGCATCTGTCGCGTCGGACATGCAGGTCCCTCTCACGTTGGGCACGGGCCGGCGGCGCCTGTAGATCTCACAGGTAGCCACGTGTTCACGCGAGGAAACACGCGCCTCGCTGCACACCGCCCCGCTGGGGTATGAATTCGACCCCTACGTTAGTCGAGGTGAGGACCCCCGCGCACTCGATGCGTTGCCTTGAGTGGCCCCTTTGGGACCAGGTTCACACGGTGGATGCCATCTCCGCGGCCGTCGGCGGCTCCGCGCCACTGCGCGAAACGGTGATGGAAGCCGCTTTCGCCGCGAACGAAAGAGCCTCGCGCCACGCGGCCGCGTCCAGTGCGGCCAGGTCACGCACCTCGCGCGTGTGCAGCCAGGCGATCAGCGCGCCCTGGACGGTGTCGCCGGCGCCGATCGTGTCGACCACTTCCACCCGCCGCGACGGCACGTGGGCCAGCTCACCTGCGGCGGTGATCACCGCGATGCCGTCGGCGCCACGGGTGAGCACCACGGCGTCCACTCCGGACTCGACCCACGCCTTCGCGGCGGCCACCGGTTCGGCGCCCTCGGTGAGCCATGCGGCGTCGTCGTCGGAGATCTTCAGCAACCGGACATCGGGCAGCCAGGACGCGAACCGTTCCCGGTACGCGCCCGGTTCGCCGATCAGCGCTTCGCGGATGTTCGGGTCCAGCACGGTCATCGTGCCGCGCGCGGACTCGCGGCGCAGCATGGCTTCGTAGGCGCTCGCGCCCGGTTCCAGCACCATGCCGAGCGTGCCGAGGGAAAGCGCGGTGGCTTCGTCGGGCAGGGTGCCGGGATCGCGCACCAGCCGGTCCGCCGTGCCCTCGACGTAGAACGTGTACCGCGCGGCACCCTTCTCGTCGAGCGCGACGACGGCGAGCGTGGTCGGCTCATCACCGCGCTGTACCAGCGAAGTGTCAACGCCGGAGTCCACCAGGCGCTCGATGAGCGCGCCGCCGAAGCGGTCGGTGGAAACGCGGGACAGGAACGACGTGGGCACGCCGAGCCGCCCGGCCGCCAGCGCGACGTTGTACGGCCCGCCGCCGAGGCGCGGCAGCAGCGCGCGCAGGCCACCGTCCACTGTAGAATTCGACTGCGCGGATTCCAACGGTTCACCAGGAACGAGGTCGACCAGCGCCTCTCCACCCACCACGATCACGAGCGCGAGTGTAGAGGACAAGCCGCTGACAATTCGTGTCCCGCGACCGGACAACCGGCGTCAGTGGTCTTTCGTCAAGCCGCCGAGCAGCAACTCCCCCAGCGCGGTGAACGCCTCGGCGTCGGAAACGTCGGTGCGGCGGCCGAGCACGCCGGTCTGGATGCCCTCCACGATCAGCCCGGTCATCTCGGCGACCAGCCGGGCGTGCACGTCGCGGAAGACGCCGTCGGCCACGCCCTTGTCGATGAACGCGCGGATGCGGCGGGCGGCGGCCCGGCTGTTGAGCTGATAGGTGTCGCGGGCCGGGGCGAACTCGGCGATGTCGGTCATGAACGCGGCCGACGCGCGGTTCAGGTGGGCCGAGACGCCGGCGAGGTACTCCCCGATCAGCTTGCGCGCGTCGTCGATGCCGTCGATCCGCTCCTCGATCCGCTCGGCGGCGCCACGGAAGAAGTGGGCCACGACCTTGACCGCGAGCTGCTCCTTGCTGGGGGCGAGCGCGTACAGCGTCGACTTGGAGCAGCGGAGGCGGGCAGCCAGGTCGTCGAGCGTGAAACCGGCGAAGCCTTCCGCGAGGAACAGCGTCTCGAGCTCGGCCAGCAGCACCTGCTGCCGGGCGGTCGGACGGCGTCGGGCTTCGAGTGCGGACATCGGACCACTATCTCTCACGAGTCGGGGACAACTCCGGCCTCCTTACGGTACTCTAGTTCGGTCCACAGTACTGTTTTCAGTACAGCTTGGTCCTGGAGGAACAATGCCGGCCGAACGACTGCTGCCCACGCCCGAGGCGGAGGACCTGCTCGCGCTGGTCACCGAAATCGCCCGCGACGAGCTGAAGCCCCGGGCGGCCGCCGACGAAGAGGCCGAGAAGTTCCCCCGTGACCTGTTCACCCTGATCGGCAAGTCGGGCCTGCTGGGGCTGCCGTACGCCGAGCGCTGGGGCGGCGCGGAGCTGCCGTACGAGGTGTACCTGCAGGCGCTGGAGGAGATCGCGTCCGCATGGATGACCGTCGGCGTCGGGCTGTCGGTGCACACGATGTCCTGTTACGCGCTGGCGCACTACGGCACGGACGAGCAGCGCGACCGCTGGCTGCCGGACATGCTGGGCGGCGAGCTGCTGGGCGCGTACGCGCTGTCGGAGACGCAGGCGGGCTCCGACGCCGCCGCGCTGTCCACCCGGGCCCGGCTCACCGGGGACGAGTACGTGGTCAACGGCACCAAGGCGTGGATCACGCACGCCGGTGTCGCGGATTTCTACACGACCATGGTCCGCACCGGCGAAGGCAGCCACGGCGTCTCGTGCCTGCTGGTCGACTCGTCGGCCCCCGGCCTTTCGGCGGCGCCCCGCGAACGCAAGATGGGCCTCACCGGATCCCCGACCGCACAGCTGATCTTCGACGGCGCGAAGGTGCCGGCCACCCGTCTGATCGGCGAAGAGGGCGCGGGGATGCGCATCGCGCTGTCTTCACTCAGCTCGGGACGGCTGGGCATCGCGGCCTGCGCCGTGGGCCTGGCGCAGGCCGCGCTGGACGAGGCCGTCGAGTACGCGAAGGGCCGCAGCCAGTTCGGCCGCCCGATCATCGAGTTCCAGGGCCTGGAGTTCCTGCTGGCCGACATGGCCGCGACCGTCGAGTCGGCCCGCGCGACCTACCTGGACGCCGCCCGCCGCCGCGACCGCGGCCTGAACTTCCAGCGCCAGTCCTCCATCGCGAAACTCATCGCGACCGACGGCGCCATGAAGGTGACGACGGACGCCGTCCAGGTCCTCGGCGGCGCCGGCTACACGCGTGACTTCCCGGTGGAGCGGTACATGCGCGAGGCCAAGGTGCCGCAGATCTTCGAGGGGACCAACCAGATCCAGCGGATGCTGATCGCCCGGTCGTTGAAGGACTCGTGAGTGTTTATGCCGGTTAGAACCGGCATAAACACTCACGAGCCTTGAACCCCTGGGGTCAGCGGCTCTCGCGGTACCGCCGGTCCTCGACCACGCCTTCGCCGGCCGACTCGTCGAAGTGGTAGACCTCGCGGCCCCCGATGAAGACCCGCGTCGCGCGGTTCATCACGTCCAGCGGGTCGCCCGACCACAGCACCACGTCGGCGTCCAGGCCCGGGGCCAGGGTGCCCACGCGGTCGTCCAGGCCGAGCATCTGGGCCGGGTGCTGGGTCAGCGCCTTGAGCGCCGTCTCCGGGTCCAGGCCGTCCTTCACGGCGAGCGCGGCCTGGTAGACCAGGAAGTTGATCGGCACCACCGGGTGGTCGGTGGTGATCGCGATCTTCACCCCCGCGCGCGCCAGGATGCCGGGCGCGCGCAGTGACCGATGGCGCAGCTCGACCTTCGACTTCGTGGTGAACAGCGGGCCCAGGATGACCGGGACGTCGCGCTCGGCCAGCAGGTCCGCGATCAGGTGGCCCTCGGTGCCGTGGTTGATCACCAGCTTGTAGCCGAACTCGTCGGCCAGCCGGATGGCCGTGACCATGTCGTCGGCGCGATGCACGTGCTGGTCCCAGTACAGCTCGCCGTCCAGGACCTTCGCCAGCGTCTCGTTCGTCAGGTCGACCTCGAACGGCTTGCCCTCGCCGGTGGTGTGCTCGCGCTTGGCCTGGTAGTTGCGGGCCTTCGTGAACGCCTCGCGCAGGATCGCGGCCACACCGAGCCGAGTGGACGGCGTCTGCTTCTTCTCGCCGTACACCCGCTTCGGGTTCTCGCCCAGCGCGCTCTTCACGCTGACGTGCTCGGCGAACACCATGTCCAGGATGCTGCGGCCCCAGGTCTTGACACCGATGGTCTGCCCGCCGATCGGGTTACCCGAACCCGGCTTGATCACCACGCTCGTGACGCCGCCGGAGAGCGCGTCGTCGAAACCCGGCTCGTACGGGTCGATGCCGTCGATCGCGCGGAAGCGGGCGCCGTTCGGGTCGGTCATCTCGTTGGTGTCGTTGCCGGCCCAGCCCTCGCCGTCCTCGTGGACGCCGAGGTGAGCGTGCGCGTCGATGAAGCCCGGCAGCACCCAGCTGCCGGACGCGTCGACCAGCTCGGCGTCTTCGGGGATGTCGATGTCGGCCTCGGGGCCGACCGCGATGATCCTGCCGTCTTCGATGAGCACGGTGCCGCCGTCGATGGGGGCAGCGCCGACGGGGACGACGTAGCCCCCCACAATCGCCTTATCAGCCATAGTTTGACACGCTAACGAATTGCCTCCCGGCCCTCGGCACGGGGCTTTTCCAAGTGGACGAGCTGGTAGTCGGCCTCCGGGCTGCGGTGGGTCTCGCGGTAGCCGAGTTTCGCGTACAGGTGCAGGGGCCCGGCCGAGCGTTCGCCGGTGCAGAGCCGAAATCGCGTGACCCCCGCGGGCGCCGCGGCCTCGGCGGCGAGCAGCAGCGCCCGCCCGAGCCCCTCGCCCTGCCTATCCGGGGCGACGGCCAGCCGGACGACCTCCCCGACGTCGCCGGCCACGCGGATCCGCACCGTCGCCACGAGCCGCCCGGCCTCGCGCATTCCCCACACCGGGCAAGCCGGGTCGGCCAGCGCCGCGCGCACCTGCTCCAGCGTCTCCAGCAGCGGCGGCAGATCGAGGTTGCGGTGCTCGCGGGCTTCGCTGAGGAACGCGGCGCGCTGCAGCGTGAGCAGCTCGCCGGCGTCCGCCTCGGTCAGCAGCAACGGCGTCACGGGACGCGGATACCCCAGCTGCCCGACCACGAGGTGGCCGGCTCCAGCTCGATCAGATCGGTGCCGGTGTTGAGCGCGTCGGCCGGGCAGGTCATCGGCTCGATCGCGACGGCCCGGCCCCGGCCGACCAGCTCGTCCGGCGTGAACACCTGCGCCCAGTGGAAGTCCGGCCCGGTCCAGACCAGCAGCCGCCGGTCGCCGTGGGACAGCTCGACGTGGTGGGTGCCGTCCTCGGCCGGCGTCAGCCCGCCGAACGCGGTGTCCAGGTCGACACCCTTGAGCAGCCGCCCGCCGCGGAAGTCGTACTCCGTGTCCTCGACGTCCTGTTCCTCGGCGTACGGCATCTGCTCGTCGGCGAGGTACGGGCGCACGCGCGTGGCCGGCAGCGTCAGGGTCAGCTCGTCGGTGGGCGCGTCGCCGATCCGGAAGTACGGGTGCGTGCCGAGGCCGACGCCGATCGGCTGCTCGCCCTCGTTGCGGATCTCGTGGGTGATGGTCAGCTCGCGCGGCGCCAGCTCGTAGGTGATCGTGGCGCGCAGCGGCACCGGCCAGCCGGGCTGCACCTCGACGTCCACCGCGAGGGTGATCGACGATTCGGCGTGCTCCACCAGCTCCCACTCCAGGTGCCGGGTCAGGCCGTGGATCGCGTTGCCGCGCGCCTCCTCGGTGATCTCCAGCTGCTGCGGCTCGCCCTCGAACTCCCACAACCCGCCCTTGGTGCGGTTCGGCCACGGGAGCAGCACCTGGCCGAGGCCCTTCGGCGACTTCTCGTCCGCCTCGAACTCCTCGACGTAGGGCACGCCGCCGACCTCGAACACACGCAGCCCGGCACCGATTTCGGTGACGACGGCGCGGGCGTTGCCGCGGGTGATTTCGAACTGCTCTCCGGTGGGATTCGCCATGGCGCAGAGATTACCGGCGTCCCGGCGTGCCTGAATCGGGGCCGAAACTAACTAGACCGGTCGTCATAGTTTGCGCTACGGTCCAGCCATGGTCCGACGCACCGACACCCGCCAGCGCATGCTCGACTCCGCCGCCGAGCTGTTCCACTCGCAGGGCTACCACGCCACCGGCCTGACCCAGCTCACCTCGGCCGTCGGCGCCCCGAAAGGCTCGCTGTACTTCCACTTCCCCGGTGGCAAAGAGCAATTGGCCGCCGAGGCCGTGCGCCTGTCCGGCGAGCGGCTGTGCGACGTCCTGCGCTCGCTGGCCACCGCCGCGCCGGACCCCGCGACCGCGGTCGACCGGGTCGTCGACGCGCTCGCGGCCTCGCTCACCGACTCGGACTTCGAGCGCGGCTGTCCACTCGCGACAATCGCACTGGACGCCGCCACCGAGAGCGAGTCCATCCGCTCCGCCTGCGACGACGGGTACGGCTCGTGGCAGGACGCGTTGGCCGGCTACTTCACCCAGCAGGGGCTGCCCGCCGCGCGCGCCGCATCACTGGCGACGGTGGTGCTCGCCTCGATCGAGGGCGCGCTGCTGTTCGCCAAGATCCGCCGCGACGTCACGTCGTTGCGCGACATCGCCGCCCACCTCCGCACCACTGTCGAACGGGAGTTCTCCTGATGCGCGTCCACCACCTCAACTGCGGGACCATGCGGCCGGTCGGCGGCCGCCTCGTCGACGGCAAGCCGGGGCTGTTCCGGCGGGCCACGATGGTGTGCCACTGTCTGCTGCTGGAAACGGACACCGGCCTCGTGCTGATCGAAACGGGCATGGGCTCGCCTGCCGTCACCGATCCGGCGGGCTGGCTGGGCCCGTGGTTCCTGCGGCAGTCGAACCCGCTCAACCGCGCGGAGGAGACGGCGGCGGCGCAGATCCGCGCGCTGGGGCTGGACCCCGCCGACGTGCGCGACATCGTGCTCACGCACCTGGACCTGGACCACGCCGGGGGCCTGGTCGACTTCCCCGGCGCGCGGGTGCACGTCCACGCGACCGAGCTGGCCGCGCTCTCGGCGGGCAACCGGCGCTACCGGCCGGTGCAGTTCAGCCACGGTCCACAGTGGATCAGCCACGCCGACGCCGGCGACTCGTGGTTCGGCTTCCAGGCGGTGCGCGAGCTGCCCGGGGTGCCGGACGTCGCGCTGGTGCCGCTGGCCGGGCACACGCACGGGCACTCCGGGGTGGCCGTCGACACGGGCAGCGGGTGGCTGCTCAACGCGGGCGACTCGTACTTCTTCCACAGCGAGATCGACGAACCGGCGTCCATCCCGGCCGGATTGGCTATGTTCGAGAAGCACGTGCAGACCTCGCGCGGCCCGAGGCTGGAGAACCAGCGCCGGCTGCGCGAGCTGCGCCGTGAGCACGGGGGCGAGGTGACCATCTTCGCCGCGCACGATCTGACCGACTTCGAGCGGTTGAGCCAGAGGAGCAGGGCATGAAGGTGCACCATCTGAACTGCGGCGCGATGCGGCCATGGGGCGGACGGCTGTTCGACGGGCAGCCCGGCCTGGCCCGTCGTAGTTCGATGGTGGCGCACTGTCTGCTTGTGGAAACACCCGATTCACTGGTGCTGGTGGACACCGGCTTCGGCACGCAGGGCGCGACCGACCCGGACGGCTGGCTCGGCCGCGGCTTCCGGACGATGGTCGGCGCGAAGCCCACGCACGAGGAGTCGGCGGTCGCGCAGATCCGGGCGCTCGGCCTCGACCCGGCGGACGTGCGGCACATCGTGATGACGCACCTGGACGTCGACCATGCGGGCGGGCTGGCGGACTTCCCGCAGGCGGTCGTGCACGTGAGCGAAGAGGAGCGCAAGGCGGCGGCGGGGCCCCGCGGGTTCGCGGAGAAGACGCGCTACCGGGCGGCGCAGTTCGCCCACAGTCCACTGTGGAGCAGCTACCCGGACGCGGGCGAGCAGTGGTTCGGCTTCGACGCGGTGCGCCCGCTGCGCGGTGTGGCGCCGGAGATCCTGCTCGTCCCGCTGGCCGGGCACACGATCGGCCACTCCGGCGTCGCCGTCGACACCGGCGAAGGCTGGCTGCTGCACGCGGGCGACTCGTACTTCTTCCACGGCCAGCTCAACCCGGTCCGCCCGGACTGCCCGCCGGGCCTGCGGCTGCTCCAGCGCCTCAACGAGACGGACCGCCGCCTTCGACTGTCCAATGAGGACCGCCTGCGGACGCTGACCCATGACCACCCCGACGAGGTGACCGTGTTCAGCTCGCACAGCCCGGTCGAGCTCCGGGCCCTGCTCCGGTGATCCGCCGGGTCAGGCGGCGGTGACCGCGGTTTTCACCAGCGGGACCATCATCTGCTGGGTCATCTTGACCGGGCCGGTGTAGTTGACCAGCGTCGGCACGCCGCCGGAGATCTTGGCGGCGGCCAGCGTCGCGGTCTTCTGCTCGTCGAGGTAGAAGACGGCGCCGTCCGGGAAACCGGGGACGTCGACCGCGCCGGGCTTCGCCTTCTTGATCGCCGCGATCATGTCCGCGGGCTTGCCCTGGCGGCCCTCGTAGCGGGTGACCGCGAGCGCGCCGGCCTGCTTGCCGCCCACCAGGTACTCGCAGCTGGACGCCTGGCCGCCACTGGCCGCGTTGGTCTGGTCCGGCCCCTTCGCGGACGTGACGCCCGGGATGTTGATCGCCTGGCCGACCTCACTCGCGGACAGGAGCGTGCACGGCTCCTGCTTCTGCTTCGCTTGTGAGGACGGCGAAGCTGGCTTCGAAGGCGCGGACGACGGCGCCGCGGCCTGCTGGTCTCCCGACGAGCAGGCAGTCAGAGCAGCGGCGGCGGCGAGCAACAGGGCAACCGGGTAAGCACGCATGCCCGGCACACTAGTCCGAACGGCCTAACCCCTCGGCGCCCGGGCCCTGCGTCGGCGCCCGAGCCCCGGCTCGATGCAGCGGATGACGCTTTCCCCTCGCTCAGCGCGAGGAAAGCGTCATTCGCTGCGTTCGAGGTGCGTCGGCGCCCGGTACCGCCAGAAGCCCGGGAGCACCAGCATCGCCGCCAGTACCAGCACGATCACCAGCAGGCCGCCACCGGTCGCGGCGGCCTTGGTGCCCCACAGCGCGCCGGCCCAGCCGTGGGTCAGGTCGGCGATCCGCGGCCCGCCGGCGACGACCACGGTGAACACGCCCTGCAGACGCCCGCGCATCTCGTCGGTGGTGGCCGTCTGCAGGATCGCCTGGCGGTACACGGAGCTGACCATGTCGGCGCCGCCGGCCACGGCCATGAAGATCACCGCGAGCCACAGCGAGTGCGCGAGCCCGAACGCCGCGATCGCCGCGCCCCACGCGCAGATCGAGATGACCACGGCGAAGCCCTGCCGGGTCACCCGGTGCAGCCAGCCGGAGAACAAGCCGATCAGCATCGCGCCCGCGGGCAGCGCCGCGTAGAGGAAGCCGAGCGCGGGACCGCCGCCGGGCGGGTCGCCGAAAGTCCGCTCCGCCATCTCCGGGATCAGCGCGCGCGGCATGCCCGCGACCATCGCGATGATGTCCACGACAAACGACGCCAGCAGCACCTTCTGCTTGGCCAGGTACCGGAATCCGTCGATGACGTCGCTGAACCCGGCGCGCCGGGAAGGCCCGTTCAGCGGCGGGATCGGCGGCAGCCGCCACACCGCGATCAGCGTGATCATCAGCGCGCAGACGTCGACCAGGTACAGCGTGGACAGCCCGATCACCGGGATCAGCGCCCCGCCGAACAGCGGCCCGAAGACCGCGCCGAAGGTGCCCATGGTGGTGTTGAGCGCGTTCGCCGACGGCAGCAGTTCGGGCGGCACCAGCCGTGCGACGACGGCGCCGCGGGTGGGCATGTTGATCGCGAAGAACGCCTGGTTCGCCGCGAGCAGCACCAGCACCAGCCACACCGAGCGGAAGTTCCCGAAGGCCTGTAGCCACAACAGGGCCGAGGTGACGGCGACGCCGATGTTCGTGACCAGCAACAGCTTGCGCCGGTCCACGGCGTCCGCGATCGCGCCGCCCCACAGGCCGAACACCAGCAGCGGCACGAGCGCGACGGCGCCGGTCAGGCCGACGTAGCCGGACGAGCCGGTGAGGTCGAAGATCTGCTTCGGCACCGCGACGGCGGTCAGCTGGGAGCCGACCGCGGTGACGGCGGTGGACATCCAGAGCCGGCGGAACGCCGGGATCTTGAGCGGCCGGGTGTCGACGACGATGCGGCCGAGGATCTTCCGTGCCCCAGTGCGGGGCGGCAGCGTCCCCGGGTCAGAACTCACAACGGCTTACTTTAGCTGTGCTAACTAATCCGGCGCGCGTGATTTTCCCCTCGCGACCCATCGCGGAATCAACGCACGAACGGCCCTTTCCAGACGAAAAGGACCGTTCGTGCCGCAGAAACCAGGATCAGGGAGCGAGCCGCTCGACGTGCCAGCCGTCGTCGGTGCGGTGGAAGCGAAGCCGGTCGTGCATGCGGTCCTCGCGGCCCTGCCAGAACTCGACGAAGTCCGGCCGGATTCGCCAGCCGCCCCAGTGCGGGGGCGGCGGGATCTGCTCGACGTCGGCGAAGCGGCGCTCGATGCCGCGCAGTGCGTTGTCGAGGGCACGCCGGCCGTCGACGATCCGTGACTGCGGCGAGGCCCACGCGCCGAGCTGCGAACCGCGCGGCCGCTGGGCCCAGTACTCGGCCGTCTCGCGCGAGCCGACCTTCTCCACCTCGCCACGGACAGTGACCTGCCGGTGGAGCCCGTACCAGGGGAAGGTGACCGACGCGTAGCGCGTGGCGGTGAGATCGTGGCTCTTCTCCGACGTGTAGTTCGTGTAGAAGACGACGCCGCGCTCGTCGAGCCCCTTGCACAGGACCGTGCGTGACGACGGCCTGCCGTCGGTGTCCGCGGTGGCCAGCACCATCGCGTTGGGCTCGGCGATCCCCTCGGAAACCGCCTGGCCCAGCCAGTTCTGGAGCTGCTCGGTCCACGTCGCGGCGAGCGCGGTCTCGTCGAACGGGGCACCGTCGTAGGCCACCCGCATCCCGGGTAGCCGCACAACTGCGTCCGCTACGTCGGCCACCTCGTCGATCTCCGGCATCATGCGCCAACCTCCGTGCCCGCGGGCGTTCGACATTCGGGGTGTTCCGCCGACGGTATTGGCTCTTCAGCTGCGGCGAAACCCACCGAACGGTGACTCCTGCCACGCCGCCGGTGCTCATCAACCCGTAACCGCCGGACCGCGAACCGTAACCCCCGGTTTACCTCGCGGACCCGAATCGATAAAGCCGAGTCCTACCGTCTGGCTGCCCCGGTGCCCGTTCCCCACCGACCACGGAGGCAGGTCATGACCGAAATCGTGTCCGATTCCGGCGAAGAAACCACCAATCCACCCCAACGCCGGTATGCCGCGCTCGCGGCCAACGAGAACCGCGAAGACTACTCACTGCGTTTCGCCGCCCACTCGTTTCGCCGGTGGTCACCCTTCGTGGTCGCGACCACGGCGCTGGGCGGCATCGCCTACCTCGCCGACTTCGCGATCGGCGCGAGCATCGTGCTCTCCTACGGCTTCACCTCCGGCGTGCTGGCGATCCTCGCCGCGGCTGTCGTGATCTTCGTGACGGGCGTGCCCATCGCGCGCGCATGCGCGACGTACGGAGTGGACATGGACCTCCTGACCCGAGGCGCCGGCTTCGGCTACTTCGGGTCGACGCTGACTTCGCTCGTGTACGCGAGCTTCACCGTCATCTTCTTCTCGCTCGAGGGCTCGATCATGGGCCAGGCGTTCCAGCTCGCCCTCGGCATCCCGCTGCCGATCGGCTACCTGCTGGCGACGCTGATCGTGCTGCCCTTCGCGCTCTACGGCATGGGCGCGGTGGCGAAGATGCAGACCTGGACGCAGCCGCTGTGGATCGCGGGACTGGTGCTGCCGTTCATCGTCGTGCTGGTGCGCGAGCCGGGCCGGTTCGCCGACTTCGCCGCGTTCGGCGGCACCGAGGGTGCGGGGTCCGGGTTCTCGGCCGTCGGGTTCGGCTTCGGGATGGGAGTCGCGCTGTCGTTGATCGGCCAGATCGGCGAGCAGGCCGACTACCTCCGGTTCATGCCGGAGAAGACGGCGTCGAACAAGCGCTCCTGGTGGGCCGCGGTGCTGGCGGCCGGGCCGGGCTGGGTGGTGCTCGGCGCGGCGAAGCAGATCGGCGGGGCGTTGCTGGCGTTCCTGGCGCTCGGCGCTGTCGGCAAGACGGCCGCGCTGGAGCCGATCGCGCCGTACCTGGACGCGGTGAAGCCCGCGCTGGGACCGGTGGCACTGACGTTCGCCGCGCTGTTCGTGGTCGTTTCGCAGATCAAGATCAACACCACCAACGCGTACTCCGGCTCGCTGTCGTTCGCCAACTTCTTCTCCCGCGTGCTGCACAAGCACCCGGGCCGGGCCTGGTACGTGCTGGTCAACTGCGGGATCGCGCTGGCGCTGATGGAGTTCGGCGCGTTCGCCTTCCTCAACAAGATCCTCGGCTTCTACTCGAACGTCGCCATCGCGTGGATCGGCGCGGTCTGCGCGGACCTGGTGATCGCGAAGCCGCTGGGCCTTTCGCCGCGGTACATCGAGTTCAAGCGCGCGTATCTGCACAAGGTCAATCCGGTGGGCTTCGGCTCGATGCTGATCGCCTCGGTGGTTTCGATCGTGGCGTACTTCGGCGCGTTCGGACCGGTGCTCGCGGCCTTCAGCCCACTGCTGGCGGTGGTGATCGCGGTGGTCCTGGTGCCGACGTTCGCCATCGCGACCCGAGGCAAGTACTACCTGGTGCGCCCCAACACAGTCAGCGGGCCGGGCGTCGAGGCGGATCTGCGGGCGACGCACGTGTGCTCGGTCTGCGGCGACCCGTACGAACTGCCGGACATCGCGGACTGCGCCAAGCAGGGCGGCGCGATCTGCTCACTGTGCTGCACGCTCGACAGCACCTGCCACGACATGTGCCGGGAGGCCGGGCCGGTCGCGCTGCCGGAGCCGACCTTCCACACCAGCTGATCCGGACGGGGCCCCTCTCCTTTGCGGGAGGGGCCCCGGCGGAAAGCCCTACCTTCGGGCGGATCGAGCCGGAGGGCGGGGCATGGGTTCATCAGCGCGGTCCGCGGTGTGTGCCGCAACATTCCGGAAGACGTTCATTCGGCCCGCGTGATCGCCGACATCATCACGCCGCGAAGCTCCCTCCCGATGTCCTCCACCGGCAACGGCGGGTCGTGCGCCTGCCATTCGCGCAGCAGGCCGGTCGCGGCGCCGACGAGCGCGATCGCCGTGAGGCGGTAGTTCCGGTCGGGCGCGGCGCCCGCTTCGGCGGCGCGGCGCGCCTCCTCCTCGATGAAGGTGGCCCAGCGGTCGACCCAGACCTGGTGCTGCAGTTCCAGCTCCGGGCTGACGCCCACGGCCTCGACGTAGTTCAGCCGCGGCATGCGGGGGTCGAGGGTGACCGTGGAGACGAAGACGTCCAGCAGCCGCGCGATCCGGGTCATCGCGTCGGCGTCCCTGACCTCTTCGAGGGCGGCGGCGACGTGCCGGAGCGCGAGCGAGTTGATCTGGTCGTGCAGGGTGCGGAGGACCTCCTCCTTGCTGCCGAACTCCTCGTAGAAGTTCCGCGTCGAGACGCCCGCCCGGGTGCACAGCTGAGTGATCTTCGCCTGCCGGAAGCCCACCGAGGTGAAGAGCTCCAGCGCCGCCGTCAGCAGGCGCTCCCGGCGCTCGGCCCGTCTCTGCTCCGGCGGGACACCACCGTAGGTGCGGGCCACCGGCCCCTCCCTTCCCAACCTTGCGAAAAAGCCGATTACCGAATCAACGCCGGGCAAACGGTCTCACCGGGTCCCGGCGGCACCGCGCTCGTCGTATTGCCTCCTCGCGCGGGCAGACATTAGCGAGAGCGGGAACACGGCGTGCGCCCAGGCCCCTTACCGCGGTGGACGGCTCTGCCCGGCGGCCCAAAGTCCTTGGCGGGTCAGGGAAAAACCGCAAATCGGTCGCGCTTTACGGGCACGGCACGGTGTTCGGCAAACGCACGTGCAGCCGCACGAGTGCCGGTGTCACGATCGCCGAACCGAGGGACGAAGTATTAGCAGTCCAGACCTTTCAAGGCAACAACGGCGTCCGCGGCCAGCGAAGTCGTGATCGTCGCCCCGGCCGCCAGCGGCACTCTCGACCACCATTCGCCGGACGCGGCGGGCCGCGGCTCGCCGCCGACCTCCAGATCGGTCGCGAGCACTCGCCGTCCCGCCAGGACCGCGAGGCTCGCGTCGAGCGCCGTGTCCCCGATGGACTGGGTCTGGCGCAGCACCGGAAGGTCACCGCGAGTCACCGCGACGGTCGTGGTGAGCCGGCCCGGACGTTCCCCGGCGCGGCCCAGCACGAGCACCTCGCGGGTGCGGAAATAGCAGTTCTCCGCCAGCGCCGCGCGCAGCACCGCGGTGTGGTTCGCCCGCGCGGTGACGACGGTCGGCTCCGGCCGGTACTCCAGCGAGCCGCCGTCCGCCACCTCGATGTCCACAGTGGACGTACTCGGCTCGCCGTGCAGCCCGGGCAGCGCGAGGGTCGCCGCGACACCGGAGAGGTGCAACGTCGCGCCGGGCCCGACCCGGATGTCCAGCAGCAGCTCGTCCCCGCCCAGCGGCGCGGTGGCGGAGCTGACGAGGTGCACCACGGCGTCACGGCCGGTGTGGCGGCGGGGAAACAGCGTCAGCGGCGCCATCGAGCGCAGCTCGCGCAAGATCGTGCGCCCGCCTTCGAAACACGCGACGACCCGTGCGTGAGCCTTCACGCCCGCGGTGCCGTACCCGCTGGGAGGAGCGAGCGAACCCAGTCCGCCACCGCGGGCGCGTCCGGGGTGTCCACAAGCGACTGCGTGATCACCGGCAGCTCGCCCCGCATCCGGTGCGCGTCGGAGGTCATCACATTCATGTCCGCGCCGACCAGGTGCGCGATGTCGATCTTGTTGATCACCAGCAGGTCCGCGGTGGTCACCCCGGGGCCGCCCTTGCGCGGCACCTTGTCGCCGCCCGCGACGTCGACCACGAACACCTGGCTGTCGGCCAGGCCCCGGCTGAACACCGCGGTCAGGTTGTCGCCGCCGCTTTCGATGATCACCAGTTCCAGCCCGGGGAACCGCTCCTCGAGGCTTTCCACCGCGTCGAGGTTCGCCGTGATGTCGTCGCGGATCGCGGTGTGCGGGCAGGCGCCGGTCTGCACGGCCTCGATGCGCGCCGGGTCGAGCACCCCGGCCTTGCGCAGGAAGTCAGCGTCCTCGGTGGTGTAGATGTCGTTGGTGACCACGGCGAGGTTCACCTCGTCGCCGAGCGCGCGGCAGAGCGCGGCCGTCAGCGCGGTCTTGCCACTGCCGACCGGGCCGCCGATGCCGATCCGGTACGCGCGCCCGGCCGTCGGGGCGGCGGCGTAGTGATCGGGCTCGGCGGCCGTCGGGTCGAAGTTGACCGGGTGGACGTGTCCGTGGCCATGGCCTGGTTCCTGAATGTGTCCGTCAGCTGGCAAAGAGACGCACCTCTTCCTCGTGGTGCCGGGCGTGGGCCTCGGCGAACAGGTCCAGCGCCGGAGATCCCGGCGCCGGCAGCTCCGCCGGGTCGAGCCCCGCGACGCCGGCGGCGTGCCCGGCCACCCGCCGCACCTCGTCGCCGAGCCGCGCGACCACGGCGTTGACCGCGAACGGATCCAGGCCCAGCAACCGGACGGCGGCACTGGCCGGACCGCTGACCGCCAGGTACGCCACCGCCATCGCGGCATCGGACGGCGCGCCGCCCGCCACCCCGGCCAACGCGCCGAGGACGATCGGGTGATGCGGCCGGGGTGTCTCGGCAAGCAGTGTGGTGAGCACCGGCGACGGCCACGCGGCCCGGCCCGCGCGGGCGGTGCCGCGGCCCTGCGCCCGTGACGCCTGGCGCTGCGCGGGCGAGGGCGTGCGGGCGTCCAGCTCGACGTCCAGCCGTCGCCAGTATCCACCTTGGACTCCTCGGACAGCGGCATGTGCTGACGCTGCGGCGAAAACGGCGGCGAGCGATCCTGCTGTGCGCAACCGTCCGAAGAGGAATCCCGGCAGGTCCCGTTCAGATACTACGAGCTTGCGGCTCACGGCCTCCTCGAGGCCGCCCGAGTGAACGTGCCCGCCGCCGGGGAAGCGTGAGTCGGCCAGGATCAGCGTGGAGAGGTCCATCAGAACAGGCTCCATCAGAACAAGAAGTACCGTTGGGCCATCGGCAGTTCCGTGACCGGCTGCGGCTCGATCAGCTCGCCGTCCACGTGCACGGCGAAGCTGTCCGACTCCACGCGCACGTCCGGCGTCGCGTCGTTGAGCACCATGTCCGCCTTGGTCCGCGCGCGGGTGTTCGCCACGGCGACCAGCGGGCGGCGGATGCCGAACCGCTCGGCCAGGCCCGAACCCAGTGCCTCGGGCGCCACGAAGTGCAGGCTCGACGCGGCCGCCACGGGCGGGGCGGCGCCGAACATCGGGCGCGCCAGCACCGGCTGCGGGGTCGGGATCGACGCGTTCGCGTCACCCATCGCCGCCCACGCGGGGAAGCCGCCCTTGAGCACGACGTGCGGCCGGACGCCGAAGAACTTCGGTTCCCACAGCACCAGATCGGCGAGCTTGCCGACCTCCACCGAGCCGATCTGTGCCTCCATCCCGTGCGCGATGGCCGGGTTGATCGTGTACTTCGCGACGTAACGGCGGGCGCGCAGGTTGTCGGCCGCGCCGTCGCCGGGCAGCGCGCCGCGACGGCGTTTCATCACGTGCGCGGTCTGCCAGGTGCGGATGACCACCTCGCCGATCCGGCCCATCGCCTGGGAGTCCGAGCTCATCATCGAGATCGCGCCCAGGTCGTGCAGCACGTCCTCGGCGGCGATCGTGGTCGGCCGGATGCGGCTCTCGGCGAACGCGAGGTCCTCGGGCACTGACGGGTTCAGGTGGTGGCAGACCATCAGCATGTCGAGGTGCTCGTCGAGGGTGTTCGCGGTGTGCGGGCGGGTCGGGTTGGTCGAGGACGGCAGGATGTTGGGCAGCCCGACCACCTCGATGATGTCCGGCGCGTGCCCGCCGCCGGCCCCCTCGGTGTGGTACGCGTTGATCGACCGGCCGCCGATGGCGTCCACAGTGGACTCCAGGAAGCCCGCCTCGTTGAGCGTGTCGGTGTGGATCGCCACCTGCACACCGGACTCGTCGGCCACGGTCAGGCAGGCGTCGATGGCCGCAGGGGTGGTGCCCCAGTCCTCGTGCAGCTTGAACCCGCCCGCGCCGGCGGCCAGCTGCTCGCGCAGCGCCTCGTGCCGCACGGTGTTCCCCTTGCCCAGCAACAGCACGTTGACCGGATAGCCGTCCATGGCGGACAGCATCCGGCCGAGGTTCCACGCGCCGGGCGTGACGGTGGTGGCCTTGGTGCCCTCGTTCGGACCGGTGCCGCCGCCGACCAGCGTGGTCAGCCCGGCGGCCAGCGCGGTGTCCACCAGCTGCGGGCAGATGAAGTGCACGTGGCAGTCGATGCCGCCGGCGGTGAGGATCTTCCCGTTGCCGGACAGCACCTCCGTCGACGGGCCGACCACCAGCGCCGGGTCGACGCCGTCCATGGTGTCCGGGTTACCCGCCTTGCCGATGCCGACGATCCGGCCGTCTCGCACCCCGACGTCGGCCTTCACCACGCCCCAGTGGTCGAGGATCACGGCGCCGGTGACGACCAGGTCCGGCGCGCCCTCGGCCCGGGTGGCCATGCCCTGGCCCATCGACTCGCGGATCACCTTGCCGCCGCCGAAGAGCACCTCGTCACCCGAGCCGGCCGGGCCCATCGACCGGTCTTCGGTCACCTCGATCAGCAGGTCGGTGTCGGCGAGCCGGATGCGGTCGCCGGTGGTCGGCCCGAACAACTCGGCGTAACGGGCGCGGTCGATCTGCGGCATCGGCTAGAACTCCCCAGCGTGTTCGGAGCGTAATCCCGGCACCCGCCGGGCGCCCCGGAGCGGAACGAGGTCCACTTCGCGTTCGATGCCCGGTTCGAAGCGCACGGACGTGCCGGCGGGCACGTCGAGCCGGTGCCCTCGCGCGGCGTCGCGGTCGAACTCCAGGCCGGGGTTCACCGCCGCGAAGTGGTAGTGCGAACCGACCTGCACGGGCCGGTCACCGAGGTTGCGCACGATCAGCCGGACCCGCGCGCGTCCCGGGTTCAGCTCCACCGGACCGTCGCCGGGGATGATCTCTCCTGGCCGCACTCGCTGGCCTCCTAGACGATCGGGTCGTGCACGGTGACGAGCTTCGTGCCGTCCGGGAAAGTGGCCTCCACCTGCACGGAGTCGACCATCTCCGGCACCCCGTCGAGCACCTGCGCGCGAGCCAGCACGGTGCGCCCGCTCGCCACCAGCTCGCTCACCGTGCGGCCGTCGCGGGCGCCTTCGAGCACGTGGTCGGTGATCAGCGCGACGGCCTCGGGGTAGTTGAGGAGCACACCGCGGTCCAGCCGGCGGCGGGCCACATCAGCCGCGACGTGAATCAACAGCTTGTCGCGCTCCTGCGGGCTGAGGTGCATGGGCTAGGTCTATCACCGCGCGGGCGCGGGCGCCCGTTTCCGAAACACAGGATTTACCTGCGGTCCACCGGGCCGGTCACAGCCCGTTGCCGGAGAACTTGTGGCAAGCGGGCTGCCTGGGCTGAATCGTTCTCGTAATCGTGACCGAAACCACCACATCTTTCATTGCCCGGGGGGCTTCGGAGGAGCAAGGTTTGTCCAACCGTGCGATGAGGCGCGCCACCGCCAGCGTGTATCCCGTCCGCGCGAGTACGACCAAGCCGGGGAAATGCGCATCGAAAGGTTTTGCGAGAGTGACAACCTCCACTATCAGCAAGACGGGTTCCGACCAAGCCGACGACGGGTTCCGACCGGGCCTTGAAGGCGTGGTCGCTTTCCGCACCGAAATCGCCGAACCGGACCGGGACGGCGGGGCGCTGCGTTATCGCGGCGTCGACATCGAGGATCTCGCCGGCAAGGTGACCTTCGGTGACGTATGGGCACTTCTGGTCGACGGCCGCTTCGGCCACAGCCTCCCGCCGGCCGAGCCGTTCCCGCTGCCGGTGCACACCGGCGACGTGCGCGTCGACGTCCAGTCCGCGCTCGCCATGCTGGCCCCGATCTGGGGCTACCGCCCGCTGCTCGACATCAGCGACGAGGAAGCCCGCGAGCAGCTCGCGCGCGCTTCGGTGATGGCGCTGTCCTACGTCGCCCAGTCCGCGCGCGGCATCGGCCAGCCGGCCGTCCCGCAGGCGCGGGTCGACGAGGCCACCTCCATCACCGAGCGGTTCATGGTCCGCTGGCGCGGCGAGCCGGACCCGGCCCACGTCCGCGCGCTGGACGCCTACTGGGTTTCCGCCGCCGAGCACGGCCTCAACGCCTCCACCTTCACCGCCCGCGTGATCGCGTCGACCGGCGCGGACGTCGCGGCCGCGATGTCCGGCGCGATCGGCGCGATGTCCGGGCCGCTGCACGGCGGCGCCCC
>DASXYS010000182.1:0-72953 GCA_036502365.1 Amycolatopsis sp.
GCGTGCGGGTGACGGCGTCCCGGCCGGTCGCCGGCGGAATCGGTGCGGTGACGGCCCGGCCGCGGTGCGCGGTGAGGGCCAGACGGCGGCGCCGGGCCCAACGGAGCAGGCCGGGCGGGATCGCGCGGCGGGGGTTCAGCCGGGACGGGCGCGGCTGGGGGTGCAGGGCGGCGGAGGCACGGGTGAGGGCTTCGGCACTGAAGGATGCTTCGATCCGGGCGCGCACGGCGTCGAGGTCGATTCCGATGGCCGACAGCGCGTCCTGGTCGAGATCGCCGAACAGGCCGGTGCCCCCGCCGAGCCCGGCGCGGCGGACGATTTCCTCCTCGACCCGGTCCTGCGTGACCCCGTGGTCACGCAGGACCGCGCCGGCGGGCCCGCCGGCGGAGGCGACGGAGAGCAGCAGGTGCTCGGGGCCGACGTAGCGGTGCCCGAGACGACCGGCGTGCTGCTGTGCCTGCACCACAACGGTCCGGGCTTCGGGGGTGAAGAGCTCGAACATCATCGGCCCCCGACTCGCCGGCCGTACTTGCGGTGCACGGTCTGCTTGGTGACTCCGAGCCGCTCGGCGATGTCCTGCCAGGACCAGCCCAGCTTCCGCGCGTTCTCGACCTGGAGGATTTCCAGCCGCTCACTCAGTGACCGGAGGGCGGCCACCGCGCGCAGCCCCACATCGGGGTCGTCGCTCGTGGCGCTCTCGGCGATCTGCACAGTGGGTTCCATGCCTGTCAGCATATGCTGACGGAGGATGGTCGTCAACATATGCTGACAGGCACGGGTCACTTGCTCGCTTGCACGAACTTGTCCGTGTAGGTCTTCGTCAGGTCGATGGCCTTGCCCTTGACGTCGGGGTTGAAGGCCTGCAACACCTTCAGGTCGGTGGCCGGTCCGCTGGGCGGCATGATCCCGGTCGGGTTGTAGATGCCCTTCTCGTTGTCGAAAGCCTTGGCGTACGCGGCTTTGCCGGAACCGGCGTAGTAGTCCGCGGGCATGATGTCCGCGAGCTGCGTGCCGTTGTGGGTCTGGATCCACTTGAGCGTCGCGACGTAGGCGTTGACGAGCTTCTGCACGATGTCCGGGTGCTGGTCCACGTAGGCGGTCCCCATGTACAGCGAGGTCGCGGGGTACTCGCCGCCCAGCTGCTGCGCGGTGCCCGACGCGGTGCGCATGTCGAGCAGGATGTAGGCCGAGCCGGTGGCCAGCAGCGTGGAGACCGTCGGTTCGGTGGTCATCGCGCAGTCGACGTTGCCGTGCTGCATCGCGCCGATCAGCGTCGAGCCGGACTGCACGCCGATGCGGTGGATGCTCGCCGGGGCGACGCCGTTGCGCTGGGCCAGGAACTGCGTGAGGAAGTCGGTGGACGAGCCGATGTCGGTGATGCCGAGGTTCCGCCCGCTCCAGTCGGCCGGCGACTTGATCTTGTCCTTCAGGTCGTTGCGGCACAACTCGACCTCGCCGGGCGTGGTCAGCATGGAGATCACGGATTCCATGGACTGGCCCAGTCCCTGCATGGCGATGGTGTGGTCGTAGAAGCCGCCGACGCCGTCGACCTTGCCGGCGACCATGTTCGTGGTCGCGTCGACGCCCGCGCCCTCGTCCTGGAGGGTGACGTTGAGGCCCTGCTGCTGGTAGTACCCGAGCCGCTGGGCGAGCATGAACGGCAGATAGATCTGCTTGTTCAGGCCGCCGACCATGATGCTGACGGGCGTGCCGGAGCCACCGGAGCTGCTGGTGCCCCCGGACTGGCTCGCGGTCGAGGCGCAGCCGGAAAGGCTGAGCGCGGCGGCGGCCGCGAGGGCGACCCACATCTTCTTCGACACAGGTTTCTCCTTCGGTGATTTCTTCGGCGGGGGTGTCTCAGAGGTCGGGGCCGGCGAGCTGGGCCGGGCGCCAGCGGAGCAGGCGGCGTTCGAGCCGGGTGATGAGCCATTCCGCGAGCAGCGCGACGATGCCCATGATCACCATCGCGGCCCAGACCCCGTTGGCGTCGAACGTGCCCTGGGCGTTCTTGATCAGCACACCGAGCCCGGCGTAGCCGCCGAGGAACTCGCCGACGATCGCGCCGATCAGGGCGAAGCCGAAGCTCACGTGGAGGCTCGCGATGATCCAGGTGAACGCCGAGGGCAGCACCACCTGGCGGGTGACCTGCCAGCGGGACGCGCCGAGGATGCTCGCGTTGGCGATGAAGTTGCGGTCCACTTCGCGGGTGCCCTGGAAGGCGTTGAAGAAGACGCCGAAGAACACCAGCACGATGACGAGCAGGATCTTCGACTCCAGTCCCAGCCCGAAGGCGAGCACGAACACCGAGCCGAGCACGATCCGCGGAATCGCGTTGAGCACCTTGATGAACGGGCCGAACACGTCCGACAGGAACCGGATCCGGCCGAGGGCGATGCCGCAGACGATGCCCAGCGCGGTGCCGATGACGAAGCCGATCAGGGCTTCCTGCAGCGTGGTCCAGATCTGGGCGCCGAGCGAGCCGATGGCGGTGCCTTCGGTGATCCAGGTCTGGAGCCGGGACACGATGCCCGAGGGCAGGCCGTAGAGGATGATGCCCCGCTGGTCGCCTTGGACCAGCAGCTGCCAGCCGCCGAGGACGACGACCAGCACGAGCACCTGGGTCAGGTGCACCAGGGTCTGGCGCCGGCGGCGGCGCGCGCGGTGGGCGGCCTGGAGTTCCTCCGGCCGGGTGCCCGCGGCCGCGGTGCCCGTGGCCAGGTCCGTGTTCGTCACGAGGCCTCCTTCCCGCCGAGCTGGGTGGTCTGCGTGTAGGCCAGGTCGACCTCGGCGCGCAAGGCCTCCCAGATCTGCTGGTAGAGGTCGACGAACTGGCGCTCGAAGCGGATCTCCTGCACCACCCGCGGGCGCGGCAGGTCGATCGGGAAGCGGGCCTTGACCGTGGCGGCCGGTCCCGCGGTCAGCACCACGACGGTGTCCGCGAGGGCGATGGCCTCCTCGAGGTCGTGGGTCACGAACACCACGGCGGGACGCGTGAGGTCCCACAGGGACAGCAGCTCGTCGGACATCTTCGCGCGGGTCTGCACGTCGAGGGCGGAGAACGGCTCGTCCATGAGCAGGATTTCCGGCTCGTTGATCAGGTTCTGCGCGAGGGCGACCCGCTTGCGCATGCCGCCGGAGAGCTGGTGCGGGTAGCGGTCCTCGAACCCGGCGAGGCCGACCCGGCGGATCCAGTCCCGGGCGTCGGTCAGCGCCGTCCGCTTGGCCACGCCGCGGAACCGGGGCCCGGCGGATACGTTGTCCAGCACGGTTTTCCACGGCAGGATCGCGTCGGCCTGGAACATGAAGCCGACTCCCGGGGTGATGCCGGTGACCGGTTCGCCGTGCACCGCGACCGAGCCGGCGGAGGGACGCTCCAAACCGGACACCAGGGTCAGCGTTGTGGACTTGCCGCAGCCGGTGGGGCCGACAACCGCGCAGAACTCACCGGGCGCGACCCGGACATCGAGGTCTTTCAGTGCCGTGTAAGGCAAACCGCCGTCGGTGGTGAACTGCTTGGTCACCCCCGCGAGTTCGATCGCCGGGCCCTGGCCCGGTGCTGGGCTGGTAGCGCGCACGCTGCGCTCCTTCCGCTCGGTCGTCGGGGGAGGACGTTAAGAGCGGGGTACGCCGGGGAAAACATTGTGTGCGTAACCGGCCGTGCTGTGCGTTCAACCGTATTTAGCTCGTTTAGCTCAGGTCGATCCGGACGATCGGGACCTTTCGGCGCCGAATGCTTGGCAGGGTGCGAACGGCGTGATGTCATGCGAGGCGCCCCTACGACCAGTGGCCCGCCCTGCCAGTGGCTCGTATTACCAATGGCCTGGTATTCCCATGGCAGAGCGGAGCGGCCATGTGGCGACAGCGCCCTCTGGCGAGCCAGATCCTGCTCGCGGTCCTGGGCATCCTCCTCGTCACGGTGTCCGCGGGTGCGCTGCTCTACGCCCGGCTGACCGGGGACACGCTGGATCGGCAGTACGAGCAGCGCGCGCTGGGGATCGCCGCGACGGTGGCCCAGATGCAGCCGATTCGCGACGCGCTGGCCGAGCAGGACCCCGGTCACCGCATCCAGGCCATCGCCGAACAGGTGCGCCGCAGCACCGGCGCGGCCTACGTGGTGGTGACCGACCGGTCCGGGGTCCGCTTCTCGCATCCCAAGCTTTCCCTGATCGGGCAACGCATCGAAGAGCCTGTGGCGGCGTTGGACGGCCAGGGGCACGTCGGGATCGACAACGGGATCCTCGGGCGCTCGGCCAACGGGCGTGCGCCGCTGCCGGGCGCCGACGGCTCGGTCGAGGGCCAGGTGTCGGTGGGGATTCTCGAGGAGCAGGTGACGAGCCAGCTCGTGCACCAGATCCCCGAGGTGGTGCTCTATTCGGCGCTGGCGCTGGCCATCGGCGTGCTCGTGTCCTGGCTGCTGGCCCGCACCCTCAAGCGGGCCACCTTCGGCCTCGAGCTGGCCGAGATCGCCACCCTGCTCCAGGAGCGGGAGGCGATGCTGCACGGCATCCGGGAGGGCGTCATCGGGGTCGACGCCGCCGGAAGCGTGAGCGTGATCAACGACGAGGCGCGCCGGCTGCTGGGGATTTCGGCGAACGCGGGCGGGCAGCCGGTCGAGGAGCTGCTGCCACCCGGTCGCCTCCGTGACGTCGTGGCCGGGCAGAGCCCCGGTGCCGACGAGGTCGTGCTCACCGACGACTACCTGCTGGTGGTGAACCGGATGCCGGTCGTGCTGGCGGGCCGCCCCGCCGGGCACGTGATCACCCTGCGGGACCACACCGAGCTGGAGGGCCTGGTGCGCGAGCTGCACGCGCTGACCGGCTTGACCACCGCGTTGCGCGCCCAGGAGCACGAGTTCAACAACCGGCTGCACGTGCTGTCCGGGCTGCTCGGCCTCGGCGAGCCGGAGGAGGCCACCCGGTACCTGGCCGAGATCTCCGGCGAGTCACTGGCGCAGGCGGGCGATCTGCGGGCCCGCATCGCGCCCCCGGAGCTCGCGGCGCTCCTGCTCGCGAAGGTCACGATCGCGGCGGAGCGCGACGTCCGGCTCACCGTGACCGCCGAGTCCCATGTGGACCGTCCGGCCGGGGAGGCCGGATCCCTGCTGACGGTGCTGGGCAATCTGATCGACAACGCGGTCGAGGCGACGGCCGGCCGATCCGGGCCGCGGGCCGTGACGGTCCACCTCGCCGAGACGGGCGACGACCTCCACCTGGTCGTGACCGACACCGGGCCGGGCGTGCCCCCGGACGCGCTCCATGCGGTCTTCGCCGACGGTTACTCGACGAAGACCGAGCCGGGCGGCCCACGCCGGGGACTCGGGCTCGCGCTGGTGCACCGCCTGGTGCGCCGGGCCGGCGGGACCATCGGGGTCAGGCCGGGCCCCGGCGCCCGCTTCGAGGTCCGCCTCCCGCTCGCGGGCCTGGTGAAACCGCCGGAAACCATGACCTCGGGGGTGTGACGATGATCAGGACGCTGGTGGTCGACGACGACTACCGGGTGGCGAAGATCCACGCGGCCGGCATCGACCGCGTGCCCGGCTTCAGCTGCGTCGGCCAGGCCCACAGCGCGGCCGAGGCCCGGCAGGCGGTCGCCGACCTCGCACCCGAGCTGCTGCTGCTCGACATCTACCTGCCCGACGACGACGGGCTGGCGATCCTGCGCGGGCTCAATTCCGCCGGAGGTGCCGGACCGGACTGCATCGTGATCACCGCGGCCCGCGACCTCGAGACCGTGCGGACCGCGATGCACCTCGGCGCGGTCTACTACCTGGTGAAGCCGTTCGGGTTCGCGCAGCTGCGTGACCAGCTCGACGCCTACCGGCGCTGGCGGCAGCAGACCAGCGGCAGCGGCGACGCCGACCAGGCCACCGTCGACGCGCTGTACAACCTGCTCAAGGGCCCGGCCGCGAAATCGCCGCCCGCGGCCGCGCTGCCGCCCACCATGCAGAAGATCCTCGAGGCGATCCAGGCCGCGCCCCGGCCGATCGGCGCGAGCGCGCTCGCCGAACAGCTCGGCCTCAGCCGGCCCACCGCGCAGCGCTACCTCACCGAGCTGCACCGCCGCGGCGCGATCCGGCTGCACCTCGAATACGGCCGCGCCGGGCGCCCGGTGCACCACTACGCGATGCCGGATCTGAGTCCTGCCACCGGTTTGCCGTGACCGCGGGCCACGCCGCGACGCCGGAGGCCGGGGCCGCGCCCCGGTGAAAACGACAACAGTGTAGAAATACCGCAGAGGTGCCGAAGTGCTGTCCTGGCTTCCTCGGCCGCTGCCGCCCGGGGGTGGTGGCGGCGCCGGCGGCGGCTCCTGACCTGTTCTTGTCCCTTTGTGGTGAAGGAAAAACAACAGTGAGCGCGATCGACATCGGCCAGTCCGTGATCCTCGGGATCGTCGAAGGCCTGACCGAATTCCTGCCGGTGTCGTCCACCGGGCATCTGAAGATCGCCGAGGGGCTGCTCGGCATCCCGGTCGGCGACCAGTCCGTCGTCGGCTTCACCGCGGTGATCCAGGTCGGCGCCATCGTCGCGGTGCTCGTCTACTTCTTCCGCGACATCGTCCGGTTCGCGGCCGCGTGGGGCCGTGGCCTGGTGAATCCCCGGGCCCGCCAGGAGCACGACTACAAGTTCGCCTGGTGGGTCATCTTCGCGACGCTGCCGATCGTGGCGGCGGGCCTGCTGTTCCAGTCCCTGGTCAAGGGGCCGCTGGCCTCGTTGTGGGTCGTCGCCGGCTCGCTGATCGTCGGCAGTGCGGTGATGTGGTTGGCGGACCGGGCCGGCACCGGACGTCGCAGCGAAGGCGAGGCGACGCTGACGGACGCGATGCTCGTGGGTGCGTCACAGATCCTCGCCCTGCTCTTTCCCGGGTTCTCCCGCTCCGGTGCGACGATCTCGACCGGCTTGCTCCGCGGCCTGGACCGGGTGGCCGCGACGCGGCTGTCGTTCTTCCTGTCGATCCCGGCCCTGACCGGCGCCGGGCTCTACGAACTGAAAGACGCCCTCGGTGGCGGCGTCGACGCGGTGGCGCTCGTGGTCGGGACCGTGGTGTCGTTCGTCGTCGCCTACGCGTCGATCGCGTGGCTGCTGAAGTTCGTCGCGGGGCACACGTTCACCGCGTTTGTCATCTACCGCGTGGTTGTGGGCGTCGCGCTGCTGGCCGTGCTGGGTGCCGGGGTGCTGGCGCCCTGACCGTCCACCGCGGCCGGCGCTTACTTCCGCCGGCCGCGTTTGGCCGCGCGCAGCCGTTCTTCGCGCAGGGAACCGACTTCCGGCAGCGGCAGCGCGGACGGCGGGGTGCCGAGCGCCCACGCCAGCAGCAGGTCCGCCAGTGCCGGGTTGCGGGCGAGGACCGGCCCGTGCAGGTAGGTCGCCAGCACGCGGCCGTTGACCGCGCCCTCCGTGCCATCCCCGTTTCCGACCCCGGAGCGCACCGAGCCCAGTGTGCGGCTGCCGCCGGCCACGCGGGTGCGGCCCCGGTGGTTTTCGAAGCCGGTGAGCGGTTCCGTGCCCAGCCCGGGCGCGACGTCGACCACGACCTCCCCGACCGCTCGGCGCGGCCCGGGCACGGTCACCGCGTCGAGCAGGCCGAGCCCGGCGTGCCGCACGCCGTCGGTGGTGGTGAATTCGGTGCCGAGGATCTGCAGCCCGGCGCAGACGCCGAAGACCACCGCCCCGCGCGCGACCGCGTGGTGCAGGCCGGGCCGGGCCCGGAGACGGCTGACCGCAAGGGTTTGGGCGTCGTCTTCGCCGCCGCCCAGCAGATACAGGTCGAGCGAGGACGGCAGGGCCTCGTCCTGCTCGATTCCGACGACGGTGGCGGTGATGCCGCGCCACTGCAACCGGCGTTGCAGCACCTGGGCGTTGCCGCTGTCGCCGTAGGTGCCGAGGATGTCGGGCAGTACCAGGCCGATGCTCAGGCCGGAGTCGGTCATCGCCGAGCCGGGGCCGGGTTGTTCGCCCGAAGGAGACGCATGGACCGAATGTAGGTCGGCGCCGCTGAACGCAGGGTTCGAGCAGGGTTAACCGAATGCTGCCTCGTTCATCCACAGTGTACTTGGTAAGCGAGCGGCAAAATTCACTTGGCCCACGTCTTACCTCAGGCCTGGTTAGCTGAGGCTTGCCAAACTGACGAGAGGATGGGTGCCCATGTGGGCCGAGGGCGTGCCGAACCTGGTGATCGGCCTGCGGGAGGGACTGGAGATCGGGCTGGTCGTCAGCATCCTGCTGGCCGCCCTGCGCAAAACCGCACCGGGCACCTCGGCGAACCCGCTCTGGGCCGGGGTGCTGGCCGCGGCGGTGCTGTCACTGGGCTTCGGTGCGGCGCTGACCTTTTCCCGCGCGGAACTGACGGCGCGGGCCCAGAGCATCTTCGCGGGCGTGCTGAGCCTGGTCGCCGTCGTGCTCGTGACGGTGATGATCTTCTGGATGCGGCGGGCGGCCCGGGCGCTGTCGGGGGAGCTGCGGGCGAAGATCGGTGCGGCGGTCGCGGTCGGCGGGGGCGCACTGGCCTTGACGGCCTTCCTCGCGGTCGCCCGTGAGGGGCTCGAGACGGCGCTGTTCGTCTGGACCACCGTGCAGGCTTCGGGCCGCACCTGGGTTCCCCTGCTGGGCGCGGCGGTGGGCCTCGCGGTGGCGTTCGGCCTGTGTGTGGTGCTGTACCGCACGAGTGTCAAACTCGATCTCGGCAAGTTCTTCACCCGCAGCGCCGTCGTGCTCGTCGTGATCGCGGCGGGGGTGCTGTCCTACGGGGTCGGCGAACTGCAGTCGGCCGGTCTGGTCCCCGGGCACACCTGGGTCGCGTTCGATCTTTCCCGCGTCGTTTCCACGGACGCCTGGTGGGTTTCGATCATCACCGGTGTCACCAACCTGGCCCCGGTGATGACCTGGACGCAGGTGATCCTGTACTCGGCGTTCGCGGTCACCGTGCTGGTGCTGTACTTCCGTCCCCAGGCTGTCGCGGCGCCGGCGCGCACCCGCGACACACCACCGCGTCCGATGCGCCGTCCCTGGCTGTACCTGGCCGCCGCGGTGATCCTGCCGCTGGCGGCGGTCGCCGGATTCGTGCTCGCGGCCCCGTCCACCGGCGGTGCGCAGGCGTCCGCGGTGACGGTCTCGGCCGGCGGGTGTGCGGACGACTGGGCCGGGGCGAGCGCCGGGCGGCGCACGTTCACGGTGGTCAACGAGTCCGCCCACGGCGGTGAGATCTACCTGGTCCGCGCCGCGGACGCGTCGGTGGTCGGGGAGATCGAAGGGCTCGGGCCCGGCACCCGCCGGTCGATCTCGGTGGACCTGGCGCCGGGCACCTACGCGTGGCGATGCGTCGTGCCGGGACAGCTCGATCAGCGCTCGCCCGCCGGGCAGGTCACGGGTACCGGACCCGCCGCGGTCGCGGTGCCGGTGCTGCCGATCTCCGCACGGGACCTGGCCGGGCCGATGCAGGCGAACGCGGCGTACGTCCTCGCCGCGGTGCGCACGACGGCCGTCGAAGCCCAGCGCGTGCGCGATGCGCTGCAGCACGGCGATCTGCCGGGTGCGCGAGCCGCCTGGCTGCCGGCGCAGCTGGCCTGGGAACGCACCGGGGCCGCCTATGGCGCGTTCGACGACCTCGGCGTGGCCATCGCGGGGCTTCCGCAAGGCTTGCCGGGCGGCGTCGCGGACCCGGGGTTCACCGGCCTGCGCCGGCTGGAATACGGGCTCTGGCACGGAGAATCGGCCACCGCGCTGATGCCTGTCGCGGCGAAGCTGGTCGACGACCTGCAAGCGCTCACCGTCAAGCTGCCCGCGCTCGAGGCCGATCCGGCCGACCTGCCGCGCCGGGCCCACGAAATCCTCGAGGACGCCGTCCGCCGGCACCTGACCGGGCTTTCGGACCAGGGCTCCGGCTCCGGCTACGCCGAGACACTGGCCGACGTCGACGCCACCACCGCCGTGCTCGACCAGCTGCGCGGGCTGATCACGGCCCGCCGCCCGGACCTGCTGCCTGCCCTCGCCCGGCAAGCTCAAACGCTGCGTGACGCGCTGAACGCCACCCGGGCCGGCGGGGCCTGGCGCGCGCCGTCCGCGGTCCCGCTCGCGCAGCGGCAATCGGTCGACGCCGCGACCGGCGCGATCCTCGAAAGCCTCGCCACCGTCCCGACCCTGCTCGAAATCCGCGCCGGCTGACCCGGCCGCCTCACCGAACCCGGAGCATCCCCATGTCCTTGAGCCGTCGACGTTTCCTGCAGGGCACTGGCGCCGGGGTCGCCGGCAGCGCGCTCGCCGGAGGACTCTTCGCCGCCGGCGCCCGCGCCGACACCCCACCGTCCGCCCAGAACCCGGAACCGGTGGTCTTCCACGGCGACCACCAAGCCGGCATCCTCACTCCGGCACCGTCGGCCGGAACGTTCGCCGCGTTCGACGTCACCAGCCCGGACCGCGCGGGACTGGCGACGCTGCTGCAAACCCTGACCGCTCGCGCCCGCGTGCTGGTGGCGGGCGGGCCTCAGCCCGACCTCGGCGTCGGCGCGCCCCCGGCGGACAGCGCGGTGCTCGGGCCCGACGCGCCAGCCGGCGGCCTCACCATCACGGTGTCCGTGGGCAGCTCGCTGTTCGACCAGCGGTACGGCCTCGCCGGCCGCAAGCCGTCGCACCTCACCACGATGCCCGTCTTCCCCGACGACGCGCTCGAACCGGCGTGGTGCCACGGCGACCTGATGCTGCAGATCTGCGCCGCCACCGCGGACACCGCGCACCACGCCCTGCGTGACCTGATGAAGCACACGCGGGCGTGGATGCAACCGCGGTACCGCATCGACGGGTTCGTCCCGCCGCCTCGCCCGTCCGGCGCGCCGCGCAACCTGCTGGGGTTCAAGGACGGCATCGTCAACCCGGCGCCCGCCGAAGCCACCGGCGTCGTGTGGGTCGCGGCGGACGGGAAGGAACCGGCGTGGGCGACCGGCGGCTCGTACCAGGTGGTCCGGCTGATCCGGATGCTGATCGAGTTCTGGGACCGGGTTTCGCTGACCGAGCAGGAACGGATGTTCGGCCGCCGCCGCGACACCGGCGCGCCGCTGGACGGCTCCGCGGAGACCGACAAGCCCGACTACGCCCGGGATCCCGGTGGCGCCGTCATCCCGCTCGATTCCCACATCCGGCTCGCCAACCCGCGAACCGCGGAGACCGCCGGCAGCGCGATGCTGCGCCGTCCGTACAACTACGACCGCGGCTTCGCGCCGACCGGCGAACTGGACTCCGGGCTGATCTTCTGCTGCTACCAAAGGAATCTGGCCGCGCAGTTCGAAGCCGTGCAGGCCCGCCTCGCCGGCGAGCCACTGGCGGACTACTTGCGGCCCTTCGGCGGGGGCTATTTCTTCACCCTGCCCGGCGTGCGCGGTGACCAGGACTGGTACGGCAGCGGCCTGCTGCGCTGAGCAGGAGCGCGATGGTCAGCATCGGCGCCGCGACGGCCACGGCCCGCCCGGATCACTCCGGACGGGCCTTGCCTTGCACACCAAGGAATCAGGTGGCGGGTTTGACCTCGGTGGCCGGGTTCCCGTCCACGGCCGCCGCCAGCTGCGGGACGAGCCGCTCCAGCTGGTAGGGCAGGCTCAGCACGCTGACGAACGACGTCGCACTGCCGTAGGTGCTCGAGTCTTCGATGAAGACCTCGCGCTTCTGCTTCGCGACGTTCAGGCCCGAGTACAGCTTGTCCTTCGCCAGGGTGGCCTGGCCGTTCGCGATCGTGTCGACGATCCAGACCAGCGCGTCGACGTTCAGCAGGTCGGTGCGCTCGGCGCTGATGTTCGCGCCGAACTTGTCGCCGATGGTCTGGTCGAGGTTCGCGGGCAGCTTGAAGCCGAGGTCGGTGAGGATGCGGGAGCGCGGGTCCTCGCTGCCGTAGACGAAGTAGCCGTCGTACTGCGTGGCCATCAGGGCCGTCTTGCCGGCGAACTCCGGGTGCGCCGCGCGCGCCTTGGCGAGCTGGTCCTCGACGCCCTGCACCAGCTGGTCGGCTTCCTTGGCCTTGCCGACCGCCTTGCCCACGGCCTTGGTTTCGTCCTGCCACGGGATGCCGTAGTCGTTGAACCCCTTGGGCTGCGCGATCGTCGGCGCGATCTTCGACAGCGTCGAGTACTGCTCCTGCGTCAGTGCGGAGTACAGGCCGATGATCAGATCCGGCTTCAGCGCGGCGATCTTCTCGAACTGCGGGCCGTCGGTGCCCTTCAGCACGGTCGGCACCGGCGCGCTGCCCAGCTTGTCCTTGGCCCACGGGCCGATCGCGCCGGGGAAGTTGCCCAGGTACTCCGTGGTGCCGACCGGGACGACGCCGAGGGCCAGCAGCGCGTCCTGCTCGGTGAGGCCGACCGTGACCACGCGCTGCGGCGCCTTCTCGATCTTCGTCGACCCGTACTTGTGGTCGATGGTGACCGGGAACGCGCCCGGGTCCGTGGCGCCGGCCGCGGCACCCGGCGTGGCCGTGGTGCCGGCGCCGGACCCGCAGGCCGTGAGCGCGCCGGCCAGCAGGAGCGCCGAGGTCAGCGCCCCGGCGGCCCGGGCGCGCCCGCGCACGGCGGACAGGAGGGAGAAGCGGGCCATCATCGGTCCTTTACGGTCGCTCTCGATTAGTCAGGTTTGGCTAACCTAAGACGTGTGCGGCTGTCGACGCAAGGACGCCGGCTGCGGCGCCGCTCACGTCGAGACTTCGCGCTGCCCTGACCAGGCTGCCCACAACGTCGCGTACGTCCCGCCCGCGGCCACCAGCTCGTCGTGCGTCCCGGTTTCCACCACGGCGCCCGCGTCGAGGACCACGATCCGGTCCGACGCCGCCGCCTGCGTGAGCCGGTGGGCCACGACCAGCCCGGTCCGTCCGGAGAGGGCCGCCGCCGCGGCCGCTTCGAGCGTCTTCGCGCCCGCGCTGCCCGCTTCGGCGGTGGCCTCGTCCAGGATCGCCACCGGCGGGTCGGCCAGCACCAGCCGGACCAGCGCGAGCTGCTGCGCCTGCGTGACGGTGAGCTGGTGCCCGCCGTCGCCGACGACGGTGGCGAGCCCGTCCGGGAGGGCCTCGGCCCAGCCGAGCGCGCCGACGGCCGTCAACGCCGCCCGCAGTTCCTCGTCGCTCGCTTCGGGGCGGGCGAGGCGAAGGTCGTCGGCCAGGGTGCCGCTGAAGACGTGCACCTCCTGGCTGATCAGCGCGACGGTGCGCCGGGTCCGGTCCGGGCCCAGCTCGTCGAGCGGGACGCCGCCGAGCGAGACCGCGCCGGAGCCGGCCCGGTGGATGCCGGCGATGAGCTTCGCCAGCGTCGTCTTGCCCGCCCCGCTCGCACCGACCAGCGCGACGCGCTCGCCGGGGGAGAGGTCGAGGTCGACCTCCCGCAGCACCGGGTGACCGTCCACATAGGAGTGACTGACCGCGGTGGCCTTGACCGAGGAGTCCACCGGCCGCCCGGGCCCCTGGGGCTCGGCCGGCGCGGGCAGGTCCGCCACGCCGATCAGCCGGGCCAGGCTCGCGGTGGCCGCCTGCGCGTCGTCGACCAGTGCCAGTGCGGTGTTGATCGGGCCAAACAGGCTGTGGAAGTAGAGCGCGGCCGCGGTGGCGACGCCGACCGTCGCCAGGTTCGCGCCCACCAGCAGGTAGCCCGCGGCGAGCACCGCGGACAGGCCGACGAACTCGGCCAGGTTCAGCCGCCCGAAGAACCGCGTCACCAGCCGGATTCCGCGCAACGCCAGTTCCACCGCGCCCGCGGACCGCTGCCGGACGCGCTCCACGTGCTCGTCGGCCAGCCGGAACGCGCGCACGGTCTTGGCGCCGCCGATGGTGTCCAGCAACTGCTGCTGCTGTGAGCCGACGGCGGCGCGTTGCGCGGCGTAGAGCGGTTTCGCCTGCCGCACGTACCAGCGGACGGTGTGCAGCTGGATCGGCACGGACAGCAGCGCGGCGACCAGGAACCGCCAGTCGAGCACCGCCATCGCGCCCAGTGTGAGCACGATCGTCAGCACCGAGCGGCCCAGCTCCGGCAGCGCCTCGCGCACCCCCTCGGCGACCACCGAGACGTCGTTGGTGACGCGGGTGGTCAGGTCGCCGGAGCCGGCCTTCTCGACCTGTTCCAGCGGCAGTCCCAGCGCGCGGTCGACGAACCGCTCGCGCAGGTCGGCCAGCATCGTCTCGCCGAGCCGGGCCAGCATCGACACGCCCAGCGCCGTCGCGATCGCCGACACCACCGCGACCAGCACCAGCGCCACCACGGGGGTGACCAGGTCCGTCGCCGGCCGGTGCTGCGCGACCACGTCGACGACGCGGCCCAGCAGCGGCGCGGTGAGCAGGCCGACCGCCGTGGCGCCGACGATGAAGGCGAACGAGCCGAGCGCGCGGCCCTTCGAACGGCGGAGCAGTTCGCCCAGTACGGCGCGGATCCGGGGGCCGTCGGCCGTCGGCAGCAGCTCGCGGTCGTTGACCACAGCACCGTCGTTCATGACGGCACCGTCTTTCACGACAGCACCGCCGCGCGGTAGTCGGCGCGCTCGCGGACCAGCCCGGCGTGCTCGCCCTCGGCGACCACCCGGCCGTCCGCCAGCAGCACCACACGGTCGGTGGCCGCGAGCAGCGCCGGGCTGGTGGTGACGACGATCGTGGTGCGGCCGCGGCGCAGGCGGGCGACCCCGTCGGCGATGCGCGCTTCGGTCACCGTGTCCACCGCCGTGGTCGGGTCGTGCAGCACGAGTACCGGGGCGTCTTTGGCGAGCGCGCGGGCGAGCGCGACGCGTTGCCGCTGCCCGCCGGAGAGCGACCGTCCGCGCTCGGTGACCGCCGTGGCGGTGCCCGACGGCAGCGTGCTCGCCACCTCGTCGGCGGCCGCGGCGGACAGCACGCCGTCGGACAGGCCCGTCGCTCCCGCTCGCACGTTCTCCTCCAGGGTTCCCTCGAACAGGTCGGCGTCGTGCGCGGCGACGAGCACGACCTCGCGGACCCGGTCAGGGTCCACAGTGGACAGATCGGCGGCGTCGACCCGCACGGTGCCCGCCGCCGGGTCGGTGAACCGGCCGAGGCAGTCGAGCAGGTCGGTGGCCACGGCGGGGTCGGTGGTGACCACGCCGAGCAGCTGGCCGGGCGGCACGGCGAGGTCGAGCCCGCGCAGTTTCCCGTGCGTGACCCCGGAAAGCTCGACCCGGCCGCCGGCGGGCGAGGGCAGCGCCGCGTCACCGCCGGGCACGGCGAGCGGCGAATTCAGCACGGTCGCGACCCGTGCGGCCGAGGCGCGGCCCTGCGCCAGCTGCCCGTTGACCATGGCGAAGAGCGAGAACGGCGCCTGCAGGAACTGGGCGAGCCCGACCGCCGCGACCAGATCGCCGACGGTGATCTCGCCGTTCGCCGCCAGGTTTCCGCCGACGAGGGCGACCAATGCGATGAAGATGCCGGTGAGCGCGAGCAGCGCGCCGTTGTGCCAGGCCTGCGCGCGGGCCGCTTTCACCGTGGCCAGCAGGGAATCCTGACTGGTCCGGCGGTAGCGCGCGACCGCCGCGGGCTCCGCGCCGATGCCCTTGAGCACCCGCAGCCCGGCGACGAGGTCGGTGGCCACCCCCGAGGCGTGCGCCGCGCGCTCCTGCTCCACCTCGCTGCGCCGCTCCAGCGGCTTGCCGATCAGGTGCGCCAGGAACAGCAGCGGCGGCGTGCCCAGCAGGACCAGCAAGCCGAGCGGCACGGACATGCGCAGCAGCGCGACCGCGCTGACCACCAGCCCGCTGAGCGCGGCGAACCCGAACGGCAGCATGGCGTCGACCATGCCGACGCGGCGGGCGTCGGAAGTCCCGATGCTCGCCAGTTCCCCGGCCAGCGCGCCGGTCTCGGTGCCGCCGCGCGGGTGCAGCACCCGGCGGCTGATCCGCAGCCGGAGGTCCTGTGCGGCGAGTTCCGAAGCCCGCTCGGCCGCTCGCGCGCCGAAGCGGTAGCTGGAGGACAGCACGAGGAACACCACACCGAGCACGCCCAGCCACAGCAGCAAGGTGAGCACTGAGCTGTCCGCGACGGCGCGGTCGATCACCACGCCGATCACGACCGGCACCAGTGCCTCGCCGCCCTGGTGGGTGGCGGCCAGCACGGAGGCGAGCACCACCGGCTTCCGCTGCCCGGCGACCGCGCTCCGCAGCACGTCCCGCCCGGTGATCGCTGCAGCCGTCGTCACCGGCGCCCTCCCGTCAGTCCCACCTGTGCCCTGTCTTGATAGGTAAGGCTAGTCTAAGTACGGCTCCCGATGAGGTCCGGTCCCACAGGAGGTTTCGTGGTCGTGAGCGCCAGTCCGCCCGTGCCGCGGGCGGATCCGCCCGCGCCGCGCGCGCGAGCCCGGGCCCTGCGCGGGGCCGGCCTGCTGTGCGCGGCCGGTGTGCTCGTGCTGGTCATGCTGCTCAGCATCTGGGTCGGCTCGAAGGGCATCCCGTTCGCGTCCACCTGGTCGGTGCTGTGGCACAACGACGGTTCGGCCGACGCCGTGATCATCCACGACCAGCGGATCCCGCGGACGCTGCTGGGCGCGCTGGTCGGCGCCGCGCTCGGCCTGGCCGGCGCGGTGATGCAGGCGCTCACCCGCAATCCGCTCGCCGACCCGGGCCTGCTGGGGGTCAACAACGGCGCGTCCGCCGCGGTGGTCTCGGCGATCGCGTTCGCCGGGGTGAGCGGCGTGCTGGGCTACGTCTGGTTCGCGTTCCTCGGCGCGGCCACCGCCTCGGTGGTCGTCTACCTGCTGGGCACCGCGGGGCGCGCCGGCGCGACGCCGGACCGGCTGGTGATGTCGGGCGCGGCGCTGACCGCCGTGCTCCAGGCCTACATCGGCGCGGTGCTGCTGATCGACCCGGACACCTTCAACCAGTTCCGGTTCTGGAACGTCGGCTCGCTCAGCGGCCGCCGCGCCGACGTGCTGGTGCAGGTCTCGCCGTTCATCGCAGCCGGCATCATCCTGGCGCTGCTGCTCGCGCGGCCGCTGAACGTGCTGGCGCTCGGCGAGCAGACCGGCAAGGCGCTCGGCGCGCACATCGGCCGCACGCGGGTGCTCGGCGCGGTCGCGGTGACGTTGCTGTGCGGCGCGTCGACCGCGGCGATCGGGCCGATCGCGTTCATCGGGCTGGCCGTGCCACAGGCGGTGCGGATCCTGGTCGGCCCGGACCAGCGGTGGGTGCTGCCGTATTCGATGGTGCTTTCGCCGGTCCTGCTGATCGGCGCCGACGTGCTCGGGCGCATCCTCAACCCGCCGGAGGAACTCCAGGTCGGCATCGTGACGGCGTTCCTCGGCGCCCCGGTGTTCATCGCGCTGTGCCGTCGCCGGAAGCTGGCGCGCCTGTGAACGCGGTCAAGGAAAAACCCATCGGCACGGGCCGGGTTTCGGTCCGGGTGGCGCCGCGCGGGCTGGTCGTCGGGATCGTGCTGTTCGCGGCGGTGTTCCTGCTGAGCGCAGTGAGCCTGACCACCGGGGACTACCCGCTGTCGTTCGGCGACGTGGTGAAGACGCTGTTCGGCTTCGGTGACGCCGGGACCGAGTTCATCGTGACGACGCTGCGCCTGCCGCGGCTGCTGGTGGCGCTGCTGGTCGGCGGCGCACTCGGGGTCAGCGGCGGTGTGTTGCAGAGCCTGTCCGGAAACCCGCTGGGCAGCCCCGACGTCATCGGCTTCACCGAGGGCTCGGCGACCGGCGCGCTGCTGGTGATCGTGCTGGCGCACGGCGGGTCCTCGGAGGTGGCCCTGGGCGCGCTGGCCGGTGGCCTGCTGACCGCGCTGGTGGTCGGGCTGCTCGCGTTCCGCCGTGGGGTGCAAGGGTTCCGGCTGATCCTGGTCGGCATCGGCGTGGCCGCCATGCTGACCGCCTTCAACTCGTACCTGATCACGCGCGCGTCGCTGCAGGACGCCTACTCGGCGCAGGCCTGGCTGGTCGGCGGGCTCAACGGGCGTGGCTGGGAAGAGGTCGTGCCGGTCGGGATCGCGGTGGTGGTCCTGCTGCCGATCGCGTTCGGCCACGGGCGGCGGCTTTCCCTGCTGGAGATGGGCGACGACGCGGCGAAGGGCCTGGGAGTGCCGGTCGAGCGCACCCGGATGATCATGATCGCGGTCAGCGTCACGCTGTGCGCGGTCGCCACCGCGGCGGCCGGGCCGATCGCGTTCGTCGCGCTCGCGGCCCCGCAGCTGGCGAAGCGGCTGGCCCGCTCGGCGCGGCCCACGCTGGTATCGGCGGCGTTGATGGGCGCGCTGCTGCTCGTGGCGAGCGACCTGGTGACGCGGCTGGCGTTCGGCGAGGAGGGCCTGCCGGTCGGCATCGCGACCGGCGCCATCGGCGGGCTGTACCTGATGTGGCTGCTGTCGAGCCAGTGGCGGCGCAACCGGGGCTGACGCCCGGTTGCCGTGGGCAGCGGATGACGCTTTCCCTGCGCTCAGCGCAGCAGAAGCGTCATCCGCGACGATGGCTGCTCTGCTCGCCGGGTACGCAACGGTCGGTTCCCCATGCAGCGGAAGCCTCTTTCCCCGCACTGAGCGCGGCGAAAGCGTCATCCGCTGCACCCGAACCGCCCACCCGGCCGCCGGGGTCGGCTCAGCGGCTGGCGGCCTGCTGCTGCGGTTCGATCGGCGCGGGCTCGCCGAACCTGGCGAGCGCCAGCGCGGCGGTGACGGCGAGGACGAACCCGGCGATCGCGACGAGCACGAACCCGGGCCGGGTGCGGTCGCCGAGCAGCACGATGCCGATCAGCGACGGCAGCACGGTCTCGCCGAGCACCATCATCGCGGTGGACGTGGTGACGCTTCCGCGTTGCAAAGCCGTGGCGTAGAACAACATCGCCAGCCCACCGGCGACGGCGACGAGGTAGAGCGCCGGGTCGGTGAGCAGGTCGAGCGGCGCCAGGCTGGGCATCACCCGGCCGGAGATCGCGACGACCCCGAAGCACAGCCCGGCGACGAGGCCCAGCGCCGGCGTCCGCACGCGACGGCTCGCCCGGCCCGCGGCGACGCCGGCCAGCCCGAGCACCACGACGGCGCCCGCGAGCACGAGCCGGAAGCCCAGCCCCACCTGGGTCGAGCCCTCGCTCTCGGCCGACCCGCCGAGCAGCGCCAATCCCGCGCACACCACGCCGACCGCGGTCCACTCGCGAGCCCCGAGCCGCACGCCGAAGACCCGCGCGGCCACCGCCGTCACGGCCAGGCTGGCGGCCTGCGCCGCCTGCACGACGAACAGCGGCAGCACGTGCAGCGCGGCGATCTGCGCCACGAAGCCCAGCACGTCGAAGCCGAGCCCGAGCACGAACTTCCACTGCCGCAGCACACGCAGCAGCAGCCGCGGGTCCACGCCCGCTCCCGCGTCCGGCGTCGCCTTGGCCGCGACGGCCTGCATCACGGACGCGACGCCGTAAGCCACCGCGGAAAGCAACGCGCACAGCAGTCCCCACACCATGATCCCCACCCTATGCCGGGCGGCGTGCGCTACGCTCCGCGCCATGTCGAACAGCAGTTCGAGCGTCGAGCGGACCTGGCCCGATCCCCTGAGCGGGGACGAGCTCACCGTGCAGACGCGATTCCTGGACTTCCTGCGGGCCACCGCGGTGAACAAGCTCGCCGGGCTGACCCGCGGGCAGGCCGTGGCGACGCCGCTGCCGGCCTCCCCCCGGACGAGCGCGCTGGGCGTGGTCAAGCACCTCACCGCGGTCGAGCGCTGGTGGCTGTCGATCGAGGCGGGCGGCGCGGAGCTGCCCTCGCTGTGGCAGGGCTCGCCCGACCCGAGCTGGGACCTCGCGCCGGAAGACGATCCGGCCTCGGTGGTCGCCGCCTACCGTGAGGAATGGGTGCACTCGGCGGCCTCGCTGGCCGGGCTGGCCGCCGGCGACCGGACCAGGCGCGCGGGGGAGTTCACGGTGCGCTGGGTGCTGGCCCACGTCGTCCAGGAGACCGCGCGGCACGTCGGCCACCTCGACGCGCTGCGCGAGCTGGCCGACGGCGACGTGGGGGAGTGACCGCCGCCGGATAGGCTGCCCCGCATGGCAGACCAGCTGTACTTCCGCCAACTGCTCGCCGGCCGGGACTTCGCGGTGGGCGACCCCCTCGCGACGCAGATGGTCAACTTCGCCTACCTGATCGGCGACCGCGAGACCGGGGAAGCGGTGGTCGTCGACCCGGCCTACGCGGTGCGGGACCTGCTGGACGTGCTGGCCGCCGACGGCATGCGGCTCACCGGCGCGCTCGCCACGCACCACCACGCCGACCACGTCGGCGGTGAGATGACCGGCCTCCCGGTGGCCGGCATCGCCGAGCTGCTCGCCCTCGACCCGGTGCCGATCCACGTCAACACCGACGAGGCCGAGTGGGTCCGCCGCGCCACCGGCGTCTCCGCCACCGACCTGACCGCGCACGACCACGACGACGTCCTGACCGTCGGCTCGATCGGCATCCGGCTGCTGCACACCCCCGGCCACACGCCCGGCAGCCAGTGCTTCCTGGTCGGTGACCGCCTCGTCTCCGGCGACACGCTGTTCCTCGAAGGCTGCGGCCGCACCGACTTCCCGGGCGGCGACGCCGACGCGATCTACCGCAGCCTCCAGTCGCTCGCGGCGCTGCCCGGCGACCCGGTGGTCTACCCGGGCCACCAGTACTCGGCCGAACCGTCGGCGACGCTGTCTTCGGTGAAGCAGACCAACTTCGTTTTCCGGCCGCGCTCGCTCGCCGAGTGGCACCGGATGTTCGGCATGTTCGGCGGCTGAGGCCGGATTCTCCCGCGGGGTGGCCGAACAAAGGCACCTCGGCGGGCCTGGGGTTTCACTGCGTGGGAGCCTGCCGTCGTGCATTGACTTCGCCGGCCGGTGACTTGATGCTCGGGGCATGAACCGCGCTGCGCTGCTCGTCAGGCGCCTGTTCGTCGATCTCCGGCAGCAGGCGAGCGCGGCCTGCGCTCGTCGCTGAGCGCGCGAATTCCCTTTCCCCGCACCGAAACCCGGGAGAAATCCGTGTCGGTCTCCACCACGGGCGTGCTGACGCGCGCCGATCCGGCCGCGTCCGGCGCACCGCCGGGGCGGGCCCGGCGGCGGCTGCCGTCGCTGCGCCGCTGGATCAGCCCGGTCGCGCTGCTGGTGGCCTGGCAGGTCGCCAGCGCCACCGGTGTGCTGTCGCCGGACAAGCTGAGTTCACCGTGGACAGTCCTGCAGAGCGGCATCGAAGTCGCGCGCACCGGCGAGCTGGGCGACGCGTTTGTCGTTTCGCTGGGCCGGGTCGGCGCGGGGTTCGCGCTCGGCGCCGCGGTCGGCGTGCTCCTCGGAATCGTCGCCGGCCTGTCGCGCTGGGGCGAGGCGCTCGTCGACCCGCCCGTGCAGATGCTGCGCACGCTGCCGTTCCTCGGGCTGATCCCGTTGTTCATCCTGTGGTTCGGCATCGGCGAAGAGACGAAGATCGTGCTCGTCGCGCTCGGCGTCGCCTTCCCGCTCTACCTGAATGTCCACTCGGGAATCCGCACCGCGGACGAGCGGCTGGTCGAGGCCTCGCGTGCGCTCGGCTTCACCCGGGCCGAACGGCTGTGGCACGTGGTCCTGCCGGGCGCGTTGCCGCAGGCTCTGGTGGGGCTGCGGCAATCGCTCGGCCTCGCGTGGCTCGCGCTGATCGTCGGCGAGACGGTGAACGCGGATGCCGGCATCGGCTATCTGATCAACAACGCGCGAGAATTCCTCCGCACCGACGTGGTGGTGGTCGGCCTCATCGTGTACGCGGTGCTGGGCCTGGTGACCGACGCGCTGGTGCGCCTGCTGGAACGGAGGGCCCTGCGATGGCGAGCCCACTGACCGCGCCGGTGGTCGAGGTCCGCGGCCTCACCAAGCGTTTCGGCGATCGGACCGTCCTGAGTGGACTGAATCTGGAGATCGGCCGCGGTGAGTTCGTGGCCCTGCTGGGCCGCAGCGGCTCCGGCAAGTCCACGCTGCTGCGGGTACTGGCCGGGCTGGACGGCGAGATCGAGGGCGCCGCGGAGGTGGACGGAACCGTGTCCGTCGCCTTCCAGCAGCCGCGTCTGCTGCCGTGGCGGAAGGTCTGGCGCAACGTCGTCCTCGGACTGCGCCGCGACGGCCGGTCCCAGGCACGCAACCGCGCGATCGCCGAACGCGCGCTCGACGAGGTGCGCCTGGCCGCCCACGCCGACGACTGGCCGCTGACCCTGTCCGGCGGCGAGGCACAGCGCCTCTCACTCGCCCGGGCGCTGGTGCGCGAACCGGACCTGCTGTTGCTCGACGAGCCGTTCGGCGCGCTCGACGCGCTCACCCGGATCGCGATGCACCGGCTCGTCGAAGACCTCTGGCGCCAGCACTCCCCGGCTGTGCTGCTGGTGACGCACGACGTCGACGAGGCGCTGCTGCTCGCCGACCGGATCCTCGTCCTCGACGAGGGCCGGATCGTCGCCGAACACGTCCTCGGCCACGCCCGGCCGCGGACGCTGACCGACCATGCCGGCTTGCGTACGCGCGTGCTGGCCGACCTGGGAGTGACCGAAGGTGCACCTGCGTAACTCGACGGTGGTGGCGACGGCGGCCCTGCTGCTGGGCGGGCTGACCGCGTGCTCGGCCACCACCGCGGCGAGCGGGCCCGCGCCCGTGCCCGCCGCCGTTTCCCCGGCCGAGCTGGCGAAGGTGACTTTGCGCGTCGGCGATCAGAAAGGCGGCGTGAAGTCCTTGCTCACGGCCGCGAACCAGCTCGGCAGCGTGCGGTACCGGATCGAATGGTCGACGTTCACCTCCGGCCCGCCGCTGCTGGAGGCCGCCTCGGCCGGCGCGATCGACATCGGCCGGGTGGGCAACACACCGCCGATCTTCGCGGCCGCGTCGAAGGCGAAGATCTCCGTGGTCAGCGTCGCGAAGAGCAATGTGGAGCGCGAGGCGATCCTGGTCCCGCCGGACTCGCCACTGCCGAATGTCCAGGCGCTCAAGGGAAAGACCATCGCCGTGGCGAAGGGCAGCTCCGCGCACGGGCAGCTGCTGAACACGCTCAAGAACGCCGGGCTGACGACCAAGGACGTCAAGCTTTCCTTCCTGCAGCCCTCGGAGGCGTATGCGGCGTTCACCCAGCACCAGGTCGACGCATGGGCGATCTGGGACCCCTACACCGCCCAAGCGCAGCTCGACGCGCACGCCCGCGTGCTCGCCGACGGCCGCGGCAGCTCCAACGGGCTGGCGTTCGAAACCGCGAGCACGGCGGCGCTGGCCGACGCCGGCAAGAACGCCGCGATCAAGGACTTCGTGACGCGGGTGGTCAAGGCCCAGCTGTGGTCCAACTCCCACCACGACGAGTGGGCGAAGGCCTGGGCCGCCGAGACCGGGCTTTCCCTTGCGGTGGCGCAGAAGTCGGTGGACGCCGGGCGTGACGTGCCGACGCCGCTGGACGACTCGATCGTCGCGTCCGAGCAGCAGCTGGCCGATGCCTTCACCGAAGACAAGACCCTCCCCGGGAAGGTGGACTTCGCGTTGTTCGCCGACCGCCGCTACGGCCCGGAGATCGAAGCCGCGAGGAGCAACGGATGAGCCTGAAACTGCACTGGTTCCTGCCGACCACCGGAGACGGCCGGACGATCGTGGAACGCTTCCACGCCAGCAAGTCCTCCGGCCCGCGGGCCCAGCGCCCGGCCGGCCTCGAGTACCTCGCGCAGGTCGCGCGCGCGGCCGAGCAGCAGGGTTTCGAAGGCGTGCTGACGCCGACGGGCACCTGGTGCGAGGACGCGTGGCTGACCACCGCGGCGCTGATCCAGCAGACGCGGAAGCTGAAGTTCCTGGTCGCGTTCCGGCCCGGGGTCATCTCGCCGACGCTGGCCGCGCAGATGGCGGGCACCTTCCAGCGGCTTTCGGAGGGGCGGGTGCTGCTGAACATCGTCACCGGCGGCGACGCGGTGGAGCAGCGCCGGTTCGGCGACTGGCACGACCACGACGCCCGGTACGCGCGGACGGACGAGTTCCTGACCATCGTCCGCGGCGTGTGGTCGGGCCGGCCGTTCGACTTCGACGGTGAGCACCTGAAGGTCGAGGGCGCGACCACGCTGGCCGCGCCGGACCCGGTGCCGCCGATCTATTTCGGCGGCTCGTCCCCGGCCGCGCTCCCGGTCGCGGCCCGGCACGCCGACGTCTACCTGACCTGGGGCGAGCCGCCCGCGCAGGTGGCCGAGAAGATCGGCAAGGTCAGGGCGCTGGCGGAGGCGGCGGGCCGCACGGTGCGCTTCGGCGTGCGGCTGCACACGATCACGCGCGACACGTCGGCGGAAGCGTGGGCGGAGGCGCAGAAGCTGCTGGACGCGCTGAGCCCGGAGCAGGTGGCGAAGTCGCAGGCAGTGCTGGCCGCCAGTGAATCCGTCGGCCAGCAGCGGATGGTCGCGCTGCACGGCGGGCGAGCCGACGCGGGTGTGCGCGGGCTGGAGATCCATCCCGGCCTGTGGGCGGGCATCGGTCTGGTCCGCGGCGGGGCGGGCACGGCGCTGGTCGGCAGCCACGAGGAGGTTGCGGACCTGATCGAGGAGTACCACGCGGCGGGCGTCTCGGAGTTCGTGCTGTCCGGCTACCCGCATTTGGAGGAGGCGTACTGGTTCGGCGAGGGCGTCCGCCCGGAACTCGCGCGCCGCGGGCTGCTGGCGGACGTTCCGTCGGCTGCTCGGGAGGACAACGTGGAGCGGGCCGCGGCGGCGCTGTAACCGCACCTGGCGTCGTGTGACTCCGGCCGGCTTCCGCCCCGATGTGGCGTTGGGTTGCTCCAGCCCTATCCCACCACCTCCCCGAGCCGGAGCAGGGCACGGCAACGGGGTGGAGAAGGCAGAATCGACCGGCACTGGCCACTCACGGGTCTTTCCGCAGCGTCCGCGACAGGGCGAGTGCCACGGTCCGGACGGCTGGTGCGACGCGTTCCGTCCGCATCCGTGTCGCCCAGCCAGAGATGGAGACGGCGGCGACGGCGTGCCCGCCCGGGGCCACGAGCGGGCTGGCCGCGCACACCACCCCGACGCCGGATTCCTCGCGCTCGAAGGCGATGCCGTCTTCGTGGATCCGCGTGAGCTGGCGGCGCAGCAGGCCGGGCGCGGTGATCGTGCGGCTGCTGACGCGCGGCAGCCCGGCCTCGATCACTTGCGCGACAACGGATTCCGGCGAGTACGCGAGGATCGCCTTGCCGACCCCGGTGGCGTGCGCGGGGAACCGGCCGCCGATGCGCGAGGGCAGGTCGGGCGCGTCCGGACCGCGCAGCACGTCGAGGTAGACCACCTCGGTGCCCTCCAGCACGGCAAGGTGCACGGTGTTGCGCGTCGCCTCGCGCAGGTCGGCCAGGTACGGGCGCGCGGCGTCGACCAGCCCGCGGCGGCGTACGGCGAGCTGGCCGATTTCGAACAGCCGCAGCCCGAGCCGGAGCGAGGTCCCTTCGCGCTCCAGCAGGCCGGCGTCGGCGAGGTGGCCGGCCAGCCGGTGCACGGTCGTCTTGGCCAGCCCGGTCCGCCGCGCCAGCTCGGACACCCCGAGGGTGTTGTCGCCCGGCCGGAACGCGCCCAGCACCGTCGCGATCCGGGCCGCGACGAGCCCGTCACCCCGCTCGCCGTCGTTCCGCCCAGTGGTACGCACAGGTTGAGTGTGCCCTATCCGGGCGAGGACTGTCGGGACCATGGCGGAACGGAAGGTCACGGCCGCGATCGTCGGCCCGGGCAACATCGGCACCGACCTGCTGGCGAAGCTGCGGCGAAGCGAGCGGGTCGAAGTGCGGTACATGGTGGGCGTCGACCCGGCGTCCGACGGCTTGGCGCGGGCGGCGAAGCTCGGGCTCGAGACCTCGGCCGAAGGAGTGGACTGGCTGCTGGCGCGCGCGGAGCCGCCGGAGATCGTGTTCGAGGCGACTTCGGCCAAGGCACACCTGGCGAACGCGCCGCGGTACGCGGAGGCGGGCATCCGCGCGGTCGACCTGACCCCGGCGGCGATCGGCCCGTTCACCTGCCCCGCGGTGAACCCGCCGGAGCGGCTGGACGTGCCCAACGTCAACCTGATCACCTGCGGCGGCCAGGCCACCATCCCGATGGTGGCGGCGATTTCGCGGGTCACCCCGGTGCCGTACGCGGAGATCGTCGCCTCGGTGTCCTCCCGCTCGGCCGGGCCGGGCACGCGCGCCAACATCGACGAGTTCACCGAGACCACCGCGCTCGGGCTGGAGCGCGTCGGCGGCGCGGCGAAGGGCAAGGCGATCATCATCATCAACCCAATGGACCCGCCGATGATCATGCGGGACACGGTGTTCTGCGCGGTCGACCCGGACGTGGACTTCGCCGCGGTGACCGAGTCGATCCACCGGATGGCCGACGAGGTACGGCGGTACGTGCCGGGTTACGCGCTGAAGGCCGACCCGCAGTTCGACCCGCCCCGGCCGGAGTGGCGGGGGCAGGCGCGCGTCGGCGTCTTCCTGGAAGTCGCGGGCAACGGCGACTATTTGCCGACGTACGCGGGAAACCTCGACATCATGACGGCCGCGGCAGCCCGCGTCGGGGACCTCTTCGCGGCGGAAATGGTGGCTGCGGCATGACCGCCGACGCACTTTTTCCCGCGGAGGCGGCATCGGGCGCTGCTGCGGATGTGAGGCTGGTCGACACCACCCTGCGCGACGGCAGCCACGCGATGGCGCACCAGTTCACCGAGGTGCAGGTGCGCGAAACCGTGCGCGCGCTCGACAACGCCGGGATCTCCCTGATCGAGGTGACCCACGGCGACGGCCTCGGCGGCTCGACTTTCAACTACGGCTTCTCGCTCACCGACGAGCGCGAGCTGATCGCGGCCGCGGTCGACGAGGCGAAACAGGCCAAGATCGCCGTCCTGCTGCTGCCCGGGCTGGGCACCGTCACGGATCTGCGCGCGGCCGCGGACCTCGGCGCCGGCGCGGTGCGGATCGCCACGCACTGCACCGAGGCCGACGTTTCGATCCAGCACTTCGGCGCCGCGCGTGAGCTCGGGCTGGAGACGGTCGGTTTCCTGATGCTGGCGCACATGTCCACGCCCGAGGACCTGGCCAAGCAGGGCCGGATCATGGTCGACGCGGGCTGCCAGTGCGTGTACGTGGTCGACTCCGCGGGCGCGCTGATCCTGGAGCAGGCGTCCGACCGGGTGGCGGCGCTCGTCGCGGAGTTCGGCGGCGACGCGCAGGTCGGCTACCACGGGCACCAGAACCTGAGCTTCGGCGTGGCCAACTCCGTGCTCGCCCAGCGCGCGGGCGCGAAGCAGATCGACGGCTCGCTTGCGGCACTCGGCGCGGGCGCGGGCAACTCGCCGACGGAGGTGCTCGCGGCGACGTTCGAACGGCTCGGCGTCCGCACCGGCGTCGACAAGGACGTGCTGATGGACGCGGCCGAGAACGTGGTGAAGAAGTACCTCACCCGGCTGCCGGTGATGGACCGGTCGTCGATCGTGCAGGGCTTCGCCGGCGTCTACTCGAGCTTCCTGCTGCACGCCGAGCGCGCGGCCGACCGGTATGGCGTGCCGGCGCACGAGATCCTCTACCGCGTGGGTGCCGAGCGGTACGTCGGCGGCCAAGAGGACATGATCATCGACATCGCGCTGCGGCTGCAGAAGGAAAAGGACTCGTGAGTGTTCATGACGGTTCTAACCGTCATGAACACTCACGAGTCAGGGGCGGCCGTGATCGAATTCGTCCGCTTCGAGCACCAGCCGGACGCAGTGCGCCACCAGGCGTTCGCGGCCGATGCGCAGGGTGCCGTCGAGGTGGGCGATGAAGATGTTGCTCAGCGCGCCGACGAGGCCGATCGCCACCAGCCGGCGGCCGGTCTCGTCGCCGCGGGTGAGCTGTTCGCCGACCAGCGCGGCGAACACCGGCATCAGGTGCAGCCCGCGGCGGGTCAGCGCCGGGTCGGTCAGCGGCGCGAGCAGCAGCACCCGGCCCAGGCGCGGGTCGTCGAGGACCAGTTCGACGAACGCGGTGACGGCGCGCTCGGCCCGCTGCCGGCCATCCGGCGCATCGCGGACCGCGGCGGCGAGCGCTTCGCGGGCCTGTTCGCCGACGTGCTCGTAGACGGCCGCGACCAGCTCCTCGCGGTCGGCGAAACTCTCGTAGAAGTACCGCTCGGTGAGCTTCGCCTGCCGGCACACGGCGCGGACGCTCACCGCCGCGCTGCCCTCGGTGCCGAGCAGGTCGAGCCCGGCGGAGACCAGCTGCCCGCGCCGCGCCGCGCGGCGATCGTCCAGCGTCGTGCCCGCCCACGTCCGGCCCGGCATAGCTGCTCCTCGGGTTGACTACGTCCGTTGTCACATCCTAACCTGACAACAGCCGTGGTCAGTTGTCCGACGGGGCGAAGGAGCCGCCGATGAGCAAGGACGAACCGGAGCCGCTGGGCCCGGATTCGCTGACGTGGTCGTACTTCGGCGACTGGCGGGGCCTGCTGATCGGGCTGTGGGCCGGCTCGATGCAGAACATGCACCCGGGTCTGGGCGCCGGCGTCGAGCAGCACTCGCGGTTCTTCGAGGAACGCTGGCAGCGGCTGTTCCGCTCGCTCTACCCGATCGGCGGCGTGGTCTACGACGGCCCGCTCGCGCACCGCACCGCGCTCGAGGTGCGGGGCTACCACGACCGGATCAAGGGCGTCGACGCGAAGGGCCGCCGCTACCACGCGCTCGACCCGGACACCTTCTACTGGGCGCACTCCACGTTTTTCGTCAGCACCATCCTGATCGCCGACCATTTCATGGGCGGCATCGGCGAAGAGGAGAAGCGGCAGCTGTTCGACGAGCACGTCCGCTGGTGGCGGATGTACGACATGACGATGCGCCCGGTGCCGGAGTCCTGGGAGGACTTCCAGCGGTACTGGAAGCACATGTGCGCCGAGGTGCTGGAGGACAACAAGGCCACCCGCGACGTGCTCGACCTGCGGGGCCTCGCGAAGCCGCCGTTCCTGCCCTGGTTGCCGGACGCGTTGTGGCGGCCGCTGTCGGTGCTGATCGCGCGGAACTTCGTCTGGCTCACCGTCGGCCTGTACGACCCGGAGGTGCGCGAGCTGCTCGGCTTCCGCTGGACCGCCCGCGACGCCCGCCGTCACCGCCGCGCCGGGCAGTTGGTCAACGCGGTGTTCAAGCTCGTCCCGCGCGACCGCCGTTACCACCCTCGGGCCCGGGCCGGCTGGCGCCGGGCGCGTGGGGAACTGGCCGCGGGCGCTCCGTTGGTCGAGACTCCACGGAGGAACCTGCCGCCGCTCGCCGAGCGGGGGAAGCCGGAGCACTATTCGCCGAACGTCTGAGAGGACTGCGCATGAAGCTGGGCTACCACCTCGGGTACTGGGGCAGCGGGCCGACTCCGGGAGCGCTGGAGGCCGTGCTCGAAGCCGAGCGGCTGGGCTTCGACTCGGTCTGGTCGGCCGAGGCGTACGGCTCGGACGCGTTCACCCCGCTCGCCTGGCTCGGCGCTTCCACGAGCACGGTGAAGCTCGGCACCAACATCGTGCAGATGTCCGCGCGCACACCGACCGCCACCGCGATGAGCGCGCTGACGCTCGACCACCTTTCGGGCGGCCGGTTCGTGCTCGGGCTGGGCGCGTCCGGCCCGCAGGTGGTGGAGGGCTGGTACGGGCAGCCGTACCCGAAGCCGCTGGCGCGCACGCGTGAGTACGTGGAGATCGTGCGGAAGGTGCTGGCGCGCGAGGAGCCGGTGACGATCGACGGGCAGTTCTACCAGTTGCCGTTGCAGGGCGGCGCGGGGCTCGGCAAGGCGCTCAAGCCCACCGTGCACCCGCTGCGCAAGGACCTGCCCATCCATCTTGCCGCGGAAGGGCCGAAGAACGTCGCGCTGTCGGCCGAGATCTGCGACGGCTGGCTGCCGTTGTTCTTCTCGCCCAAGGCAGACGGGTTCTACCGAGCCGCGCTCGCCGAGGGCTTCGCGCGCCCGGGCGCCCGGCGGACGTTCGACGACTTCGAGGTGTCGGCGTCGCTGCCGGTGATCGTGCACGACGACGTCGAGGAGGCGGCGAGCTGGATCAAGCCGGCGCTCGCGCTCTACATCGGCGGCATGGGCGCGAAGAGCGTGAATTTCCACCACGACGTGTTCGCCCGGCTCGGGTACGCCGACGTCTCCGACAAGGTGCAGGAGCTGTACCTGGCCGGGCGCAAGGCCGAGGCCGTCGCCGCGATCCCGACTTCGCTGGTCGAGGACACCTCGCTGATCGGCCCGGCCGCGAAGATCCGCGAGGAGCTGGCCGCGTGGGAGGAGACCGTGGTGACCACGCTGCTGTTGCGTGGTGACTCCGGCTCGCTGGCGAAGGTGGCCGACGCGCTGTCCTGACCGGCGAAGACCGGCAGCGTCCCGCCTGGGGCGGCGTGGCGGCGGACGGTGCGGGGTCGGCCCGGTACGCGCCGTGCATTACGACGGTGGCACGATTCCTCCCGACCACTACCGGGGACCGGCGAAGATCGACTAGTCATGGCGTTCGTCGGACCGCCCTCGAGGAGGACCATTGGCGTCGCTGCCCCGCCGGACGAGATTCCGCTACTCGCTCGGCTCGTTCGTCACCGGCGCCTTCGGCACCGTGCCCGGACTGCTCCTCCTGCCGTACCTGACCGACACCATGGCCGTGCCCGCCGCGGTGGCCGGCGTGATCGTGTTCGTGCCCAAGGCCTGGGACGTGCTGTTCAACCCGATCGCCGGCCGGCTCTCGGACGCGGACCTGGTGAAGACCGGCAGCCGGCGGCGGTTCCTGCTGCGCGGCGGCATCGGTGTGGCGATCCTGTTCGCCGCGCTGTTCGCCCACCCCGGCTTCGGCAGCCCGGGTCCGGACGCGACGTACGTGGTGATCGTGTTCTTCCTGTGCGCCACCGCGTACGCCTTCTTCCAGGTGCCGTTCAACGCGCTGCCCGCGGAGCTGACCGAATCGGCCGAGGAGCGCACGAAGCTCACCAGTGTGCGGATCGGCGTGCTCGCCGTCGCCATCCTCGTCTCGGGCGGCGCGGCGCCGGCCATCACCGACGTGCTCGCCGGGGTCGCGGGCTACCGCGTGATGGGCATCGTGATGGCGGTGATCATCCTGGCCGCCACGTTCGGCGTCTACACCGGCCTGAAGGGGGCGCCAGTCGGCTCACTGCGGCCGAACGCGCTCAGCTTCAAGCAGCAGCTGCGCACCATCGCGCAGTGGCGCCCGTTCCGCTGGCTGATGGGCACCTACTTCATCCAGGCGCTCGGCGTCGGCACGGTGCTGGCGGCGATCCCGTACTTCGCGCAGCACGTGCTCGGCGACCCGGGCTACCGCACGGCGCTGTTCGTCGGGTTCGTCGGCCCGGCGCTGGTGACCATGCCGCTGTGGCCGCGGCTGGGCCGCCGCTACGGCAAGCTCAACGGCTTCCGGATCGCGACCGCGGTGTTCACCGTGGGGCTGCTCGGGATCATCCTCGCCAAGGTGGCGCCGTTCCCCGTCACCATGGTCTTCGTGGCGCTCGCGGGAGTGGGCTACGCCGGGATCTCGGTGTTCCCGCTGGCGATCCTGCCGGACCTGATCACCGCCGAGGAGGAGCGCACGGGGGAGACCCGCGCGGGGATCACGGCCGGGGTGTGGACGGCGTCGGAGACGCTCGGCCTGGCGCTGGGCCCCGGTCTGTTCGGGATCGTGCTGCAGCTGGGCAATTACGTGTCCAGCACGGACGCCACGGCCGCGCAGCCGGGCTCGGCGGTCACCGCGATCCTGCTCGGCTCGTCGGTGCTGCCGGCCGTGCTGGTCGCGCTCGCCGGCCCGCTGCTGCGCCGCAAGGTGCTGGAGCCGAAGCCGGCCGCACAGCCGTGACCGACGTGCTGGCCCAGCTGCGGGAGCTGCGCGCCGGCGACCTGCCGACCCACGGCGGGCGCACGCTCGCGTACGTCTACGACAGCGGTCTGTCCGAAGTGGACGAGATCGCCGCGGCGGCGCACGCGCTGGCCTCCTCGGCGAACGGGCTGGACCCGACCGCGTTCCCGAGCCTGCTGCGGATGGAGAACGACCTCGTCGCCACCGCGGCCGGGCTGCTCGGCGGCGATGCCGAGACCGTCGGCACGGTCACCTCCGGCGGCACCGAGTCCTGTCTGCTGGCGGTCCTCGCCGCGCGCGACGCCCGGCCGGACCTCGCGGCGCCGAACCTGGTCCTGCCGGAGACCGCGCACGCGGCGTTCCACAAGGCGGCCCACCTGTTCGGCGTCCGCAAGGTCGTGGTGCCGGTGGACCCGGTGACTTTCCGCGCGGACCCCGAGGCGATGGCGGCGGCGATCGACGAGTCCACTGTGCTCGTCGTGGCCAGCGCACCGTCCTACGCGCACGGGGTGGTGGACCCGGTCCCGGAGATCGCGGCCGCGGCCGCCGCGCGGGGCGTGCGGATGCACGTGGACGGCTGCATCGGCGCCTGGGTCCTGCCCTACTTCGCGCGGCTCGGCGCCGACGTGCCGCCGTTCGACTTCCGCGTGCCCGGGGTGACCAGCCTTTCGGTGGACCTGCACAAGTACGCCTACTGCGCGAAGGGTGTTTCCGTGCTGCTGCACGCGAACGCCGGGTTGCGGCGGACGCACTACTTCGCGAGCGCGGACTGGCCGGGCTACACGATGCTGAACCCGACGCTGCAGAGCACCCGCTCCGGCGGCCCGCTCGCCGCGGCGTGGGCGGTGGTCCGCCACCTCGGCGACGAGGGCTACCTGCGCCTGGCCGAGGTGACGCGGGAGGCCGTCGCACGGATCCGCGAGGGCGTCGCGGGGATCGACGGCCTGCGCATCCTCGGTGACCCGGACTCGACCCTGATCGCCTTCACCGCCGCCGGTGCGGGATTCGACCTGTTCACTGTCGCCGACGAGATGAAGGCGCGCGGCTGGTACGTGCAGCCGCAGTTCGCGCACGGGTCCTCGCCCCTGAACCTGCACCTGACCGTGACCGCCGCGAACCACGGCAGCGAGGCGGAGTTCCTCGCGGACCTGACCGCCTCGGTCCAGGCGGCCAAGGCGGCCGGACCGGTGACGGTCGACCCGGACGTGGCCGCGTTCGTCGCCGCCCTCGACCCGGAAACCCTTACCACGGACCAGTTCGGCGGCCTGCTCGCCGCAGCGGGACTGACCGGCGGCGACGGCCTGCCCGACCGGATGGCTCCGATCAACGCCCTGCTGGCCGCCGCCGCGGAACCCCTGCGTGAGCGGCTGCTGCTGGAGTTCCTGGGCGCGCTGTACACGCCCGGTTCGCGCTGATTCTCCTTGGCGCGCGGCGCTTTCCCGGACAGAAACGGTCGATTTCGGCATCGTCGTCCTCTAGCTCGGCAACGCTGCCGCTGGACAAGGCCGTGGCTTGGCCCCGATCCGGGGTCATCGCGTCACTCGTCCGACTGATAACCATTGTGCGGCCGGTCGGCCGCCGCTGGACTGATCGGAGAGGCCGGGTCCGAAAGCGGTACGGGAGGAAATGTCGATGTTTGGCCATTCATGTCGCAGGCTGGCCGGGGTACTGCTTTCTTTGGCCACGGCCACCTTGCTGGCTTCCCCGGCCGCGTCGGCGGCCGGCACGAATCAGCAGTCCACTGTGAACGGTGGCGACGCGATGTACACCGTCTCGCCCGGGCCCGGCCGCGAACCGTACTACTGCTCGGCGGGGTTCGCGATCGTGGTCAAGGGTGTCCGGTACATCCTCACGGCAGGGCATTGCACCGAGCACGGGCTCGACTGGAAGGACATCGGCGCCAACCTGGACACCCACTTCCCGGGGACCGACTACGGCCGCATCCGGGACGTCCACGGCTCCGGGCCCGCGAGCGTCGACCTTTACAACGGCCGGATCCAGCGGATCCTGCGCGCGGGCATTCCGCGGGTGGGGCAGTCGGTCTGCCGCAGCGGCATGACCACGAAGAAGAAGTGCGGGACGGTGCTCGGCCTCGGCCAGACCGTGGACTACGGCGCCGGCAAACAGGTGGTCGGGACGATTGCCACCGACATTCCCGTCTCGAGCGGTGACAGTGGCGGCCCGTTGTTCGCCGGTAGCATCGGCTACGGCGTGCTGTCCGGCGGGAACAGCCACGTCAGCTTCTACCAGCCGCTGCCGCCCGTGCTCGCCGCCTACGGCGCCACCCTCGCCTGAGGCCCGCAGCCGGGGCAGGTCAGCCGGATTTTGCCATCCGGCGTCGGACGTCTGTCCACAGTGGCCGAGGGTGTTCTCGGAAAGCCGGAATTTGCCGATGGTTAACCTCGGCAGGGTCTCGACAAGTCCGGCGGCCGGCGGCATCGCCGGATGGCACTGTTCTCAACCAGTGGTGAATATCCCGCGAAGCCGGGGACAAAAGCGCACACAAACGGCTCGAATTCCGGTAGCCGGCCGCGTGGCCGGGACAATGCCCGGGAGTGCAGGATCATTGCCTCTTGGCGCCGGGTTCGTTTTATTGTGCACTTTTTCCTGATATACCAAGGGCGCTGATAGGACGGGAGGGCCGTCATGTCGCGTCACACGGAAGCCGGTCCGGGCCTGGTCGGGCGCTCGGGAGAACTGGCCGTGCTGGCCGCCTCGTTCGATGCCGCGCGGGCGGGATCCGCGCAGCTGATCATCGTGCGCGGGCCTTCGGGGATCGGGAAGACCGCCTTACTGGATCGAATCAGCAACGGGGGAACCGTCCTGCGGGCCTCCGGGGACCCGGCCCCCTACGCGACGGTCCGGAACCTGCTGCGGCTCGATCCCGCGCATCCGCTGCCCGACGACGAATATCCGGCGCTGCAAGAGCTTCACCGTCTGGCACTCGACCGCATCGACGTGGCACCACTCGTGCTGGTCCTCGACAACGCCGATTCGTGTGATGACAAGTCGTTGCGCTGGTTCGAGTTCCTCCTGCGGCGGGGCGCGGAGCTGCCGCTGCTGGTGGTGCTGGCCGAGTGCTCGGACGGTCCGGTCCCGTACGACCGCCGGCTGGCCGGGGTGGCCGCCGCGGGCCGCGCGAAGGTGATCGAGCCGGGTCCGTTCGGCCAGGACGACGTCGCCGAGGTCGTCCGGCGGGAGCTGCGCCGGTCGCCCGCCCCGGACTTCACCGTGGCGTGTGCCAAGGCATCCGAAGGCAACCCGCGGTTCCTGCTCCGGCTGCTCGCCGCGGTCCGGGAAGAGGGCGTGCGGCCGGACAAGGCGGGCGCCTGCCGCGTCGCCGAACTCGGCGCCGGCCTGGTGCGGGTGGCGGTGCGGGAGAGGCTGACTCACTGGTCCGAACCGCTTCGGCGGGTTGCCCGCGCGGCCGCCGTGCTCCAGGCTTTCGACGCCGAGCTGGTCTCGGGCCTTTCGGGCCTGCCGGTCCCGGTGGTCGTCGCGGCGTTCGACCTCCTCAAGGGACACGCCGTTCCCGGCGCGGGTGACGACGAGTGCCAGCTCGACATCCTCTCGACGGTGCTCGACGAACTCGGCGAGGCCGAGCGTGGCGAGCTGAGGCGGCGGGCGGCGCGGATCCTCAACGACGCGGGGGAGCCCGCCGAGCGCGTCGCCGAGCAGCTGCTCGCGCTGGATTCGCTTGACGAGCCGTGGATGCGTGGCCCGCTGGCCGAAGCCGGCCGGGTCACGGGGAGCCGGTTCGCGCTGCGCTGCCTCGCCCGGCTGGTCGAGACCGGCCCCGGTGATGTCGGCGCGCGCGTGGACCTCGCGCAGGCGCTGGTCGAGGTGGACCCGTGGCGGGCGGCGCCGTTGCTGGAGGAAGCCCTTCCCGAGGTGAGCGAGCCGTACGCGCGCGCCGTGGTCGCCGAGCTGCTCGGCGCGATTTCCCTGACGGTGCGCGGGGTCTGGGCGCCCTCGGTGGTGTTGTCGGAGGCGCTGGCCGCGCTCGGCGGTGGCGGAGCCGAGACGGCGGACGAGTGCGAAACGCGGGTGCGGCTGGAAGCGCTGGTGCGGCTACGCCGGGCCGGTTCGCCCGCTGCGCTCCGGGAGCCGCCGGACCGGCCCGGTGACACCCCCGCCGAACGTCAGGCGCTGGTGGCGCAGGCCCTGATCACCATGATGCGCGGAACTTCCGCGACCATCGCGGCCGATTTCGCGCGTCGCGCACTGAGCGGCCCGCAGCCGAAGACGGGCTGGACGGCCTCGGCCGCCGCGACGGTGCTGTTCCTCGCCGACGAGTTCGACGAGGCGATCACCGGGGTGGGCAAGGCGCTCCTCGGCGCCGAGCGGCGCAACGCCCCGTGGACCGATCTGCTGGCCTTGAGCACGAGGGCGTGGATCCTGGCCGGTGCGGGGGAGATCACCGACGCCGCGATCGACATCACCGACGCCGCCGAGCTCGTCGAGCGGGAGCCGTGGGGCCCGAAGACGACCCTGCACCTGGCGACGCATGCGCTGGTGCTGTCCAATCTGGGTGACGTCGACCGGGCCGAAGCGGTGCTCGAGCAGGCCGAAACGGCGGCCGGCGCCGGACTTTCCCCCGACGACCACTACTTCCTGCTGGCGAGGTCGGCGATCGCCTGGCACCGGCAGGACTTCGACTCGGCACTGGCCCATGCCCTGCGCTGTGGCGAACTCCTGGACGAGGCCGGGATCAGCAACCCGGTCTACGCCCCGTGGTGGCTGCACGCCGCCAGCCTGCTGGCGCGGCTGGGGCGGGCGGGCGAGGCCGCCGGCCTGGTCGAGCGCGGTGAGGAGATGGCCGCGTCCTGGGGCACCGGCCGCGCGAAGGGACTCGCGCTGATGGCCAGGGGGACGGTCACCCGCGGCCCGCGGGCACTGGACGCGCTCACCGAGGCTGCCGAGGTGCTGGCCGGCACTCCGGCGAAGTCCGACCACGCGCGGGCCGAAGCCCTCCTCGGCATGGCGCTGCTCCGGTCCGACGACGCGGTGGCCGCGCGCGAGCACCTTCGCCGTTCGGTCGACCTTTCGGTGCGGCACGGCGGCTGGGCGTCGGCGACCACCGCCCGGGCCCTGCTGGTCAGCGCCGGGGGCCGGATGTCGCGGGTCACCGATCGGGTCGACCTGCTCACCGGACGGGAGCAGAAAGTGGCCGGGATTGCCGCGCGCGGGGCGAGCAATTCCGAGATCGCCGACACGCTGTCGGTCACGCTGCGCACCGTGGAGGTCCACCTGACCAGCGTCTACCGCAAGCTCGGCGTGGTGAACCGGGCCGAGCTGGCGCCGTTGTTCGGCGCCGCCACCGCCTCGGCGGAAGGTTGAGGCGGCCGTGCTCGAACGGGAATCCGAGCTGGCGACGCTGAGCCGCGTGTTCGGCGACGCCTCGGCGGGCACCGGCGCGGTGGTCCTGATCAGCGGGCCGCGGGGATCGGGGCGGACCGCGCTGCTGGACGCACTGGCCGGGATGGCCGTGGCCGAGCCGGGAACCCGGGTGCGGCGGGCGGTGGGCGCCGAGCCGGAGCGGGGTTTCCCGTTCGGGATCGTGCGCCAGCTGTTCGGGGATCATCCGGTGCCGGCCGGGGAGATCGTGCTGGGCACGCTGCTGGACGAGCTCGACGGCGACCGGACCACGTTGCTGCTGATCGACGACCTGTGCTGGATCGACGCCGAATCCGCCGACCTGCTCGGCCGGCTGGCCCAGCGCCTGGACGGGCTGCGGGTGGTCATCGCCGGCGCGGTCGGGGACAACGGGCACGCCTCGGCTCAGGCGCTGCGGCGGGGACTGGCGGCCGCGACCTGCGAAGTCCGGGCGGCGAACCTCTCGGTGGCCGGTACCGCGCAGTTCATCACCGCACGGCTCGGCGAAAGCTGTGACGACGGGTTCGCTTCCGCGTGCCAGGCGATGACCACGGGAAACCCGGAGCTGCTGGCCGTGCTGATGGGCGGTCTCGCCGCGGCCGGGGTCCGGCCGACGGCGGACGGCGCCGATCAGGTCCTGCCGCTGAGCGAGGAGCTGCTGCTCGCACCGCGGCTGGCCCGGCTCGAAGACGCCAGGGAGTCCGTGCGCGAACTGGCCGGTGCGATGGTGGTGCTCGGGGTCCGGGCCGAGCCGGAACTGCTCGGCACGCTCACCGGACTGGACCCGGTCGAGGTTTCGGAAACCTTGCTGACACTGGAAAGCCTGGGCTTGGTGGTGGACGGGAAGCCGCCGCGGTTCGTCTGCTCCCGCATCGCGGAGGCCGTCGCCGGTTCACTGTCGGTCGAGCGGCACGACCGGCTGCACCGCGCGGCGGCACGCGCACTGCACGCCGCCGGGGCGTCGGCCGAGGTGGCGGCCGGCCACGTGCGCGCGATCGCCGGGGAGCTGGACCGCTGGGAGGCCGACGTGCTGCGCCAGGGGGCGGCGATCAGCGTGCGGCGCGGCAGCGCGGAAGACGCCGCGCGGTACCTGCGGCGCGCGCTGCTCAACGTCTCCGGCACCGGGCCCGAGCGGGCCCGGCTGCTGGCCGGGCTGGCGGTCGCCGAGCGGGGGTTCGACTCGGCGTCGTCGATACGCCATGTGTGCCAGGCGGTGCCGGAGCTGGGCACCCTGGGCGAACGCGCGGCCGCGGCGGTACTGATCTCGCCGGCCACGATCCGGTTCGACCAGTCGGCCGCGCGGGTCGTGTCCGAGGTCGCGGCCGAACTCGGCGATCCGGCCCGCGCGGGTGGCCCGACCCGGGAGACCGCGGTGCGGCTGGCCGCGCGCCTTCGTCACGCCCGGCTGGAGAGCCCGCGGGAAGTCTCCGTCACGACCGGACTGCTGCTGGAGCAAGGCCGGGAGCTGCCGCTGTCGTCGGGTGCGGACCGGGAACTGGCCGTGGTGCTGCTGCGGGCCGGCACGGTTTCCGCGGCGCTGCCCGCGGCGGAGGTGTCCTGGCTGGGACACCGGATCCTGGAGCGCGAACCGGCGTCGGTCACCCATGTCCACACGGCACTGACGTCGCTGGTGGAAATCCTGGTCGCGGCGGATTCCATCGCGGACATCGAGGGCTGGCTCGACCTCGCGCTGACCCAGGCCGTGCGGCAGCAGGCCGTCGCGGCCGAGTCACTGATCCAGGCGGAACGGGCGCTGGTGTTCCTGGCCACCGGGCAGCCCGCCCGGGCCCAGGCCAGCGCGGCCCGCGCGGAGGAGCTGGCCGACCTCGATTGGCCGGAGACCGCCGTGGCGTCGATGATCGCGCAGGCGTCCATCGCCATCCTCAGCGGGGACACGGCGCTGGGGGAGCGGATCCTCGCGGCGCGGCAGTACGACCGGACGGATTCGCGCGGTGCCGCCGTTTTACGGCTGCTGCGGGGTTTCCTGGCCGCCGCGGCCGGCAACCTGGAGGCCGGTCTGGACCACTTAACCGGCTGCGGCCGCCAGCTGGCGCGGGCCGGCTGGCGCAACCCGGCGTTGTACGACTGGCGGGCCGGGGCCGCGATGATCCAGCACCGGCTGGGCCGCGACGCCGAGGCAGCGGAGCTGGCCGAAGAACACCACGCGCTCGCCGAATCGTGGGGTGCGCCGGCGACGGTGGGCCGCGGGCTCCGGGTGCGGGGGATGGTCACCGGCGGCGCCCAGGGGGTCGCCCTGCTCCGCGAGTCGGTCGAGGTCCTCGGCCGGTCGGCGGACCGGCTCGAGCTGGCCAAGGCCCAGCTCACACTGGGCCGGCGGCTGGTCGAAACCGGTGGCGCGGACGGGCCGAAACACCTGTGGCAGGGCCAGGAACTGGCCAAGGCCTGCGGAGCGGGCTGGCTGATCAAGGAGGCGGCGCCCGCCGCGGCGCCCGGTTTGGCGGCCGGCGGCCGGGCGGCCTTGACGCCCGCCGAGAACATCGTCGCCGGGATGGTGCTGCGCAACCTGACCAACTCGGAGATCGCGGAGAAGCTCGGCGTGTCCCGCCGGGCGGTGGAGAAGCACCTGACCAACTCGTACCGCAAGCTGGGTGTGGACGGCCGGGCCGGGTTGGTCAGTTCACTCGGCTCCGCGCACGACGGCCCGGCGGCTCAGGGGAGCTGAGCGCTCGGGTCAGGCGGTGATGACAGTGGGCCCGGCCGCGCCGATCTCGGCGGCGACCGCGGAGTCGATGCCCGCGTCGGTGATGAACGTGTCGATGTCGCTGAGGTTGGCGAAGCGGGCGAAGTGGTCGTTGCCGACCTTCGTGTGGTCCGCCAGCAGAACGGTGCGCCGCGCGCTGGCGATCGCGGCGCGCTTGACCATCGCCTCGGCGGAGTCGGGGGTGGTCAGGCCGCGGTCCGCGGACACGCCGTTGGACGCGATGAAGGCGACCTCGACGAAGGTGTCCTGAAGCGCCTGCAAGGCCCATCCGTCGACGGAGGCGAGGGTGCGGCTGCGCAGCCGTCCGCCGACGAGCATCACGGTCAGGTTGGGGCGCGTGGTCAGGGTCAGCGCGATGCTGACGGAGTGCGTCACCACGGTGAGTTCACGGTCCGCGGGCAGGATCTCGGCCAGGCGCGCGGTGGTCGTCCCGGCGTCCAGCAGGATCGTGCCCTCGTCGGGCAGCTCGGCGAGCGCGGCCTTGGCGATGCGTTCCTTCTCCGCGATCATCACGCCTTCACGGGCGGCCAGCGCGGGCTCGAAGCCGAGCCGTTCCACCGGGATGGCGCCGCCGTGAACGCGCCTGAGCACGCCGTGGCGTTCGAGAACGGTGAGGTCCCGGCGGATCGTTTCGGTGGTGACGGTGAACTCGTCCGCCAGCGCGGTCACGTCGACACGCCCCTTGGCGCGGGCGCGTTCGAGGATGATCTGCTGTCGTTCCTCGGCGTACATCGCCACCACCTCTGGCCCCTCGACTCGGTGACGTGTGAGTTTATGTGGTTTTTTGCCTGACCGCAACATGCCTGCGCCCGGGCTACCGGCGGCGTCCACCTGGTCGACCCGCTTCACCCGTGCCCGAAAGCACTTGATTAATGTGGGAAAATCCGCGGACACTTGAAAAGCAACGTGAAACCATGCAAAATCACCTCCAATACCGTAGAAAACCAAGCTCGAACCCTCGCCGCACCGAGGGGCTGTGAAGACGTCCCGACCGGGGGTTTTAAGTGATCGTGACCGTGACCGCGAACCCCAGCCTCGACCGGACCCTGGAGGTGGCCGGGCTGCGGCGAGGGCAGGTGCACCGCATCTCCGCCGTCCATGTCCAGCCCGGCGGCAAAGGGGTCAACGTCGCGCGAGCGCTGGTGTCCAACGGCGTCCCGGCCCGGGCTATCGTCCCGACCGGCGGGGTCGAGGGCCGGCAGCTCATCGCGCTGCTGACCGACTACGACATCGAGGTGTGTCAGGTCCCGTCCGCCGGTCCCGTGCGGATCAACGTGAGCGTGGTGGAGCCCGACGCGACGGTCACCAAGCTCAACGAACCCGGCGCCGCGCTCAGCGACACCGAGGTTTCGGACCTGCTCGACGCCATTCTCGGCAACATCGCCGACGCCTCGTGGGTGGTGCTCGCCGGCAGCCTCCCGCCGGGGATCGACCCCGCGTTCTACGCCGAGGTCATCCGGCGCCTGGACGGCCGGGGGATCCGGGTCGCGGTGGACACCAGCGGGCCCGCCCTGCGCGCGGCCGTGGCCGCCGGTCCCGCGCTGATCAAGCCGAATCGCGAGGAACTCGAAGAGGTCGTCGGCCGCAAGCTGCCCACGGTCGCCGACATCGGCGGCGCGGCGCGGGAACTGCGTGACTCCGGCGTCGGGACGGTACTGGCCAGCCTCGGCGGGGACGGCGCGCTCCTGGTCGACGGCGACGGCGTGTGGCATGCCGAGGCGCCCGCGGTCGTCCGCAGTTCGGTCGGGGCCGGCGATGCGACCCTCGCCGGTTTCCTCGCGGCCGGGGGGCACGGGATTTCCGCGCTGCGCCAGGGAGTGGCGTGGGGCGCCGCCGCGGTGTCGTTGCCGGGCAGCACGATGCCCCGGCCCGGCGACATCCGCCCGGAGTCGGTCCGGGTCCGCGCCCGGATCGACGGCGGGCGGTTGCTCCAAGCCGGCTGATCAGTCCGATGTGGACGAAAGCGGGGGAAGCCGGTCGAGCGCGGCGGGCAGCGCGCTGCGGCCGGGCACCCCGAGCTTGCGGTAGACGCTGGTGAGGTGTTTTTCCACGGTACGCGGGGTGACGTCGACCTCGTCGGCGATCAGCTGATTGGTCAGCCCCCGCGCGGCGAACTCGGCGATCCGGCGTTCCGAGCCGGTCAGTACGCCGCGGGGAGCCGGTGCCGGGGACGCTCCTCCGGCGGCAGGGACGAGCCACGGCGTGTCGTGCTCGAGACCCTGGTCCCGGCGGCGGTGCGATTCGGCGGCCTCGCCCGGCCCGAGCCGCTTGGCCAGCAGCCGTCCCGTTTTGGTCTGCTCCAGCCGGTTGACCGAATCATTGAGCACCGCGGCCGAACGCCGGAGCAGCTCGATCCCCGCGGTGCCTTCGGTGATGGTGCCCCAGACCCGCAGCGCCCGGCCCTGGCCCTGCGGGGTCCCCCATTCGACCGTGCGGGCGTGCTCCTCTTCGATCAGCTCCTCGGCGGCCGCCCGCTGGCCGAGCCGGTGGTGCAGCAGCGCCGCCCAGCTCCGCCACGGCACGAGTTCGGGATTGCGCCACCCGGCGGCGTCGAGCTCACGGCCGCAGGCGTGGAAATACTCCAGCGCGACCGCGTGATTCCCGGCGGTGGCCGCGATTCCCCCGCGCACCAGCTTGCCCAGCCACGACGTGCCACCGGTGTTGTACTCGGCGCAGCGGCCGAGCAGCCGTGCGGCCGTCGTGGCGTCGCCGGTGCCCATCGCGGCGAGCACCAGCGCATGCGTGCTGCCTTCCAACGCGGAAGAGAGCGAGGAGTTCGCCAGGTCCAGTGCCAGCCCGGCGAGACTGGCCGCCTCCTCCGGCTTCCCCCGGCGCACGGCGATCAGCGCCCGCTGCACCGCGACGAACGCGCGGGCGGCCGGGGCGCCGACCTCGCGTTCCTGCGCGGAGACGAGGTCCAGCCAGGCGCCAGCCTGCTCGAGTGCGTCGGCGAGGACCAGCGACCGCACGACCAGCGGGGTCGCGGTGTGCACCTGTTCCAGCACGGCCGGTTCGTGCCGGAGGATCCGCTCGCCCAGTTCGGCCACCCGCGCCGAGCCGGTGCCCGACATCGTCGCGGCGAAGAGCAATGAGCCGAGCAGCTCACGGTCGCCGGCTGTGTCCTGTGGCGGATCCTCGCCGAGCCCGGCGAGCCGGTCGACGGCGTCGGCGAGGTCGGCGGGATCGCGATGGCGTGCGTACCGCACCCTGGCTTCGAGCTTGAGCGAGATTTCGCGGGACTCGCCGGACAGCCCGGCCGGATCACCGAGTTCGGTCCGCAGTCCTTCGAGCAATTCCACCACCGGCCCCGGATGCCGGCCGAGCGTCAGCGGTTCGATCCGGACGGCCGCCCGGCCGCGGTCCAGAGTGGACTCGAACAGCGGCAGCGCCTCGGACAGGTGCTGGGCCGACAGGAAAGGGTCGAAGCGGCGCTCCGCGGCGGACAGGTCGACCAGCAGCTCGGCCCGGCCGGCATCGTCGGGAGGGCAGCTCAGCAGGGCCCGCCGCAGGTACCGGGTGGCGGACCCGCAGTCGCCTCGCGCGCCCGCCGAGCGCCCGGCCGTCCGCAGCACGCCGACGGCCCAAGGCGCCGGCGGGTGGTCCGCGTGGACCAGATGCGCGGCGACGTCTTCGGCCGGGGAATCGCAGCCCTGCAACAGTTCGGCGAGCTTCGCGTGCAGTGCCGCCCACTGGTCGGTGGCCATCGAATGCTCGACGGCGTCGCGGACCGACTGGTGGACGAACCGGTGCGGGGGCCCGTGGTTCAGCAGCCCGAGCCTGGTCAGTGAGTCCGCCGCCGCCTCGCAGCCGGCCGGGTCGAGGCCGGCCAGCGCGCACAGGAAGTCGCGGCTGTCCCGCTCGCCGAGCACGGCCAGTGCGTGCGCGAACCGCCGCACCGGCTCGGGCTGGGACCGCAGGCAGGCCATGATGCGCTGGCGCAGCGCGGAAGGCAGGAGCAGACGCGCGGCTTCGGCGTGTTCGGCGATCGGGTGGTAGCCGAGCCGGCGCAGCTCGGCCAGGATCGACATGAGGAACAGCGGGCGTCCGGCCGAGGTTTCGTGGCAGCAGCGGACGAAGCTGTCGTCGCCGGGCTCGCCGAACTCCTCGGCGACCGCGATCCTCGTGGCCACCGGCGAAAGCGGCCCGAGGGTGACGTTCCCGGCGGCGCGTCCGGCCAGCTCGCGCAGCGCCGGCCTCCCGCTCAGCGGGTCGCCTTCGCGAATCGTGACCACGACGACGATCGAGAGGCCCTGGAGCCGCGCCGTCAGCCGGTTCAGCCAGTCGAGTGAGGCGTCGTCGGCCCAATGCGCGTCGTCGACCAGCACCAGCAGCGGGTTCGGCCCGCTCGATTCCCGGACCAGCCGGTGCAGGTTCTCGAGCACCTGCTCTTCGGCCGTTTCGGAGAACGCCCGCGGCGTCGGCTCGGAAAGGCCGAGCAGCAGTGCGGAATCGATGAGCTGGTGCACCACTCCGTACGCGAAATCGCGTTCCGGCAGGGCGCAGCCGGCTTGCAGCGCCGGCACGCCTTCGCCGAGCGCGTGTTCCCGCATCGCGCGGAGCAAGTGGGACTTGCCCGCCCCCAGCGGTCCGCCGATCACGACGAGCTGACCGCGGCCGATCCGGGCCTCCCGCAGTGAAGCAGTCAGCGACTCGATTTCGGGTTCCCGCTCGAGCAGCACGTGGTCCAGACTCCTCACGGAATTCGACGGCAGTGCACCAGCTTAAGGACGGGGGTGGTGGTTGTCGATCGACCGGTCGGTCGGCGGCGCCACCTGCCGTCAAAAGAAGTCAAGCGTATCGGGCGCCGATAAATCACTAGTGTTGTGGGAATAGGACAGGGTTTCCGCAGTCTTCGCCCGCACGCGCGGGCGAAATCGTCGAGACGGCGGATTCCGGCAGGGGAAGCGTCAGCTCAGCGTTCCATGGGTTCGCGCTCGAGTGCGGCGCGCAGGCCGGCGCGGCCGGTGACGTCGAGCTTGCGGTAGATCTTGGTCAGGCGAAGCTCGACGGTCCGGGTGGTGACCGAAAGCGAGTCCGCGATGTCCGAGTTGGACCATCCGGAGACGGCCAGCGTGGCGAGGTTTTCTTCGGACTGGGTAAGCATTCCGTGGGGCGAGACGGGCGGAGCGACGGCCGGGGCCGCCCGCCGGGAGGCGAGCAGCTCGGACAGGCGGGCCACTTCGAGCCGCAGGTCGTCCGCCCAGTGCAGGGAGGCCACTCTTTCGGCATCGCGGAGCAGCGCTGCCGCTTCGTCGAGCTCGCCGGCATCGATCCGGACCGCGGCCAGGTCGGTCGCGGCGGCGGCGAAACGCAGCCGGGCCGGGGAATCGCGGAGCAGCCGCACGGCTTCCTCGAGGTCGTTCGTGGCCTCGGTGCCGTTCATCGCCCGCCAGGCGTCGAGGTGGGCCGAGCCCAGTGTGCCCGGGGCACCCCATTCCTTGGCCAGCCGGAGTTCTTCGGTGACCAGCCGGAGCGCAGGGGTGATCGCGCCGCAGCCGCGGTGGGCCATGGCGGCGAGGGTGCGCCAGCTCGCGATGGCCGGGTTCGTCCACTGCCGGGTCGAGAGCAGCCGCCCGGATTCCTGGAACGCCCGCAGCGCGGCTTCCGGCTTGCCGGAGGCCAGGTCCACCGCCCCGCGCGCGCACAGCAGATAGGACCACCCGATGCTGTGTTCGGCGTCCGGGAGCAGTTCCACCGCGGCCGCGCGCGCCGCGAGGTCGAGCTGCCCGCGGTCGAGGTTCAGCGCGATTTCGAGGCCGAGCAGACCCGTCAGCGCTCGGGGGGCCCAGCAGCTGAGCGGTAGCTGGGCCCTGGCGGCGGCCAGGTCCTCGGCCGCCTCGTTGAGCCGGCCGCACCGCCGGACCACCGCGGCCCGGGCGACGAGCGCCTGAGCGGCCGCCGCCCGGGCATCGCGGCGGCGGGCGTCGGCGAGCACCCGGTCCAGCCCGGCCAGCGCCTCGGCCGTGTCGTCGGCGTACATCAGGGCGACGCACGCGGCCACGCGCGTGCTCAACGGGCGGTCCCGGTCGCCGTCCCGGCTCAGCCCGACGCGGGCGAGCGCGCGGGCCCTGGCCCGCCCGCGGCCGCGGCACGCGAGCTGGAACGCGACGACCGCGGCCTGGGCCGGGTCGGTGGGCAGATCCGGCAGATCGGGCAGGGAGTAGGCCGGGAACGCCTCTTCGCCGGCACTGTCCTCTTCGGCCAGCGTTCCCAGCGCGATCAACGGGGCCAGCGCCGCCGGGTCGAGGTCGGGCCGCGCGCAGACGGTCGCGATCACCGGCCCGCAGGTCGGCGCGTCCCCGCGGGAGAACAGCAGATCGGCGGCGGGGACCAGCAGGGCGCCGTCGGACGCGCCGTCCGGGGACAGCAGGACCTGTTGCAGCCGCCGGTCGCTGCCGTCGGGGGACTCCCTGAGCTCGGCCGCGGCGAGGTCCACCAGCAGGCTCCGCCGCCGTGCCGGGGCCAGCGGTTCGCGCAATGCCCGGTAAAGCAGCGCCGGGGTGGCCGATGCGCGGCCCTCGAGGCGGCTGCGCGCTACCGCGCGCGTCAGCACTTCGACCACCCACGGCTCTCCGATCGGCGAAGTGCCGAGCAGGAGCCTGCCCAGTTCGAGGTCGGCGATCGCGGCGTGGTGGCCGAGGTGGGCGGCACGGGTGTAGAGCTCCTGGCGGACAGCCACCGGCAGGCCCGCGAGTACCTTCGCCGCGATCTGCGCGCTGGCGGGGCGGGGACCGTCCGAACAGGACACGAGGCCGTTGCTGACCAGAAGCCCGAGCGACCTGGCCGTCGGGGTGGACCGCGGTGCGGCGAGTGTCCGGACGAGGTCGAAGTCGAGGCCCTCGCCGGCGACGGCCATCGCGCGCAGCAGGGCCAGCGCGTCCGCGGGAAGGTCCCCGGTGAGGTCGTCGAGGTACTGCCCCATGGCTTCGGACGCGCGAAGCGACAACGCGGGCAGCTGGTCGGCGCCGGCCCGCAAACCCAGCTGTGCGAACCGTTCGGCAACGGACTTGAGCACGGCGGGGAGTCCACCGGTGGTGGTCAGCGCGTGTGCGGCGAACTCCTCGTCGACCGGACCGGGGCACGCGGCCGCGATCAGCGTGCGGACCCCGGTTTCGCTGAGCGGGCGCAGTTTCAGCGTGCGCGCCGGCACCACCTGGCCGCCGTCAGCGGGCCAGGGCCCGTCGCCGGGCTCGTCGCCGAGTTCGGGCGAGTCGCCCCGGACCGCGCAGACCAGCACCGCGGCGGTGGTGTGCAACCGCCGGACCAGGGAGCTGATCCACTGCCGCGACGCGGGGTCGGCCCACTGGGCGTCGTCCACCGCGATCAGCAACGGCTGTTTCCGGGACAGCGCAAGGAATTGGTCGATCCGGGCGGGCAGCTCGCCGGCGCCGGCCGCCGGGCCGGGCCGCCGGTTCGAGGTGAGCGCGGTCGTCAGCTGGGCCACCAGGCTGTAGGGGAGTTCCGCGTCGGCCCGCGAACACCGGACGTGGAGGGAGCGGATGCCGGCGGCCCTCGCCAGCGCCACGGTTCTCCGGAGCAGCGCGCTGCGGCCGGTGCCCGGACGTCCGGTGAGGGTGAACACCGAGGAACGCCCGGAGTCCAACGCTGCCAACGCATAACGGAAGACCTGCTCTTCGCCCGCACGCTCGACCAAGGGCTCGGCCGGGGCGCCCGCGCCGCGGTGCGGCCGGGGCGCCGGGGACAGGTTCACGGTCGCGAGCACCGCTGCCGGTGGAGGGCGATCGGAAACCGTCGGCTCGGACATGATCGCCTCCCGTCCTGTCTCGGACCTACGCTGGCCCGCTCGCGCGTCCCGGCGCGCGAACGGGGACATCTGTGCTGGGTGGGGAAGCCCGCTCGGTGGTGCCGGCGCTGACCGGGTAGCACTGCCGACCGGGTATCACTGCGGTGCCGGACCTCGTTGTCCGTGAAGGGCGACGCCGGGTGGGGAAAAAACCGACAAGGGCGTCACCTGGTGCTGGGCAGCTGGGTGGCACAACGGTGTTTCGGTTGTTCCGGACCTGATCGGCGAAGCCGAGATGATCACGTCCCTTCCAGCGTCTCCCAGGCGGGGTGCGGCGGGTGATGGGTAACCCGTTCGAGCGAGCGGTGCGGACCTCACTGTAATGAGGCCAATGTTGGTTTGCAACTCACTTGATGTCGGTTTATGCCTGTTCGTCCGGATCATCGGCCTGTGTTTACTTGCGTAGCGGAAGCGTTGTGGTCAAACGCGAATAAGATTCCACAATCGATGGTCACCCTGCGCGAGGTGTCCGCCGTATCCGAAATGCCGGTTATCTCGGCTGGGCCGAGCGGTGCCGGGTCCCGGGTGCGGGCCCGGGTTTGGGCTGGTCCGGCGGGGTGTCAGTGACACTTCCGGTCTGTACGGGATTAAACGAAGGTAAAACCATGCACAGGGCTTGCGAACCAACATCAACCCCACTACTCTCCCGAACAGGGTGACGCAAGGGAGCCGATCGAGTGCTCAGCGCAGCAGGTCGGCTCGGCGAAGCGGAAGGAGGGCGAGCCGGAAGGTCAGGGCCTGACGGTCCACCCAGGCGAGTCCGAAGGATGTGCGCGTGATGGCAGGCAACCGCGCGCATCGGTCGTTCTCCGTTCTCGCCGCATTCGGCTCGTGTCGGTTTCCGGTTTGCTCGCCTTGAACGTTTTCTTACTTTTCGATGAACCGTGCCAGTGGCCGCCGTCAATGTCGCGAGCGGCCTTCCGGTGAGGTGTCCCGGAATGGCCGAGTGTTCAAAGTGCAGCACGTCTTCCCGGTGCTTTTCCTGGTGTGATCAACCATAACAACACTGTTGATTAAATCGCGCGGGCGGAACGCTGTCTTTCTGGCGGGTGAACGCCGGCCGACGAGTTCACGGTCATCGGGACATCCGGGCAAGATTCGCTCCCTTACGCCATAGAGCCAGGTCAGAGCCTTGACTTCGGAAGATCGCCGGGGATTCTTCGGGGTACCGAACCGCACCGAACCCCGCCCCCCGCATCCGAACCATGGGGTCGCACAACCACAGTATTTGGGTTTGTTCTTGGTTTCTTGTTGACTTGTTTTGGCGGGGGCGCCCATAGTGTGAAAAGAACGACATGGGGTGAGTTCTTCCCAGCACAACAGGATCTTCAGTACAGCGAAGAGAGGAATGGTCATCGATGAGTACGGACGCCGCTGCCAGCTTGGTGCCCCGGACGAGCAGCGCCATTTCGGCGGCTCGGTCCGAAGGTTCCGTCGATGTCTTTCGCCCGTTCTTCGACCGGTCGGGGATGTGCCTGGCGAGCTTGGACCCCCGGGTCCGGGTCGTCGAGGCGAACGTGGACTTCTTCCGCCAGTTCGGCCGTTCGGCCACGGAGGTGTGCGGCCAGAGCTTCTACGACCTGCTGCACCCCAGCGTGCGGGAAAAGGTCGAGCAGCAGTTCGCGCGGCTGACCGAAGGACGGCGCGTGCGCTTCGCCGAGCGGATGGTCGCCGTGCGCCCGGGTGAGCCGGCGTTCGCGGGTGAGCTGACCGGGATCGCGGTGCACGGGGAAAACGGTCAGGTCGAAAGCATCATGGTGATGGTCCGCCCGGAGAAGTACGAGCGGGACCCGCAGGTGCTGACCGGGCGCAAGAAGCTGCTGACCGCAATGGACGCGCGCATTCTCGAGGGCGTCGCTTCGGGGGTGTCGACCGTGCAGCTCGCGGCGATGCTGTACCTCAGCCGGGGCGGGGTCGAGTACCACGTCAGCACTCTGCTGCGGAAGCTGAAGGTGTCGAACCGCCCGGCCTTGGTGTCCAAGGCTTATTCGATGGGGATCTTCGGGGTCGGCTCGTGGCCGCCGCGAGTTCTGCCCGACTACGTGAAGTAGCAGTAGTTGCGCCTCGGAGGTCTTGTGCTCCAGAACCGTGCCGGAGAAGCCAGGGTGACCGCCCTGGCTTTCCGCATGCGCCGGGTACGGGGGAGTTCTCCTTGCGGCGTCTCAGACTGTGACGATGCGCGGGCCCGCTTCGGCGAGCTCGGCCGCCATCCGCTCGTCGATGCCCGCGTCGGTGATGAACGTGTCGATGTCCTTCAGCTCGGCGAACCGGGTGAAGTGGTCGGTGCCGACCTTGGTGTGGTCGGCGAGCAGGACGCAGCGCCGGCTGCTCGCGATCGCCGCCCGCTTGATCATCGCCTCCGCGGCGTCCGGTGTGGTCAGTCCGCGCTCGGGCGAAACGCCGTTGGTCGCGATGAAAGCCACTTCGACGAAGGTGTCGCTCAGCGCGTGCAGCGCCCAGGCGTCGACGGTGGCCAGCGTGCGGCTGCGCAGCCGTCCGCCGACCAGCATCACGGTGAGGTTCGGGCGCGCGGCGAGCGTGAGGGCGATGTTGACCGAATGGGTCACGACCGTCAGCTCGCGGTCGTTCGGCAGCTCGTCGGCGAGCTTCGCGGTGGTGGTACCCGCGTCGAGCAGGATCGTGCCCTCGTCCGGAAGTTCCCGGAGCGCGGCCTTCGCGATCCGCGTCTTCTCCTCGATCATCACGGACTCGCGCGCCGCGACCGCCGGCTCGAATCCCAGCCGCTCCACCGGGATCGCGCCGCCGTGCACCCGCCGGAGCACCCCGTGGCGTTCGAGGATGGTCAGGTCCCGCCTGATCGTCTCGCTGGTCACGGTGAACTCGTCGGCGAGCGCCGCGACGTCGACCCGGCCCCGGGCGCGAGCCCGATCCAGGATTGCCTGCTGCCGTTCCTCCGCGTACACGGGCCGACTCCTTCCGCGCGAGGCGGTATCGGATGTGAGGTTATGTGGTGTTTGTGGCCTTGGCAACAAACCGTCTACATCGGAGCCCCAGATTCCTCTTGTTCTTCAACGATACCCACGGAAAATTTGTGCGGAAGCAAACTTCGGCGACGTGGGAACCAACGTGAACGAAGTCTGAGTCATCCAAGGTTGTCACGACCCGGTGCTGACCGGCCATTGTGGACAGTTCGCGACGCGGTCGCCACGAAGAAGATCGCCAGAGCGTCGCCATGGTTCAGCCCGGGCGCATCGGCCGGCCGCCGGCCGGCCGCGCCCGGTCCCCGTCTCGCTGCCGAGCCCGAAACGCGGCAGTGGTCCAGTCCGCTCGAACGCAACGCTGGGAAGGGTCAATGATGACGAAGACGGAAGTCGCACCGACGAAGTCGATCCAGGCGCGAGTGGTGGTGCAGCGGTTCGGCGGCCGGCTCGCCGGCATGGTCATGCCCAACATCGGCGCGTTCATCGCGTGGGGCCTGATCACCGCCCTGTTCATCCCGGCCGGGTGGACCCCGAACGCGCACATCGCCCAGCTCGTCGATCCGATGATCAACTACCTGCTGCCCGTGCTGATCGGGTACACCGGCGGCCGGATGGTCCACGGCCAGCGCGGCGCCGTGGTCGGCGCCGTCGCCACGATCGGCATCGCGGTCGGCGCGTCGATCCCGATGTTCCTCGGCGCGATGATCGTCGGCCCGCTGGCCGGTTACCTGGTGAAGCTGTTCGACGAGCACCTCGGCCACCGCAGCGCGCCGGCGTTCAAGATGCTGGTGGACAACTTCAGCGCCGGCATCATCGGCGGGCTGATGGCCGTGCTCGGCATGCTGGGCATCGGGCCGGTGGTCCAGTGGATCACCAAGGGCCTCGGCAACGGGGTGCAGGCGCTGATCGACGCGCACCTGCTGCCACTGGTGTCGGTCATCGTCGAGCCGGCCAAGATCCTGTTCCTCAACAACGCCGTGAACCACGGCATCCTCGGCCCGCTCGGCATCGCGCAGGCCGCGCATGCCGGCAAGGCCGTCGAGTTCCTGATCGAGCCGAACCCCGGCCCCGGCCTCGGCATCCTGCTGGCGATCACCTTCTTCGGCAGCACCAGGGCCGCCCGAGCGACCGCGCCCGCCGCGATCATCATCCAGTTCTTCGGCGGGATCCACGAGATCTACTTCCCGTACGTGCTGGCCCAGCCCCGGCTCGTGCTCGCCGCCATCGCCGGCGGCGCCTCGGGCGTCCTGTTCTTCAGCCTCACCGGTGCCGGACTGGTGGCCACCCCGTCGCCCGGCAGCATCATCGCCGTCCTCGCGATGACCCCGAGCGGCAACTACCTCGGCGTGATCCTCGGGGTGGCGGTCGCCGCCGGAGTGTCCTTCGTGGTCGCCTCGGCGCTGCTGAAGTTCGGCCGTGGCAAGGAAGAGTCCGAAAAGGCCGTGCAGGTGTCCGCCGGTGGGGCACTGCCCGCGTAGCTACGACAGTCCGTCCGAATCACGTATCCGTATCTCAGCCCTGTACCTCGATGAGGAGAATGTCGATGAGCACGATTCAAGGTTCCGACATCAAGAAGGTCGTCATCGCCTGCGACGCCGGGATGGGCAGCAGCGTGATGGTCGCGGCGCAGCTGGCGAAGCGGCTCAAGCCGTACAAGGTCAAGGTCGAGCACACCCCGGTCAACGAGATCCCCGAAGACGCCAAGCTGGTCCTGTGCCAGGACTTCCTGGTCGCCAGTGCGCGCAAGGGAGCCGCGGAAGCGGTGATACTGGGGTTCCAGAACTTCCTCGGCGACCCGGTGTTCGACCAGGTCGAGGCGGCCATCCGGGACGGTGGTCACCTTGCCGACTGAGCACGCGCTGCTGGACGTCGCCGGGATCAAGCTCGGCCGGACGGCGACCAGCCGGTCCGACGCCGTCGACCAGGTCGGCCGGACGCTGCTCGAGATCGGCGCGGTGGAGGCGGGCTACCTGCCGGCCATGCACGAACGCGAGCGGCTGGTGTCGACCTGCGTCGGCGAAGGCGTCGCGATCCCGCACGGCACCGACGAGGCCCGGCAGCACGTCCGGCGCACCTCGCTGGTGGTGCTGCAATTCCCCGAAGGCGTGGACTGGGGCGGTAACGACGTGCGGCTGTGCGTCGGGATCGCCGCCAACGGCAACGAGCAGGTGGGCATCCTCGCCTCGCTCGCCAGGGTCTTGGTGAACGCCGAGCTCGCCGCCCAGCTCCGCGAGGCCAAGGACGCCGAAACGGTGATCCGCATTCTGCAGTCGACGAACGAGGAGTCAGATCAGTGAAGGTCGCGCGCTTTTACGCCCCGGGTGACATCCGCCTCGAAGAGGCGCCGGAGCCCTCGCCGAAGGCCGGTGAGCTGAAGATCCGGGTGCACAACACTTCGACCTGCGGTACCGACCTGAAGATCTTCCGCCACGGCCACCACCACATCGACCCGCCGCGGGTGATCGGCCACGAGATCGCCGGCGAAGTCGTCGAGGCCGGTGAAGGCGTCACCGGCTGGGAGGAGGGTGCCCGGGTCCAGATCATCGCCGCCATCCCGTGTGGTGACTGCGTGGACTGCAAACGCGGCCGGATGACCGTCTGCCCCAACCAGCTCTCCATGGGCTACCACTTCGACGGCGGTTTCGCCGAGTACCTGATCGTCCCGCAGAACGTGCTCAAGGTCGACGGCGTCAACCTGATCCCCGATTCCCTCAGCTACGCCGAGGCTTCCGTCGCTGAGCCGTTCGCGTGTGTCCTCAACGGACAGACGCTGGCCGGCGTCGGTGACGGTGACGTCGTGGTCGTGATGGGTGCCGGTCCGATCGGCTGCCTGCACGTCCGGCTCGCCCGCGCCCGCGGCGCGGAAACGGTGTACCTGGTCGAACTGAACAAGAGCCGGCTCGACATGGCGGCGAACGTGGTCAAGCCCGACGCGGCCATCTGCGGCTCCGAGGTCGACGCGGTCGAAGAGGTGCTGGCGCTGACCGAGGGCCGCGGCGCCGACGTTGTCATCACGGCGGCGGCCTCGGGCAAGGCCCAGGAGGACGGCCTCAAGATGGCCGCTCGCAGCGGGCGCATCAGCTTCTTCGGCGGGCTGCCGAAGGACAACCCGATCATCGCCTGCGACTCGAACCTGGTGCACTACCGCGAGCTGACCATCGTCGGCGCCAACGGTTCCACGCCGTACCACAACAAGCAGGCACTGGACCTGATCGCCACCGGCGCGGTCCCGGTCGACGACCTGATCACCCACCGGCTGCCGCTGGACGGGGTCCTCGACGCGATCCGGATCGTCAGCAGTGGCGAGGCCATCAAGGTGACCATCGAGCCCGGCCTCGTCCGGGCTTGAGCCCGGCTGGCTGCTCGGCGGATCGGGGATCTCGAGGACGCCCGATCCGCCGGGCTCACTGTCCATCGTAGACACCATCCCCGCGATGAAGCTCTAGGGGAAAAGCCAGTGTTGCCGCGCGGCTGTGGACCTGGCCCGGCGGTGGGGCGCACGCTGTTTCGACAGAGGGCTCTTCCGCTCGGGAAAGGGATGATCACTATGGGCAGTGTGCGGATCGTGCTCACCGGTGGCCCGGACCGGCTCCACGACGGCTGGGTCGAGGAAGTCGACAACCTGGACGACAAGGTCAAAATCTCGTTCGCCTCCGGGTACGAGCATTTCTCGCACAGCGGCGAGGTCACCGAAGTGGACGGCGCCGTTCTCCCGGTGTTCCACTGGTGTGAGCGGACCAAGATCGCGGAGTAGGTCCCGGTGTCCCGCTGTCCATTACAGACAGAGCGGAAGTCCCGGAAGTCTCGGAAATTCCTTGGTGTGCCGGACATCCGTTGACACTCCATCGTTGCTCCTGTCACGGTCGGGCCGGATTCGTCCGCGCACAGAGGCGATTCATCCTTGGTCGAGATAGGGGTAAACATGTCCAGGCGCGCATTGATCACCGGGATCACCGGTCAAGACGGCTCGTACATGGCCGAACACCTGCTTTCGCAGGGTTACCAGGTGTGGGGCTTGATCCGGGGGCAGGCGAATCCGCGGAAGTCGCGGGTCAGCAAGCTCGCCGCCGATCTCAATTTCGTCAACGGCGATCTGCTGGACCAGGCCAGCCTGGTCTCGGCCGTCGACAAGATCCAGCCCGACGAGGTCTACAACCTCGGTGCCATCTCGTTCGTGCCGATGTCCTGGGAGCAGGCTGAACTGGTCACCGAGGTCAACGGCATGGGCGTGCTGCGCATGCTCGAGGCGATCCGGATGGTGAGCGGGCTGTCGATCAGCTCGCGGCCGCCGGCCAGCGGCCAGATCCGGTTCTACCAGGCGTCCTCTTCGGAGATGTTCGGCAAGGTGATGGAGACGCCGCAGTGTGAGACGACGACCTTCCACCCGCGCAGCCCGTACGGGGTGGCGAAGGCGTACGGCCACTACATCACCCGCAACTACCGCGAGTCCTTCGGGGTCTACGGGGTGTCCGGGATGCTCTTCAACCACGAGTCTCCCCGGCGCGGGGCCGAGTTCGTGACCAGGAAGATCTCGCTGGCCGTGGCCCAGATCAAGCTGGGACTGCAGGAAAAGCTCCACCTGGGCAACCTCGACGCGGTCCGCGACTGGGGCTTCGCCGGCGACTACGTCCGCGCCATGCACCTGATGCTGCAGCAGGACGTCGCCGACGACTACGTGGTCGGGACCGGCCAGATGAACTCGGTGCGCGACGCGGTCCGGATCGCCTTCGAGTGCGTGGACCTGAACTGGGAGGACCACGTGGTCATCGATCCGAAGCTGGTCCGGCCGGCCGAGGTCGAGACGCTGTGCGCGGATTCCAGCCTCGCGCGGAAGGTGCTGGGCTGGGAGCCCACCGTCAGTTTCGACGAGCTGATGCGCATGATGGTCGAGGCCGACCTGCTCCAGGCCACCCGAGAGCAGCGCTTCGACGACCTCTCGCTGACCGGCGCCTGGTAGCCCGCACTGCCGCCTGCCCGCCGTCGGCAGTCTAGGGATTTCCCTGCCGGGCCAAGGCGAAACTGGCGTTGTTTCCGTGTTGTACCACTGGGACTTTGTGATGTGCGATGCGGGCCGCCGCTCGCGGTCGAGATGGGTTGAGTTGGTATGGACAACGAACAGAAGCTCCGGGACTACCTCAAGCGGGCCAGTGCCGATCTGCAGCGGTCCCGCCGGCGGGTGGACGAACTCGAGGAAGCCGCGACCGAGCCCATCGCCATCGTGGGCATGGGCTGCCGCTTCCCGGGGAACGTCGCCGGCCCGGAGGACCTGTGGCGGATGGTCCTCGCCGGCGAGGACGGCATCTCGGGCTTCCCGGTCGACCGCGGGTGGGACCTGGGGCACGAGGGCCTCGGTTCGTCCACCCATGATGCGGGCGGCTTTCTCCGCGGTGCCACCGAATTCGACGCGGATTTCTTCGGCATCTCACCGCGCGAGGCGCTCGCGATGGACCCCCAGCAGCGGGTGCTGCTCGAAACCGCCTGGGAGGCCTTCGAACGGGCCGGGCTCGATCCGGCCGTGGTGCGGGGCACCCGGACCGGGGTCTTCGTCGGCGCGATGGCCCAGGACTACCGGGTCGGCCCGGGCGAGGGTGTCGAGGGCTTCCAGCTGACCGGCAGCACGACCAGCGTGATGTCCGGGCGGCTGTCCTACACCTTCGGTCTCGTCGGTCCCGCGGTGACGGTGGACACCGCGTGTTCCTCTTCGCTCGTCGCAATGCACTTCGCCGCCCAGTCGCTGCGTGCGGGCGAATGTTCGCTGGCGCTGGCCGGCGGCGTCACCGTGATGTCCAGCCCGGCGACCTTCGTCGAGATGAACCGCCAGGGCGGCCTCGCCGTCGACGGGCACTGCCGCTCGTTCTCCGACGACGCCGATGGCACCGGCTGGTCGGAAGGCGTCGGAGTCCTTGTCCTGGAACGTCTTTCCGACGCCCAGCGCAACGGGCACGAGGTGCTGGCGGTGATCCGCGGCTCGGCGATCAACCAGGACGGCGCGTCGAACGGGCTGACCGCGCCGAACGGCCCGTCGCAACAGCGGGTGATCGAACAGGCTCTGATCAGCGCCCGGCTTTCCGCGGCCGAGGTCGACGTCGTGGACGCGCACGGGACCGGTACCACCTTGGGCGACCCGGTGGAGGCGCAGGCCCTGCTGGCGACCTACGGGCGCGAGCGCGACGCGGCGCGTCCGCTGCTGCTGGGCTCGGTCAAGTCGAACCTCAGCCACACCCAGGCGGCCGCCGGGGTGGCCGGGGTGATCAAGATGGTCATGGCGATGCGCCACGGCGTGGTGCCCCGCACGCTGAACGTCGGCACCCCCTCGTCGCATGTGGACTGGACGGCGGGCGCGGTCGAGCTGGTGACCGAACAGCTCGAGTGGCCGGAGACCGGCGAGCCGCGCCGGGCCGGGATCTCTTCGTTCGGCATCAGCGGCACCAACGCGCACACCATCATCGAGCAGGCGCCGCGCGCCGAGCCCCCGGAGGACGCCGGCCGCGTGGATCCCGGTGCCGTGCCGATGCCGGTTTCCGGCAAGACGGCGGAGGCGCTGCGGGCGCAGGCCGCGGCCCTGCTGTCGTTCGTGGACGAGCATCCGGACGTCGATCTGGGCGATCTGGCGTACTCGCTGGCGACGTCGAGGTCGAGCTTCGAGCACCGCGCGGTGTTGACCGCGGCCTACCGCGAGGCGGCTGTGGCCGGGTTGACGGCGTTGGCCGGGGGCACTTCCGCGCCGGGTCTCGTCCAGGGAACCGTTCAGGGCAAGCCGAAACTGGCGTTCCTGTTCACCGGACAGGGTTCGCAACGGCTGGGGATGGGCCGGGAGCTTTACGCGCGTTTCCCGGAGTTCGCCGCCGCGCTGGACACGGTCGCCGCGGCCCTCGACGTCCACCTCGAGCGTCCGCTGAAGGACGTGATGTGGGGTGAGCAGCCGGAAACGCTGGAGCGGACCGACTACGCCCAGCCCGCGTTGTTCGCCGTCGAGGTCGCCCTGTTCCGGCTGATGGAGGCCTGGGGCGTCAAACCGGACTTCCTGATCGGGCACTCGATCGGTGAACTGGCCGCGGCCCACGTGTCCGGCGTCTTCGGCCTCGAAGACGCGGCCGCGCTGGTGGCGGCCCGCGGCCGGCTGATGCAGGCTCTGCCGGGAACCGGCTCGATGGTCTCGCTGCAGGCCTCGGAAGCCGAGGTGGCGCCGCTGGTGCAGGGCCGGGAAGACCTGGTCTCGATCGCCGCGGTCAACGGGCCCGCTTCGGTGGTCGTGTCCGGTGACCGCGAGGTCGTCGACGAGATCGCGGCCCACTTCGCGGCGCTGGACCGCAAGACCCGGAGACTGAAGGTTTCGCACGCGTTCCACTCTCCCCAGCTCGAACCGATGCTCGGCGAGTTCCGCGCGGTGGTGGCGGGGCTTTCCGCGCAGGCGCCGCTGATCCCGATCGTGTCCACGGTGACCGGCGAGCCGATGACCGTCGAGCAGGCGCGGTCCGCGGACTACTGGGCCGATCAGGTCCGGCACACCGTCCGGTTCGCCGACGGCGTCGGCTGGCTGGGCGACCACGGGGCCGGAGTGTTTCTCGAACTCGGTCCGGCCGGCGTCCTGTCGGCGATGGCCCAGGCCTCGAGGGAAGACGTCACCGCCTTCCCGGCATTGCGGGCCGACCGGCCGGAGGGCGCGGCGATCGCGTCCGCGGCGGGCAGCCTGCACGTGCACGGGGTCCGCGTCCGGTGGGACGCCTTCTTCGCCGGCACCGGCACGCGCCGGGTGGACCTGCCGACCTACTCGTTCCAGCACCGCCGGTTCTGGCCGAAGGCCATGGGCGCCGAGGCCGGTGATCTGCGCGCGGCGGGCCTGGGCGCGGCCCACCATCCGCTGCTCACCGCGGCCGTCGCGCTGGCGGACTCCGACGGCTTCCTGCTGACCGGCCGCCTTTCCCGGCAGTCGCACCCGTGGCTCGCCGATCACGCTGTCGGCGGTGCGGTCCTCCTACCGGGCACGGCTTTCCTGGAACTGGCGATCCGGGCCGGGGACGAGGTCGGCTGCGATCGGGTCGAGGAGCTGACGCTGGCCGCTCCGCTGGTGCTGCCCGAGCACGGCGGCGTCCAGGTCCAGGTCTGGGTCGGCGCGCCCGACGAGTCCGGCCGCTGCTCGCTTTCCCTCTACTCACGGCCGGACGCCGCCGAGGCCGGCCAGCCCTGGGTCCAGCACGCGGCCGGGGTGCTGTCGGCCGAGGACACCGCTGTCGAGCTTGCTGTGGAGTCCGATGTGGACTTCGCCGTCTGGCCGCCGGCCGGTGCCGGGGAGATCGACCTCGACGGCCACTACGACCGGCTCGCCGAAGGCGGTTTCGAATACGGCCCGGCGTTCCGCGGCCTCACCGCGGCCTGGCGGCGCGGGGACGAGATCTTCGCCGAGCTGGCGCTGCCGGAAGGCGTGGACGCCGACTCGTTCGGCATCCACCCGGCGCTGCTCGATTCCGCCCTGCACGCCTCGGCTTTCGCCGACCTCGGCGGCGGCCTCCCGTTCGCCTGGGAGGGCGTCTCGCTGCGCGCCACCGGTGCGGCGGCCGCGCGGATCAAGATCACCAGGCTGGCTGACGACACCATCGCGGTCGCGGTCGCGGACACCGCCGGTGAACCCGTCGCCTCGATCGACACTCTCGTGCTGCGCGCGGCGGAGGGGCACGCTGCGTCCTCTCCGATCGAGCGGGATTCGCTGTTCACCCTCGGCTGGAAGAAGGTCCGCACCACCCGCGCGACGACGACGGCGTCCGTCGGCGTCCTCGGCGAGGACGTCTTCGGGCTGGCCGACGCCGTTCGTGAATCGGGCCTGGACGTTGAGACGCAGGCCGGTTCGACGTGGTCCGGGAGCGTCGTCCCGGAGATCGTCCTGGTGCCGTTGGGTGGCACCGGAACCGAGGTCGTCGCCGAGGCGCACCGGCTGGCCGCCGAGGCGCTGGGCCTGCTCCAGGCGTGGCTGGCCGAGGAACGTTTCGAGGCGTCGCGGCTGATCTTCGTGACCCGCGGCGACCTGGCCGCGTCGACGGTCTGGGGCCTGCTCCGGGCGGCCCAGAACGAGCACCCCGACCGCTTCACCTTGCTTGACCTCGACCCGGATGCCAGTTCGGCCGCCGGGCTCGGCACGGCGCTGGGCGTGGCCGAACCGCAGCTGATGATCCGCGACGGCGTGGTGCTGCAGGCGCGCCTGGCTCGCGTTTCCCCGGTGGTCCCGGCCGAATCGCCCTGGAGCGCGGACGGCACGGTCCTGATCACCGGTGGCGTCAGCGGCCTGGGCGGCGTCTTCGCCCGCCACCTCGTCTCCACGCACGGGGTGCGGCACCTGCTGGTGCTGAGCCGGCGGGGAGCCGCGGCCGAAGGTGCCGCCGACCTCGTCACCGAACTGGCCGAGCAGGGCGCCGAACTCACGATCGCCGCCTGCGATGTCGCCGACCGGGCCGCTCTGGCCGAGGCGCTGGCGTCGGTTCCGGCGGAACATCCGCTCACCAGCGTGATCCACACGGCGGGAGTGCTCGACGACGGGGTCGTCTCCGCGCTGACGCCCGAGCGGCTCGACGCCGTTCTGACGCCGAAGGTCGACGCCGCCTGGAATCTGCACGAGCTGACGCGTGAACTCCCGCTGACCGCGTTTGTCGTGTTTTCGTCGGTCGCCGGCACTTTCGGTGCGGCCGGACAAGCGAACTACGCGGCCGCCAACGCCTTCCTGGATGCACTCGCCGCGCACCGCCGCAGCGAAGGACTCCCCGGAACTTCGCTGGCTTGGGGCCCCTGGGCCCAGTCCGGCGGCATGACCACCACGCTCACCGACGCCGAGCTGGAGCGCCTGGCGCGGGCCGGCACGCCGCCGGTCACCGAGGAACAGGGGGTCGCACTGTTCGACGCCGCGCTCTCGGTGCCGGAAGCGGCGGTGCTGCCGGTCCGGCTCGACCTGGGCGTGCTGCGCGGGCTCGGCGACGTCCCGCACCTGCTGCGCGGGCTCGTCAAGACCGGCCGCCGCTCGGTCATCGCGGGCACCGGCACGGCGTCCGCGCTGGTGCAGCGGCTGGCCCGGCTCACCGCGGCCGACCGTGCCGACACGGTGCTGGACCTGGTGCGCACCGAAGTCGCCGCGACCCTCGGGCACGCCGGTGCCGACGCCATCGAGCCGACCCGCGCGTTCACCGACCTCGGCTTTGACTCCCTGACGGCCATCGAACTGCGCAACCGGCTCAGCCGCGCCACCGGGCTTCGCACCTCGGCCACGGTGATCTTCGACTACCCGACCGCGAGCGCGCTGGCCGCGCACTTGCTCGGCGAGCTGACGGAATCGGAAGCCGCGGCCGATACCCCGTCCGTCGTCACCCGCGCGGTGGCCGACGATCCGATCGTGATCGTCGGCATGAGCTGCCGGTATCCCGGCGGCGTGGCCTCGCCGGAAGACCTGTGGCGGCTCGTCAGCGAGGGCGCTGACGCCATCTCGGGCTTCCCCGTGAACCGCGGCTGGGACCTGGGCTCGCTCTACGATCCGGACCCCGACCACCTGGGCACGACGTACACCCGCGCCGGTGGATTCCTACACGACGCCGGTGAGTTCGACCCGGCCTTTTTCGGCATGAGCCCGCGTGAAGCGATGGCGACGGACTCGCAGCAACGGTTGCTGCTGGAGGCTTCCTGGGAGGCCATCGAGCGCGCCGGGATCGACCCCGTGTCGTTGCGCGGCAGCCGGACCGGGGTGTTCGCCGGGGTGATGTACAACGACTACGGCGCGATCCTGGCCGGCGGTGACTTCGAAGGATTCGCCGGCAGCGGGACGTCGCCGAGTGTGGCTTCCGGCCGCGTTTCCTACACGCTGGGACTGGAAGGCCCGGCCGTCACCATCGACACGGCGTGCTCTTCGTCGCTCGTCGCGATGCACTGGGCGATGCAGGCGCTGCGCGCGGGGGAGTGTTCACTGGCCCTCGCGGGCGGGGCGACGGTCATGTCCACCCCGGCTTCGCTGATCGAGTTCGCCCGTCAGCGCGGGCTTTCCCCGGACGGCCGCTGCAAGTCCTTTTCGGACGACGCCGACGGCGTCGGCTGGTCCGAGGGCGTCGGCATCCTGGTCCTGGAACGGCTTTCCGACGCCCGGCGCAACGGTCACGAGGTCCTCGCGATCGTGCGCGGGTCTGCGGTGAACTCGGACGGCGCGTCCAACGGCCTGACCGCGCCGAATGGCCCTTCTCAGCAACGGGTGATCCGCCAGGCGCTGGCCAGTGCCGGTCTGTCCACTTCGGACATCGATGTGGTGGAGGCGCACGGCACCGGCACCAAGCTCGGCGATCCGATCGAGGCGCAGGCGCTGCTGGCCACCTACGGCCGGGACCGGGACGAGGACCGGCCGCTGCTGCTGGGCTCGGTGAAGTCCAACCTCGGCCACACCCAGGCGGCGGCCGGGGTCGCCGGAGTGATCAAGATGGTGCTGGCGATGCGCCACGGTGTTCTGCCGCGGACGCTCCACGCCGCCGCGCCCTCGTCCGAGGTGGACTGGACGGCCGGAGCGGTCGAGCTGCTGTCCGAGGAGACCGAGTGGCCGGCGACCGGACAGCCGCGTCGCGCCGGGATCTCGTCCTTCGGGATCAGCGGGACCAACGCCCACACGATCATCGAGCAGCCCCCGGCGGCGGCCCCGGCCCCGGCCTCGGCCTCGGCCGAGCAGGCTGACCTGGTCGTGCCGTGGCTGGTGTCCGGCAAGACCCGGGACGCGCTGCGGGCGCAGGCCGCGTCCCTGAAGTCCTTTGTGGAGGTCAATCCCGAGCTGCGCCCGGCCGACGTCGCGCTGTCCCTGGCCACCACCCGGTCGGCGTTCGACCGGCGGGCGGTGGTCGTCGGCGCGGACCGTGCCGAGTTGCTGGCCGCGCTGGGCGCGCTGGCTTCGGACGTTTCGGCGAGCGGACTCGTCGAAGGCGAGACCGGCAATGGCACCAAGCCCGCGATGCTCTTCGCGGGCCAGGGCAGCCAGCGTCCCGGCATGGGACGGGAGCTGGCCGAACGGTACGAGGTGTTCGCCTCGGCCCTCGGTGAGGTCACCACGCTGCTCGACGGCTCGCTCGACCGGCCCCTGCGCGAGATCCTCTTCGCCGAGGAGAGCACTGACGAAGCCGAGCTGCTGAATCAGACGGGCTGGACCCAGCCCGCACTGTTCGCCTTCGAGGTCGCGCTCTTCCGGCTGCTGGAATCCTGGGGGGTCAAACCCGCCGCCGTCGCGGGCCACTCGATCGGCGAGCTGGCCGCGGCCCACGTCGCCGGAGTGCTTTCGCTGGCGGACGCCTGCACGCTGGTCGCGGCCAGGGCGAAGCTGATGCAGGCCCAGCCGGCCGGCCTTGGCGCCATGGTGTCGTTGCAGGCCACGGAGGACGAGGTCGGCCCGCTGCTGACCGAGGGTGTGTCCCTCGCGGCGGTCAACGGGCGCGCGTCGGTGGTCATCGCCGGTGACGAAGACGCGGTAACCGCGCTCGCCGCCCACTTCGCCGAACTCGGCCGCAAGACCAAGCGCCTGCGGGTGAGCCATGCCTTCCACTCGTCCCACATGGACGCGATGCTCGACGAATTTCGCGTGGTCGCGCAGGGACTGTCCTATGCGGAGCCGGCGATCCCGCTGGTGTCCAACCTGACCGGCGGGTTCGCCACGGCCGAGCAGGTCTGTTCCCCGGAGTACTGGGTCGAGCACGTGCGCGGCACGGTCCGGTTCGCCGACGGGGTGACCGCGCTGCGGGACTCGGGCCTGACCACCTTCTTCGAACTCGGCCCCGACGGCGTGCTGTCGGCCATGACCGAGGACATCCTGGCCCAGGATGATCAGGGCGCCGAAGCCGTACCGGCTCTGCGCGGGGACCGGCCGGAGGAACTCGCGCTGACCGAAGCGCTGGCGCGGCTGCACGTCCGCGGCATCGCGGTCGGCTGGTCCACGTTCTTCGCGGGTACCGGCGCGCGCCGGACCGGCCTGCCGACTTACGCCTTCCAGCACGAGTTCTTCTGGCCCGAGATCGTCCCCGCGCCCACCGCTGATCCGGCCGACGAGCGGCTGTGGGCCGCGGTGGAGCGCGGCGACGCCGATCACCTCGCCACTCTGCTGGGCCTGCGCGAGGACCAGCTTTCCTCGCTCGGTTCGGTCCTGCCCGCGTTGACCTCCTGGCGGCAGGGACGACGTGAACGCTCCCAGCTGGATTCGTTGCGGTACCGGCTCGAATGGAAGCCGCTCCGGCTGCCCGTCACTCCGGCGCTCAGCGGCACCTGGCTTGTTGTCACCACCGGGGCGATTGACTCCGAGGAGGTCACGGCTGCCCTCATCGCGCATGGTGCCGAGGTCCGTCACTTCAGCGTCGACGAAGCGGGCGTCGACCGCGCCGGGCTCACCGAAGCGGCCGAGGGCGTGACCGGAATCGTCTCCCTGCTTGCCTCGGACGAGCAAGCGGACGCCGCCCTGCCGGTGCTGTCCCGCGGCTTGGCCTCGACCATCGCGCTCATCCAGGCGATCGGTGACGCCGGGCTCGAAGCTCCGTTGTGGACACTTACCCGGGGCGCCGTCTCGACCGGGCACTGGGACCCCGTCACGAGCCCGTACCAGGCTGCAGTGTGGGGGCTCGGTCGCGTCGCGGCGCTGGAGTACCCGCAGCAGTGGGGCGGTCTGGTCGACCTGCCTGCGGCGCTCGACGAGTCCGCGGCCCGGACGATGGTGAGCGTTCTCGCCGGGCTCGACGGGGAAGACCAGGTCGCCGTCCGGTCCGCCGGCGCGTCCGGCCGCCGGCTCGTGCGCTATCCCGTGGACGAGCTGCCCGGCGAGTTCACCGCGACCGGCACTGTGCTGGTGACCGGCGGGACCGGTGCCCTCGGCGCGGAGTGCGCGCGCTGGCTTGCCAGTAGCGGCGCGGAAAACCTGATCCTGGTCAGCCGCCGCGGTGAGGACGCGCCCGGCGCGGCCGAACTGCGCGCCGAGCTGGAGGGTCTGGGCGCGCGGGTCGACATCGTGTCCTGCGACGTCGCCGACCGCGCGGCGCTGGCGGCCGTGCTGGAGCGGGTCCCGGCGGAACACCCGCTCACCGGCGTGGTGCACACCGCGGGCACCGGCCAGTCGTCGCCACTGGACGAGACCGATGCCGGGACGTTCGCCGGGATCATGTCGGCGAAGGTGTCCGGCGCGATCAACCTCGACGACCTGCTCGGCGAGACCGGGCTGGACTTCTTCGTGCTCTTCGCCTCGATCGCCGGGGTGTGGGGCAGCGGCGGCCAGAGTGCCTATGCCGCGGGGAACGCTTACCTCGACGCGCTTGCCGGGCAGCGCCGTACCCGGGGCCTGGCCGCGACCTCGATCGCGTGGGGACCTTGGGCCGACGCCGGGATGGCCACCGACGAGGCCGTTTCCGGCGACCTCGCCCGCCGGGGCCTGACGTTCCTGAGTCCCGCAACCGCGATGGCCGAACTCCGGCGTGCCGTGGCTCAGGAGGACGTCGCCGTCACGGTCGCAGACGTGGACTGGGAGCGGTACTACCCGATCTTCACGTCGCTGCGGCCCAGCCCGCTCCTCGGCGATCTGCCCGAAGCCCGCGCCACCCTCGCCGCGGAGCCCGACGCCGGCGGTTCGGAGTTCGCCGTCCGGCTGCGCGCGATGGCGGAGCCCGAACAGCGCCGGGTGCTGCTCGACCTCGTCCGCACCGAAGCGGCCGTGGTGCTGGGGCACGCTTCCGCCGAGGCGGTCACGGAGCGGCAGTCGTTCCGCGACGCCGGGTTCGACTCGATGACGGCGGTGGAACTGCGGAAGCGGCTGTCCAAGGCCACCGGCCTGACCCTGCCGGCCACGCTGGCCTTCGACTACCCGAGCCCGGCCGCGCTGGCGACGTTCCTGAGCGACGAGGCACTCGGCGCCGGCGACGCACTGATCCCGGCGGCCACCGCCGCCCCGGTCGACGACGACCCGATCGTCATCGTCGGCATGAGCTGCCGCTTCCCCGGCGGCGTCCGGTCGCCGGAGCAGCTGTGGGACCTCGTCTCCCGGGGCGCCGACGCCGTCACCGACTTTCCCGCGGACCGGGGCTGGGACGGCGAGGGCCTCTACGACCCGGACCCGGACCAGGCCGGCCGCACGTACACCACCCAGGGCGGGTTCCTGCACGACGCCGCCGAATTCGACCCCGGCTTCTTCGGGATCTCGCCGCGCGAGGCGCTGGCGATGGACCCTCAGCAGCGGCTCCTGCTGGAGACCGCGTGGGAGGTCTTCGAACGGGCGGGGATCGATCCCGAAACGGTGCACGGCAGCCGCACCGGCACGTTCATCGGCGCCAGCTACCAGGACTACGGCGCCGGCGCGGACCTCGGCGGCTCCGAGGGCATGATGGTGACCGGCACCAGCCCCAGCGTCCTGTCCGGCCGCGTGGCTTACCTGTTCGGGCTGGAAGGCCCGGCGGTCACGGTCGACACCGCGTGCTCGTCTTCGCTGGTGGCGCTGCATCTGGCCTGCCAGTCCGTGCGCCGCGGCGAGAGCTCGCTCGCGCTGGCCGGTGGCGCGCACATCATGGCCAACCCCGGTCCGTTCGTCGCCTTCAGCCGTCAGCGGGCGCTCTCCTCCGACGGCCGCACCAAGGCTTTCGGTGACGGCGCCGACGGCATGATCCTCGCCGAGGGCGTCGGGCTGGTACTCGTGGAACGCCTGTCCGACGCGCGCCGCAACGGGCATCCGGTGCTCGCGGTGGTGCGGGGCTCGGCGATCAACCAGGACGGCGCCTCCAACGGGATGACCGCGCCCAACGGGCCGTCCCAGCAGCGCGTCATCCGGCAGGCACTGGCCGACGCCGGGCTGTCCACTTCGGACATCGACGCCGTGGACGGCCACGGCACCGGCACCGCGCTGGGCGACCCGATCGAGGCGCAGGCGCTCCAGGCGACCTACGGCCGCGACCGCGACCCGGAGAACCCGCTGCTGCTCGGCTCGATCAAGACCAACATCGGGCACACGCAGTCGGCCGCCGGGGTCGCGAGCGTGATCAAGATGGTCATGGCGATGCGGCACGGGGAACTGCCGAGCACGCTGAACTCCGAGACCCCTTCGCCGCACATCGACTGGTCGCCGGGCACCATCTCGTTGCTCAACAGCGCGGTGGGCTGGCCCGAAACCGGCCGCCCGCGCCGCGCCGCCGTGTCCTCGTTCGGCATCAGCGGCACCAACGCGCACACGATCCTCGAACACGTCCCGGAGGACGTTCCGGCCGCTGTGCCCGAAGCCCCGGTGGGGATCGTCCCCTTGGTGCTGTCGGGTAAATCCCCGGCCGCGCTGCGTGGACAGGCCGCGGCGCTCAAGTCCGTTGTGGACGCCGAGCCGGATCTGCGGCTCGTCGACCTCGGCTATTCGCTCGTCACCTCGCGCACGCTCTTCGAACACCGCGCGGTGGTCCTCGGCAGCGACCACGTCGACGCTCTGTCCGGTTTGGACGCAGTGAGCCGCGACGGTTCCCCGGCCGGCGTGATCAGCGGGACCGCGGACGTCGACGGCCGCACGGTTTTCGTGTTCCCCGGTCAGGGTTCGCAGTGGGCCGGGATGGGTGCCCGCCTGCTGGGCGAGTCGCCGGTCTTCGCCGAGCGGATCGCGGAATGCGCGGCCGCGCTGTCGCCGTTCGTCGAGTGGTCGCTGATCGACGTCCTGTGCCAGGCCGAAGGGGCGCCGACGCTCGATCGCGTCGATGTCGTCCAGCCCGCCACCTGGGCGATGATGGTTTCGCTGGCGGCACTGTGGCGTTCACGAGGGGTCGAGCCCGACGCCGTGGTGGGCCACTCGCAGGGTGAGATCGCCGCCGCGGTCGTGGCGGGCGCGTTGTCGCTTTCCGACGGCGCCCGGGTCGTTGCGCTGCGCAGCCAGGCGATCGGCCGCACGCTGGCCGGCCTCGGCGGCATGATGTCGATCGCGCTGCCGGCCGCCGACGTCGAGGAGAGGCTTTCCGGCCGTGGCGCGGGAATCTCGGTCGCGGCGGTCAACGGGCCGAACTCGGTCGTTGTGTCCGGCGAGCCCGAACTGCTCGATACGCTGTTCGGCGAGCTGACCGCGGAAGAGATCCGGGTACGCCGGATCGCGGTGGACTACGCGTCGCACTCCGCGCAGGTCGAGCTGCTCGAAACAGAGCTTTCCCAGGTGCTGTCCGAGGTCCGCCCGCAGGCTTCGGAGGTGCCGTTCTTCTCGACGGTGACCGGTGATTGGCTCGACACCACCGTGATGGACGCGGGCTACTGGTACCGCAACCTGCGGCAACGGGTCGAGTTCGGGCCCGCGATCGCCGAGCTGGTGGCGCAGGGGCACCGCGTCTTCGTCGAGTCCAGCCCGCACCCGGTGCTGACCACCCCGGTGCAGGACGTCGCGGACGCGGCCGGGGTCAAGGCCGTGGCCGCCGGTTCACTGCGGCGCGACCAGGACACCGCGAGCCGGTTCCTGACTTCGCTCGCCGAGGTCTTCGTGCGCGGTGTACGCGTCAGCTGGCAGGATCTGTTCGAGGGCGCCCGCCGCGTCGCGCTGCCGACCTACGCTTTCCAGCGCGAGAGCTTCTACGCCGTCCCAGTCGAACCGGAGTCCGGGGCCGCGGTGGACGCCGCCGACGCCGAGTTCTGGAACGCCGTCGAGGAGCAGGACTTCGACTCGCTCAGCGCGAGCCTCGACGTCGACGGTGCTTCGCTGGCCACGGTGCTGCCCGCGCTGTCCTCGTGGCGCCGCCAGCGGCAGGACAAATCCACAGTGGACTCTTGGCGGTACCGGGCCGTCTGGAAGCCGGTCAAGGGTGTGTCCCCGGCCGCGCTGTCCGGGACCTGGCTGATCGTGTCCGCCGAAGGCGCCGACGACGCCGACCTCGCGACGGCCCTGGAAAGCCATGGCGCGCAAGCAGAACGGCTCGTGCTGGACGAGACGGCGATGGACCGCGAGGTCCTCGCCGGTCGCCTGAGCGCGTTCGAAGGCGTGTCCGGTGTCCTCTCCCTGGTGGCCTTCGCGGAGCAGCCGAGCGAACTCCACCCCGAACTCGCCCTCGGTCTCGCGTTGACCGTCTCGCTCGTCCAGGCGCTCGGCGACGCCGGCATCGACGCTCCGTTGTGGAGTCTCACCCGCGGCGCGGTCTCCACCGGCCGTTCGGACCAGGTGCCCAACCCGGTGCAGGCCCAGGTGGCCGGCCTCGGCTGGACCGCGGCGCTGGAGGCCCCGCACCGCTGGGGCGGCGTGGTCGACCTCCCCGAATCCCTTGACCGGCGCGGAGCTCAGCGCCTGGTGAGCGTGCTGGCGGGGACCACCGGCGAGGACCAGGTCGCGATCCGCTCGTCGGGGGTGCTCGCCCGGCGCGTGGTCCCGGCCCCGGCCGCCGAGCCGGACCCGGCTCGCGCCTGGACCCCGCGCGGCACCACCCTGGTCACCGGCGGTACCGGGACGCTCGCGAAGCACCTGGCGCGGTGGCTCGCCGCGCAGGGCGCCGAGCACATCGTGCTCACCAGCCGGCGTGGGATCGAAGCGCCCGGCGCGCCCGAACTCCTGGCCGAGCTGACCGAACTCGGTGCCGACGCGGAAATGCTCGCCTGCGACGTGGCCGACCGCGACTCGGTCGCGCGGCTGCTCGCCGATCTGAAGTCCGCGGGCCGGACGGTGCGCACCGTCGTGCACACCGCGGCGATCATCGAACTCAGCTCGATCGACGGTACCGACATCGAGTCGTTCGCGCGGGTCATCCGGGCCAAGGTCCTGGGCGCGCAGCACCTCGACGAGCTGCTGGACGACGAGGAACTCGACGCGTTTGTGCTCTACTCCTCGACCGCGGGGCTGTGGGGGAGCGGGTTACACGCCGCCTACGTGGCGGGCAACGCCTACCTGGCCGCGCTGGCGGAAAACCGCCGCGCGCGCGGGCTCACCGCGACCTCGATCTCGTGGGGCATCTGGGCCGACGACCGGGAACTCGGCCGGGTCGACCCCGAGCAGATCCGCCGCAGCGGCCTCGTGTTCATGGAGCCCGCGCTGGCGCTGGCCGGGCTCCGGCGCGCGCTGGACTCCGGCGACACGGCCGTCGCGGTCGCCGACGTCGACTGGGCGCGCTACCACCCCGTCTACACCTCGGTCCGGCCCACGGAGCTGTTCGCCGAGGTGCCCGAGGTACGCCGGCTCACCGAAGCCGCCGAGGAAACCCAGGGCGCCGTCGGGGAAGGCGAGTTCGCCGCCCGGCTGCGGTCGCTGCCCGCCGCCGAACAGGACCGCCTGCTCCTCGACCTCGTCCGCGGCGAGGCGGCGACGGTGCTGGGGCACGATTCCGCCGACGCGCTTTCGGAGCAGCGGGCCTTCCGTGACGTCGGGTTCGACTCGCTGACCGCGGTGGACCTGCGCAACCGGCTGGCCACCGCCACCGGGCTGACCCTGCCCAGCACCATGGTCTTCGACTACCCGAGCCCGATCGCGCTGGCCGCCTTCCTGCGTTCGGAGATCGCCGGCGCCCAGGTCACCACGATCGCGCCGACGGCGTCCGGTGCCGATTCCGGCGACCCGATCGTCATCATCGGGATGAGCTGCCGCTACCCGGGCGGGGTCACCTCGCCGGAGGACCTCTGGGATCTGGTCACCAGCGGCGCCGACGTCATCTCCGGCTTCCCGGCCGATCGCGGGTGGGACGGCGACGGCCTGTTCGACGCCGACCCGGACAGCTCGGGCAAGACCTACTCGACCCAGGGCGGGTTCCTCGACGACGTCGCCGGCTTCGATCCCGGCTTCTTCGGCGTCTCGCCGCGGGAAGCCCTGGCGATGGACCCGCAGCAGCGGCTCCTGCTGGAAACCGCGTGGGAAGCCTTCGAACGCGCCGGGATCGACCCGGCCGCCCTGCGCGGAAGCCGCACCGGCACCTTCGTCGGCGCCAGCTACCAGGACTACAACTCGGTCGGCGAAAGTGCGGCGGAGAGCTCCGAAGGCCACATGATCACCGGCACGCTCTCGAGCATCCTGTCCGGCCGGATCTCGTACCTGTTCGGGCTGGAAGGACCGGCGGTCACGCTCGACACCGCGTGCTCGTCCTCGCTGGTGGCACTGCACCTCGCCTGCCAGTCCGTGCGGAGCGGCGAAAGCTCGCTCGCGCTGGCCGGCGGGGTCAGCGTGATGTCCACCCCCAGTGCGTTCGTCGGCTTCAGCCGCCAGCGCGCGATGGCCCCCGACGGCCGCTGCAAGGCCTACGCCGAAGCGGCCGACGGGATGAGCCTGGCCGAGGGCATCGGTCTCGTGCTCGTCGAGCGGCTGTCCGACGCGGTGCGCAACGGGCACCACGTGCTCGCCGTGGTCCGCGGTTCGGCGGTCAACTCCGACGGCGCGTCCAACGGCCTGACCGCGCCGAACGGCCCTTCTCAGCAACGGGTCATCCGCCAGGCGCTGGCCAGTGCCGGTCTGTCCACTTCGGACATCGATGTGGTGGAGGCGCACGGCACCGGCACCAAGCTCGGCGATCCGATCGAGGCGCAGGCGCTGCTGGCCACGTACGGCCGGGACCGGGACGAGGACCGGCCGCTGCTGCTGGGCTCGGTGAAGTCCAACCTCGGCCACACCCAGGCGGCGGCCGGGGTTGCCGGTGTGATCAAGATGGTGCTCGCGATGCGCCACGGCGTGCTGCCGCGGACGCTCCACGCCGCCGCGCCGTCGTCCGAAGTGGACTGGACGGCCGGAGCGGTCGAGCTGCTGTCCGAGGAGACCGAGTGGCCGGCCACCGGACAGCCGCGTCGCGCCGGGATCTCGTCCTTCGGGATCAGCGGGACCAACGCCCACACGATCATCGAGCAGCCCCCGGCGGCGGCCCCGGCCCCGGCCGAGCAGGCTGACCTGGTCGTGCCGTGGCTGGTGTCCGGCAAGACCCGGGACGCGCTGCGGGCGCAGGCCGCGACCCTGAAGTCCTTTCTGGAGGACAACCCCGAGCTGCGCCCGGCCGACGTCGCGCTGTCCCTGGCCACCACCCGGTCGGCGTTCGACCGGCGGGCGGCGGTCGTCGGCGCGGACCGTGCCGAGTTGCTGACCGCGCTGGGCGCGCTGGCTTCGGACGTTTCGGCGAGCGGACTCGTCGAAGGCGAGACCGGCGGTGGCACCAAGCCCGCGATGCTCTTCGCGGGCCAGGGCAGCCAGCGTCCCGGCATGGGACGGGAGCTGGCCGAACGGTACGAGGTGTTCGCCTCGGCCCTCGACGAGGTCGCCACTCTGCTCGACGGCTCGCTCGACCGGCCCCTGCGCGAGGTCCTCTTCGCCGAGGAGAGCACTGACGAAGCCGAGCTGCTGAATCAGACGGGCTGGACCCAGCCTGCGCTGTTCGCGTTCGAGGTCGCGCTCTTCCGGCTGCTGGAATCGTGGGGGGTCAAACCCGCCGCCGTCGCGGGCCATTCGATCGGCGAGCTGGCCGCGGCCCACGTCGCCGGAGTGCTTTCGCTGGCGGACGCCTGCACGCTGGTCGCGGCCAGGGCGAAGCTGATGCAGGCCCTGCCGGCCGGCCTTGGCGCCATGGTGTCGTTGCAGGCCACGGAGGACGAGGTCAGCCCGCTGCTGACCGAGGGCGTGTCCCTGGCGGCGGTCAACGGGCCCGCGTCGGTGGTCATCGCCGGTGACGAAGACGCGGTGACCGCGCTCGCCGCCCACTTCGCCGAACTCGGCCGCAAGACCAAGCGCCTGCGGGTGAGCCATGCCTTCCACTCGTCCCACATGGACGCGATGCTCGACGAATTCCGCGTGGTCGCGCAGGGACTGTCCTATGCGGAGCCGGCGATCCCGCTGGTGTCCAACCTGACCGGCGGGTTCGCCACCGCCGAGCAGGTCTGTTCCCCGGAGTACTGGGTCGAGCACGTGCGCGGCACGGTCCGGTTCGCCGCCGGGGTGACCGCGCTGCGGGACTCGGGCCTGACCACCTTCTTCGAACTCGGCCCCGACGGCGTGCTGTCGGCCATGACCGACGACATCCTGGCCCAGGATGATCAGGGGGCCGAAGCAGTCCCGGCCCTGCGCGGGGACCGGCCGGAGGAACTCGCGCTGACCGAGGCGCTGGCACGTCTGCACGTCCGCGGCATCGCGGTCGGCTGGTCCACGTACTTCGCGGGTACCGGCGCGCGCGGGACCGGCCTGCCGACTTACGCCTTCCAGCACGAGTTCTTCTGGCCCGAGATCGTCCCCGCGCCCACCGCTGATCCGGCCGACGAGCGGCTGTGGGCCGCCGTCGAGCGCGGCGACGCCGATCACCTCGCCACTCTGCTGGGTCTGCGCGAGGACCAGCTTTCCTCGCTCGGTTCGGTCCTGCCCGCGTTGACCTCCTGGCGGCAGGGACGACGTGAACGCTCCCAGCTGGATTCGTTGCGGTACCGGCTTGAATGGAAGCCGCTCCGGCTGCCCGT